>JAFIGC010000003.1 GCA_020831635.1 Verrucomicrobiota bacterium | reverse complement strand
AAAGGCGGCGTGAGATCAAGAGTCCGGTCTCCCCCGAAGGCTTTTCCCCATCTTCTGGCTTTACAAACACCATATCCCTTTTCAAATGGCGATTTCTCCGCCTAAATACAACAGAACATTTGCCCCTTCGGAGATACGCCCCCGCGCTTTCCCTCCTTTCCCGCTTGATTGACGGCGAGGATTTGACAAGAGAAGACTTATGACATTTTCCCCACGCGTACGTTTTGCCCCATCTCCCACCGGACAAGTCCACATCGGCAATATCCGGGTGGCCATCTTCAACTATCTCTTTGCCCGCTCCCAGTCGGGACGTTTTCTCCTGCGTGTCGAGGATACGGACCGCGAACGCAGCACGCCCGAGGCCATTGACGCGCTCATGGGGGTGTTGGACTGGCTGGAACTCCGTCCCGACGAGGAGCCGCTGTTTCAGTCCGCCCGCGTGGAGGAACACCTGGCGGCGGCAGAGAAATTGATTTCGGACGGAAACGCCTATAGGCACGCCCGCACCCCGGAGGAGCTGCCGGCGGTGTTTTTCCGGGTCCCGACAACCGCTTCCCTGTATGGCGGATTTCTGCGTGAGGCCGGACCGGTGAGCCACAAATTGTTTGAGGGCGAGCCCCTGCGGATTGATCATACGGGGATTCAGTACGTGGGCGTGAGCCGCAAGGGCAAACCCGATCCGGGAGGCTGTTGCCTGGCGGGCATGGCCGATGGCAAGGTGTTGGCCGCCGATGGAACCCTGTTGCTGGATCTCGCCGAGGCCCTTCCGTCCATATTGGCCGGAGAAACGGCGCTGGAGACTGCGGGGGCGGACCGAATTGAATACACACGCCGCGAAATCGTTTTTCAGGATCTCGTGAAAGGCGAGTTGGCCAAACCGCTGGATTCCATGAAGGATCTGGTGATTGTGCGCGGGGACGGTTCCCCGGTTTTCCACCTCGCCAATGTTTGCGATGACGACTGTCAAAAAATCACCCATGTGATTCGCGGGGACGATCACGTGGAAAACACCTATCGTCACATTCCCCTTTTCCTGGCCTTGGGCTGTCCGGTGCCCGCCTATGGCCACTTGCCCATGATTGTCAACGAACAGGGCAAACCCTATTCGAAACGGGACGGCGATGCCTTTGTCGGGGATTTCCGTGCCAAAGGGGTGCTGCCCGAGGCCTTGTTCAATTATCTGACCCTGCTGGGCTGGTCTCCGGGGGATGACCGCGAAAAAATGAACCGCGACGAAATGATTGCAGCGTTTCAACTGGAACGGGTTCAGCGCGCGCCCGCGCAAATGGACCTTCGCAAACTCGCGAATCTCAACGGGCAGTACCTTCAGGAGTTGCCGGAATCCTTTTATTTTGCCGATATCCGGGATTTGCTGTCCCGCACGGAGTGGGGGATGGCTCTGTCGGAAGATCGTCTGGTGAAAATCGCCCGCCTCATGCGTCCGCGTCTGCAAACCTACGAAGACGTGTTTTCCTGGCGGATGTTCGCGGACAACGACTTCGAACGGGACCCCAATGCCTTGAAGCGCGGCCTGGGCAAAGCCTGGCAGCGGGATGCCTTGTCCCGCATGGCCGCCTTGATGGAGTCGGGAAAGACCCTCGGCGCCGCCCGCGAAGAAGTGGCGGAGACTTTGGAACTCGACGACGGCAAACTGAACCAACCTCTTCGAGTTGCGTTGACCGGTCAGGCCGGGGGTCCGGAATTACTGGACGTCATTGCCCTTTTGGATCGGACCACCCTCGCGCCCCGCATTCGCAAAACCCTTTCGCTTTTGGAACCTTCCTCATGAACGATACCCCCGAAAAACCCTCCCATTTTATTCGAGAAATGATTGCCGCCGACCTTGCGTCCGGCAAACACGACAGCGTGCGCACCCGCTTTCCGCCGGAGCCCAACGGCTATTTGCACATTGGACATGCCAAGTCGATTTGCCTCAATTTCGGGGTCGCCGAAGAGTTCGGCGGCGTGTGCAACCTGCGCTACGACGACACCAACCCCGTCAAGGAAGACCAGGAATACGTCGATGCCATTGCCCGCGACGTGAAATGGCTGGGGTTTGACTGGGATGGCGAACCCAAATTCGCGTCCGATTATTTCGAACAGATGTACGCCTTCGCCACCGAATTGATTGAAAAAGGCCTGGCCTATGTGTGCACCCTGACGCCCGAAGAATTCAGAGAATACCGGGGCGTCCCCACCCGTCCGGGAACCCCCAGCCCGCATCGGGACCGTTCCGTGGCCGAAAACCTCGATCTGTTTCGTCGCATGAAAGCCGGTGAATTTTCCGACGGCACCTATGTGCTGCGGGCGAAAATCGACATGGACAGCCCCAATTTGCACCTCCGGGACCCGGCCATCTACCGAATTCGCCACGCCACCCACCACCGGACCGGCGACACGTGGTGTTTGTACCCCATTTATGATTTCGCACACTGCCTGGAAGATGCCATCGAGCGGGTGACCCATTCCCTGTGTACCTTGGAATTCGAGGTGCACCGTCCCCTGTACAATTGGATTCTGGAAAACGTGACCCTGCCGAAGCCGCTGCCCGAGCAAACCGAGTTTGCCCGCCTGAACATCACCAACACCGTGATGAGCAAGCGGAAGCTGCTGGAACTGGTGCGGGAAGGTGAGGTCAACGGCTGGGACGATCCCCGCATGCCCACCTTGGTGGGGATGCGCCGCCGGGGCTATCCACCCGCCGCCATTCGGGCCTTTTGTGAAAAAGTGGGGGTGACCAAATTCAACGGCCTCACGGATTTCGCTCTGTTGGAGTTTTGCGTGCGTGAGGAACTCAACCGCGTGGCCGAAAGAAGGATGGCGGTGTTGGATCCGGTGAAAGTAGTGATTGAAAACTACCCCGAGGATGGCGAAGAGTTTTTCGAAGCGGTGAACAACCCCGAAAATCCCGAAGCCGGGACCCGTCAGGTGCCGTTTTGTCGGGAATTGTATATTGATCGGGAAGATTTCATGGAAGATCCGCCCGGAAAATTCCGTCGTTTGGCACCGGGACGGGAGGTTCGTTTGCGGGCCGCCTGCTACATCACCTGTCAGAGCGTGGTCAAAAACGATCAGGGCGAAATCGAGGAAATCCGCTGTGTGTGGGATCCCGAATCCAGGGGCGGGGGAACGCCGGATGGTCGCAAAGTCAAAGGCACCATTCATTGGGTCAGTGCCCGGCACGCGCTTTCCGCCGAAGTGCGTCTCTATGACCGCCTGTTCACCGAGGCGCAGCCCGACGCGGTGGAAGACAAGGATTTTCGCGAATTTCTCAACCCCGAGTCGTTGCAAGTGGTTCAGGCCAAGCTGGAACCCGGATTGGCGGGCTTTCCGCCGGAAACCCCGGTACAGTTTGAGCGGGTCGGATATTTCACCCCCGATCCCGACAGCCGTCCGGACGCGCCGGTCTGGAACCGCACCGCCACCCTGCGGGATGGGTGGAAGGGCAAGACTTGAATATTGGGAAATTCAACCACTGATAACACTGATTTTCACTGATGCCGGGGTTGTGCTTGGCTTTTGGGGCCACGGGGACGGGAGCGCCGGTCTCCGCACCGGCAGGGGCAAAGGGGGAATACCTTTGTCCCAAGTTTTACCCCGGTATAACGATTGTGACCCCGTTGGGGTCGTTCGGGAATAGATGCCACATCGGAGCCCGCATCCCAAAGGGATGCCACCCTCCAGCCAGGGGTGAAACCCCTGGATTTCGCGCCCCCCCAAATCCGCATCCCAACGGGATGCCACTCCTTACACAGGCGATGCCAGGAGGGACACCGAATGACACCATGTTCCTTGAAAGATTGCAAAATCTCTCTTCAAGATTAGATTATGGGGTGAATGGAGCCCAAACCCGGATTGTGCCATGAAACTTCCGCTTATTTTATTGACCTGTTTGTTTGCCGCCGCTTGGAGTGTGGCCGAAGATGCGCGTCCCGAAACCGTGCGTATGGGCGACAGCGCCGATGATGTTGTACGAATCCTTGGCGAGCCGAACTCTCGCATTGAAACCGAGGAAACCGCTTGGTTCACCTTTGACCGCGGGGAGGTGCGGCTAAAAAACGACCGCGTGGTGTACGTTTCCTTGGTGAGCGCCGAAAAGGCCGAAGCCCGCAAGCAGGCCGAAGCGGAAGCCCGTGCGGAACGAATTCGGGAGGGCGAGGCCTTGAGGAAGGCGGTGCTGGAAGATCCCGGATACGAATTCCGCGCGCCGCATGAAAAACTCGAAATTTGGACCCGGTTTCAGGAACGCTTTCCCGAGGTGGATGTAAGCGGCCCCTATCAATTGGCCCGATTGGAGGTCGCCCGTGAGACGGAAAGAGAGGTGAATCGCCAACGTTTGGCGGAACTGGAGCGGCGGGTGCGGATTGCGGAGGCACAGGCCCAACAAGCCCAATTCGAGGCGCAATTTCAACGGACGACTTATCAGCCTCCGATTGAGTATCGTACCCGAAGCCATACCACGCGCCGCGGGGGCTATGCCGGACCGGTCATTACCTTCCGTCCGTATCCGGGAACCTCTTCCCGGGTCGAAGGGCAAATTCGTGTGCCGTCTCAGACATCTACAGTGGTTGAAGAACGTCACCAAGGGAGTGGATATGTGCATGGACGCAGTCACGGTTTGCGCCATGAGCGTAGCACATTTTCCTGGTAGAGCTTTTCCCGTGGATTTTTCCATGGATTTGGTGTAACGCATCCCTCATGCGCATTTCACTGTTTATTCCCTGTTACGTCGATCAACTGCAACCCCACATCGGTTTTGCCGTGGCCAACGTGTTGAAGAAACTCGGTCACGAGATTCACGTGCCCCGCGATCAAACCTGTTGCGGGCAGCCGGCCATGAACACCGGATACGAGGACGAGGCCCGGCAAGTGGCCCGTCATTTTCTGAAGGTGTTTGCCGACAGCGAAGCCATCGTGGTGCCCTCCGGTTCTTGTGGGGCCATGGTGCGTCATTTTTATCTGGAGCTTTTTCAGGGTCAGCCCGAAGAAGAAGCGGCCAAAGCAATTGCCCAAAAAACCCGGGAGTTTTCCGAATTTCTGGTGGATGTGCTCAAGGTAGGGGATGTCGGGGCCCGTTTTCCGCATAAGGTCACCTTTCATGACGGTTGTCATGGGCTCCGGGAACTGAAAATCAACCATCAGCCCCGCACCCTTTTGCGGGCGGTGAAGGACTTGGAACTCGTGGAAATGCGGGAAGCGCGGAGCTGCTGTGGATTCGGGGGCACCTTTGCCGTGAAGTTTCCCAAAATCTCCACCTCCATGGCCCAGGTCAAATGCGTGTCCGCCCGGGAAACCGGCGCCGAATACCTGGTGAGCAACGATCCCAGTTGCATGTTGCAGATGCAGGGCTATCTCGACAAACAAAAGATCCCCATGCGCTGCCTTCACCTTGCCGAAGTGCTGGACACGGATGGACGCTGATCCGAGGTTGGGGCTTGGGTTTCGGGAAGGGAACCACGGATGTGCACGGATTGGGTGGGCCCTAGTCCCGACTTTAGTCGGATAGTCATCGAGCACCCTTTAGGGTGTGATTTTCAAAACCCAAAGGTAAACTCAGTAGAGTTCGATTTCTATAGAAATTAAATTTTCCAGCATGAATAAAAATCAACCACTGATAACACTGATATGCACTGATTTAAGATTGGGTGAAGTATGTGTTGGGGAAGGGAACCACGGATGTGCACGGATTCACACGGATTGGGGAGGGACTTTAGAATTCTCCGGATGAAGATGATACAGAAATGATTCGTCGATGATGATTGTGAATATGATTATGATTCAAAATGACCTGCGGATGCCGAGACACGGCCTGCGGATCTTTCGGCATGGCATGTAAATTCCCTTGGAGGCAAAAGACAGGTTTTATTCGTTAGAATGGACTGTAGTGCATGGTCTGTAGGTTTCAGAGCATCCGCAGGCCGTGTCCTGGCATCCGCAGGTTAAAAAGATACACGCTGTCGTGATCCGTTGTCCGGCGTAGCCATCCGTTGGTTTCCCCTTTTTTCGGTTGCGGATGAAACCTGCTTCAAATCAAATGTTCCGAGCGTCGGAAGCCCAAAGATTTCAGCTTCCGACGCTCGGAACATTTGTCAGGATCATGTACTTTGAGGGAAATCGGGGTGGAAAGGAGCGCCGATCTCCGCATCGGCTGGGGCGTAGGGGGCGGATTCGGGTGGAATTTCCCTCAAAGTGCATGATCCTGCTTTCTTCATTGCATCAATTCCGCGCGTTGACATGCGGGGAATTGGCGGGTAGGGATTTGCCATGACTTCCGATACACCCGCCCACCAATTTCAAGAGGATTCCGCCGTCAGTACCGCGGATTTTGAGCATCGTCAATGGATGCAGGACGCCTTGCACGGCTACGAAAACACCCGGGGGGGCACCGAAGCCATGTTCGGGGATTTCGAGCAGGCCCGCCAAACCGCGGCCGCGATCAAATGGGAGGCGATTGAAAATTTGGACACGCTGTTGGGGGAATTTGCGGACAAGCTGGAGGCGCGGGGAACGCGGGTGTTTTGGGCCGGAAACGGGAAAGAGGCGGTGGACTATATTCTTGGGGTTTGCAAGGAGCATGGGGCAAAGAACATCATCAAATCGAAATGCATGACCACCGAGGAGATTCACCTCAATCCGGCCTTGGAAGCCGCGGGCATGCAGGTGGTGGAATCCGATTTGGGCGAATATATCGTGCAGCTTCGCGAAGAGCCGCCCTTTCATTTCGTGTTTCCGGCCATGCATTTGAAGCGGGACCGGATCAGTCAAATTTTCGAGGAAAAGTTGGGGACCGAACCCAGTTCCGATCCCGAGGAATTGACCATGATCGCCCGCCGGGTGATGCGTCAGAAGTATTGCGAAGCCGATATCGGCATTAGCGGCGCGAATTTTGCGGTGGCGGACTCGGGCATGATCTCCATTACCGAGAACGAGGGCAATGCCCGCTTGACCACTTCGCTGCCCAAGGTCCATATCGCGGTGCTGGGCATTGAAAAGGTGGTGCCGAAGTTGGAGGATCTGTCGGTGATGCTGCAAATGCTGGGCACGGCGGGGACGGGGCAGTGGCTGACGGCTTACAATTCCATGATCGGCGGACCGCGTCAGCCCGGCGAGGTGGATGGTCCGGAGGAGTTTCACGTGGTGTTGCTGGACAACCATCGCACCAAGCTGTTGGCGGACCCGGAACAGCGGGACGCTTTGCGCTGCATTCGCTGTGGGGCCTGCCTGAATGTGTGCCCGATTTTCAAAAACATCGGCGGACATAATTACGGCACCACGTATCAGGGGCCGATCGGTTCGGTGATCACTCCCCATTTGCGGGGGCTGCAAAGCTACAAGCATTTGTCGTTCAGCAGTTCGCTGTGCGGTGCCTGCAGCGAGACCTGTCCGGTGAAAATCGACTTACACCATCATTTGATGCGGAACCGTCGCAACGCCGTTCAGGAAAAAGGGGGCAAGATGGAGCGGTGGATGTTCGGGCAATTCGCGAAGGTCATGACCCATCCCAAGCGTTATCGCGGCAGTGAAGGTTTGATGCGCTTCGGGGCGAAATTGTGGCTTCCGTTCAAGGGACGGAAGCTCGATCCGCTGAAAGCGTGGACGGCGAGTCGGGATTTGCCCGCCCCGGCGCCAAAATCCTTTATGAAGCAATGGCAGGCGCAAGAGCGGGAACAAGAGGAGGGCAAGTCATGAGTGGTCGCGAGGAAATTCTGGGTCGCGTGCGCGAGGCCTTGTCGGTCCCCAGTCATGCGGGCGTGAAAGCGGTGTCGGGGGAGGGCGTTCGGGATGTGCGGAAGGCCCGGGGATTTCTGCCCGACGGAGGCGCCACCCCGGAGGCGCGCTTGAAAAAGTTCCGGAAACTCGCGGCCAAACTGAAGGCCGAAGTCGAGGTGCTGCCCGATTTGGCTGCCGCCGGGGCTTTTTTGGCGGATTTGGCCAAAACCGAGGGCTGGCGGCAAATCGCCTCTCATCGCAACGATCTGACGAATTCGGTGTTGACGTCGTTGAAGGTGCCGATTCTTTGGACCGATGACGAACCGGGGACGGCGGATTTGGAGCAGGTGGAGGCGGGGGTGACGTCCTGCGAGGCCTTGATTGCCCAGACGGGTTCCGTTTTTGTGACCGGAAAAGGCTGTGGCGGGCGGGCCTTGAGCGTGTTGCCGCCGCATCACGTGGTGATTGCCACCCTGGATCAACTGTTGCCCGACATGCTGGCGGCGTTCGATCTTTTGCGGGAGCGGTATGGGGACAATCCGCCTTCTTTCGTTTCCTTCATCACCGGTGCGAGCCGCACCGGGGATATCGAGCGGATTTTGGTGCTCGGCGCGCACGGTCCCAAGCGGCTGACGATTTTGATTGTCGGGAATTAATCCGGCGGACGGCGTCCGATCTGGATGCGCACCGTTGAATGGCTTTGGGAATGGCTTTGGCCAGCGTTGCCCTTGTTGCCCGTGAGTAGCCGCCGTATGGCTTGGATGCCCAACGCGATCAGGCCGATGGCGGTGAAGGCGAGTGCGAGCCAGAACATGAAAAACAACAGGACCGCGCCGATGACAATGGCCAAACCGCCGAAGACGATCATGGCCAAAGGGCCGGGACGCGCGGAAACCATCGTGGTTCGGCGTTGTTCTCGGTATTCGTGTTTGGGAGGGGGGATATATTCCGGTTCGATTTCCATAGGTTCATTGTCCATGATTCCCCGGGCTTTGGCAAATGATTTCCTGAAATTGTTTTGCAAACGTAGATCGGCAGTCCCTTGCCGATCACCTTCTGCTGACCGATGGATTATACTTCGGACCACGGAATACACGGAATACACAGAATCTTAGGATGTGTTGTGGAAACCACTGATTACACTGATATCCACTGATCTTGGGTTGTGGCTTGGGTTTTGAAAGAAGGAACCACGGATGCACGGATAGCATGAGCGTTACGAGTTCCGGATTTAGGGCCTGTTGATTTATTCTTAAAAGCATAAGGAATCCGCTTATCTTCGCTTATCTTACGCTGATAAAAATACATATTTGGTTAATATTAGCGCAAGATTAACGCCGATTAGCGGTTAAAAAATCTTCGTTTCTATAAATCGACAGACCTTTTATAAGGTTTCGACACAGCGGGCTTTCGCCCCTGTGTTGCGGAGCATGGGGGGCTGCCAGGGTTGCGTTGCCTCCCCCTTCGCCCTCGCCAGTGCCTGAAGGCACGGGCATGAAGCCGGATAAATCCGGGACGCCGAATGACGTTGGATTTCGAACCGTGTATGAACATTCAACCTGCAACCGAAAACCTTGAATCGGCAGGCCCTTGCCGATCACCTGCCGAATGCATAAAATTAAAACTTTTTCTTGCCTTTTGCCGGTTATCATATTTGATACCGGCATGAACTCAAAACACACATCATTTTTATGGAACGCGATTGCCAGGGATTTGTTGAAGGAAGAAATGTCCAGGAAGGGCGTGACGACTGAAGAACTTCGGAGTCGCTTGCAAAAAATTGGCGTCAATGAAAGCAAGGCGGCCATTGCCAACAAGCTGTCTCGGGGTTCTTTCAGCGCCCGTTTTTTTCTTCAGGCCTTTCATGCCATTGGAGGTGAAAAAATCGAATTGCCCGCAGACGTGTTACAGCGGATTTCCGATGTAAACCGCGAAGAGGTTCGTGAACCTGCCGCATACTATGGCACCCGTGACATCAGTTGGGAGGGATTGGAGGAATTCCTATACAATAGTTTTGAGAATGAATGGTATGTGGCCACGGATGGGCTGGCTGAAAAACCCCGATGCACCGGCGGCAAGGTTGTCAGTTTGTTTACCGGAGCGGGGGGGCTTGACATCGGCTTGGAGAATGCGGGGTTTGAAACGGTGGCATGCGTTGAGGTCAATGAAGACTGCAAAGAAACCCTGCGCAGAAATCGACAGGAATGGACGATTGTCGAGGGGGAGAGGTCTGGAGACGTACGTTACGTTGAAGTGGATGAGATCCTGCAAAAGGCCAATCTAAAAAAAGGGGAAGCCGCCTTGGTCGTTGGAGGCGCCCCATGCCAACCCTTTAGCAATATTGGGAAAAAAGGTGGGGTGACGGATGAGAAAAACGGGGGAGATCTCTTTCAGGAGTTCGTGCGAATTGTCACCGGCTTGATGCCGAAAGCGTTTATCTTTGAGAACGTTGTGGGGATCACGCAACAAAAGCACAAAGAAGTTCTCGCTTACATGCAGTCATGTTTCAGCGGTCTGGGATACGGGTTGACCTATCGCATTATGAATGCGGCCGACTATGGTGTTCCCCAAAAAAGGAATCGGTTCATCTTGGTGGGCTTGAAAAACGGACCCGCCCCCGCATTGCCGGCACCCACCCATTTCAAATCCGTTGACCTCTATCGCGAATTTTGCTTTCAAACCGGGCGACGTCGCCAAAAAATGGTTCCGCTTTGGCGGACGGTGGGGGATGCTTTCCAGAGCATTTCCGAGTCGGACTTGGCGCGGCCGGACAACGTGGTGATGAATATTTCCGAGCCTGTTCGCGCGAGAATGCGTTTAATCGGTCCCGGGGAAAATTTTCATGTTTTGCCCATGGATATGCGGCCAAATTGTTGGAAAACCGGAAAGCACCAGGGTCAGGACACGTTTGGACGATTACGTTTGGACCAACCTTCGGTGACGATCCGAACCGCGGCATACAATCCCGCGAAAGGTCGGTATATCCATCCAACCGAAAATCGGGGACTGAACTCACTTGAATTGGCGGCTTTACAAGGGTTCCCTGCCGATTGGCGGTTTTACTGTGCGAAATATGAGAAAGTCACCCTGACGAGTGTGGGGAGGCAAATCGGAAATGCGGTTCCCGTGCAATTGGCAGAAGCTCTGGGTGTCGCCATCCAAACGCAATTAGCTCGGCTGGAGGATTTCAGCCTGCAAAAATGCGTTTAGCTCATCGAACGAATTAATCCTGTAGACCTCATCGACGGCGGCTTTGGGGAGGTCCGTGACCGTGGTGATTGAGTGGGTGGCAACGGTTTTCAGGGCTCTGCGGTCGGGTTCGCCTACTTTACAGGCGATGGCCAAGTATTTGAGTCCCCGTGGCTTCAGTTCCCATTCCCGAGTGACCAAATGCGCGTATATGGCTTTCATTAGGCTGCCTTCATGTGGAATCTGCAAGCGCCTGTCGGGGCGAAAGCTGGTTTTCGTGGCGGCAAACCCAACGATGGTCTTGAAGGTATCCATTCGTACCATGCACCGTGCACATTGTTGAATGCACCTTGGTGAATGTGGGGTGCATGATCGCGAATGACTTTGTCCACTTCGTCCAATTGTGCAAGGAATGGTCGAGGATTTTGATAGGAAAATAACGCGCAAAAGGCTTCTTTGCTGAGAATTTGAACCTTGCCGTCATGAGGGCTTAAAAAATTTGGGAGATCGTTGGACACAGGCACTTTGAATCCTTTTCCTTTGGGTTTGTCAAGCAACCATGTTTTGTCGGGAGTCGTCTTTTGGCTGTAGATCGGCAGTCCCTTGCCGATAAGCTGCCGTTCGCGACAGGGACTGTCGCGCTACAATACAATCCGAAAACAGATGATCTTGCAATTGGATGATGGGTTGTTAGGAAAATTTCCATGAATAAATCCGCAGCCTCCTCCAAAACAACCTCCAAAACATCGAAGTCGAAAAAAGCGAAAAAACTGCCGCCGTTGCCGCCGATTATGAATGACGCGGAGTGTGTGGAGTCTCGGCGTCGGACGGCGCTGGAGGAGCTGGCGGAGGTGCGGGTGATTGAAAAGGTGGATCAGTTCCGGGGGGTGTATGAGGTATCTTCCACACAGTGGGATACGGGATACACGGTTGAAATCCGGGACTTGGAGGGACGGGGTTTGAACAGTTGTTCGTGCATGGATTTTCAGATGAACCGGCTGGGTACCTGCAAACACATTGAGCGGGTGTTTCAGTTCATCACCCATCGCCGTACAGGCCTTTTCAAGCGTCAAGTGGGTCAACCGTCCTTGAAAGAGGAGATTTTCGTGGATGTGACCGGGGAAACGCCGCGCATGCGTTGGTTGCGTTCCCTCAAGATTTCTCCGAAGATCATGCAGACCCAGGAACCGTTTTTCGACGCGGAGGGGTTTGCCTTGGCATCGGTGGCGGAAAGTTTGCCGGCGGTTCGGGCGGCGGTGGAGGAATTGTCCCCGGCGTTGCGGGCCAAAGTGCGTTTATCCGCCCATATGGACGTGTGGGCGGAGCGCGAAATCCGTCGGTCGGATTTGGCGCGGTTGCGTCGCGGGTTCGAGGCGGATGTGGCCGCGGGCAAGCGGGGAGACAATCCGGTGAATCTACCGCTGTATCCGTATCAAAAAGAGGGGATGATGCATTTGGCGTTCAACGGGCGGGCTTTGCTGGCGGACGAGATGGGGTTGGGCAAAACCGTGCAGGCGATTGCCGCCGCCGAACTTTTGCGGGACCTGGGCCGGGTGAAACGGGTGATGGTGGTGAGTCCGGCCTCCCTGAAGGGGGAGTGGGAGGATCAGTTGGCAATGTTCACCGGACGCAAGGCGCAATTGGTGTTTGGCCCCCGGGATGACCGACTGAAGCTGTATCGGGGCGATCACCCGTATTTGCTCTGCAATTACGAGCAGATTCGGGGGGATGTGGAGGACATCAATCGACTTTTCGCACCGGATTTGGTGGTGCTGGACGAGGCCCAGCGCATCAAAAACTGGCCCACGAAAACGGCGAAAACCATCAAGCGTCTGCAGAGTCCGTTTGCGTTTGTGTTGACGGGAACGCCGTTGGAAAACCGGGTGGAGGAGTTGTATTCGCTGGTGGAATTCGTGGATCCGCATGTGTTCGGCACCTTGGATCGTTTTCATCGGGAGTTCATGCTCTGGGACGAGGATAAAAAATGCATGAAACCCGGCGATTTGCCGGGCATGCATCGGCGGGTAAGCCCGGTGATGCTCCGGCGGCGCAAGGCGGAGGTGGAAACGGATTTGCCGGACCGCACCGAGAAAACGTTTTATGTGGAGATGACCGCGGAACAGCGGATGCGGTACGAGGATCTGGAAGCGCAAGTGGCGAAGTTGTTGAATATTCTCAAGACTCGCCGATTGCGCAAGGAGGAGTTGGAAAAGATGCAGCGCCTTTTGGCCTGTATGCGCATGATTTGCGATACCCCGTATATTCTGGACGCCGACTGTCGGGACTGTCCGAAGTTGGAGGAATTGAAGGATATTCTGGACGAGCTGTTTCAGGAACCGGACAACAAGGTGATCATTTTTTCGGAATGGGTGCGGATGTTGAATTTGGTGATGGAGCTGCTGGATGCGGAGGGCGTGGGCTACACCGAGCACCACGGCACCATTCCCCAGCAAAAACGGCGCGAAAACATCCGGCGTTTCAAAAAGGATCCGGAGTGTCGGGTGTTCCTTTCCTCGGAATCGGGCGGAGTGGGGCTGAATTTGCAAAATGCGAACGTGGTCATCAATTTGGATTTGCCCTGGAATCCCGCAAAACTGGAGCAGCGCATCGCGCGGGCCTGGCGCAAACAGCAAACCCGCAGCGTGCAGGTGATTCATTTGGTCACGGAAAATTCGATCGAGGAAAGCATGTTGGGCAAGTTGGCCTACAAAACGGCGCTCGCGGATTCGGTGTTGGACGGCAAGGCATTCGATGCGTCGATGAAAACGGAGTCGGGTCGGGAGGCGTTTCTCAAGCGGATTCGGGACTTGGTGGGCGATGGGGAGGCGCGGGAAAGCGCGCCCCGTCCGTCATCCAAAGCGAAGGTGGCCTCGGAGCTGTTGGGGCGGCACGGGGACCGTATTCAGGGTATCGAACGGGATGCCAAAACCGGGGCCACGGTGGTGGTGGCCCGGCCCGACAGCGACCTCCGGGCCTTGGAAGACCGGGCCGGGCGAGTCGCGGAGGGTCCGTCGGTGGTGATCAACACCGAGACTTTGGCCGCGATCCGGAAATTACAGGAAATGGGCTTGCTGACTTTGTCCGCCGATTTGGAATCGTTGCACGCAGGCGAGGGGTATCCGGGTTTGCAGAGCAAGCCTTCGGCGCCGCTTCGTCCGGTTCGGTTTCCCGAAAAAGCCGTGGAACATTGGCAGGCCGGTGAAGCGGAGCGGAAGGCGGCGGAGGCTTTGTTGCCCTTGGGCTTGTGGGAACCGGCCATTTCCCACGTGCGACAAGTGTTGGAGCGAGGGATTGCCTCCCTTCGCCTCTATTATACCGGGGAAACATCGGAAGATCCCAAGGAAATGGAGCCGGCCCACCGGAACCTTTATCGGCAACTGTCGGAACAATTGGACGCGGAACCCTTTACGGAAGACCTGTGCAAACGCGCCATGGTTTGCGCAAAGGATTTGGGCTCAATTTGGAAACTGAAGGGCACCAACGGAAAATGAAAATCGTCATCTGCATGGATTCCTGGAAGGGGTCGCTGACGGCTTTGGAGGCTTGTCAGGCGGTGCGGGAGGGCATCTTGTCGGTTTGTGCGGATGCGGAGGTGTGGATGTGTCCGATGGCGGATGGCGGGGAGGGGACGTTGGAGATCGTCGAGGCCCAACGTCCGGGGACGCGCATTGCCTTGGAGGTGACCGGTCCCCTGCCGGACATGCGAGTGCGGGGCGAATATCTTTGGTGGCCGGAAGAAAAAGAGGCCTTGGTGGAGATGGCCGTGTGCGCGGGACTGACGCTACTGCCAGAGGAAAAGCGCGATCCGCTGCGCACCACCACCCGCGGGGTGGGGGAATTGGTTGCCGACGCGATGCAACGGGGGGCGGAAAAGATTTCGTTGGCGGTGGGAGGCTCCGCCACCGTGGATGGCGGATCTGGCATGGCCATGGCTCTGGGGTGGCGGCTTTTGGATGATGCCGGGGACCCGATCCCGGACGGTGGCGCGGGTTTGGTAAAGCTGCGCCGGATACAGCCACCGGATTCCCGGACAAAGGTCCCGAAGGTGGAAGTGCTCTGTGACGTGACCAATCCGCTGTTGGGCGAAAAAGGTGCGGCGGCCGTCTTTAGCCCCCAAAAAGGGGCGGGGCCGGATGCGGTTCGGCAACTGGAGGCGGCATTGTCCGTTTTCGATCGGGTGTTGCGGGACGAACTGGGGAAACGTATCGCCGAAATCCCGGGCGCGGGCGCGGCGGGCGGACTTTCGGCGGGGGCGATGGCTTTTTTGGACGCGGATTTGGTGGGGGGGATTGACGCGGTGATGCAATTGACCGGACTTAAGGCAAAAACCGAAGGTGTCGATTGGGTGATCACCGGAGAAGGGCGTTTGGATGATCAAAGTTTGGACGGAAAAGTGGTGTCCGGGGTTGCGCGTTTGGCCCGGGCTTCCGGCGCGAAAGTGGCCGTGATCGCCGGTGCTTGCACGCTTTCGGACGCGGCCATGTCCAATGCCGGCATTTATCGGGCCTACGCCGCGAATACGAACCACCGTCCGCTGGAAGAGGCCTTGGCCCATGCCTATGAATGGGCCCGCGAAGCCGGAAAAAAGTTTTCCACTGACAATCTTTGAGGAGGGCGGAGTTCGGAGTGCGGATTGCGGAGTGGGGAGTGACGAATTTCGAATGACGAATGACGAATGTCGAGTGCGGAGTGCGGAGTTTCCCTCCCCATCATTCTGTCATCTCATCATTCTGTCCTCTGCCAAATCCCCATCATTTTGTCCCGCCATCATTCTGCTAGCGGCGTTCGGCTGCCTTCATTCTCGTGGTGAACATGGAGGGATCCACCGCATAAAACCGCGTTTCGAGATTGCCTTTTCCTCGGCCTTCGACCATGACGATGTTGCGGTCGACCCGGTGGCTGAGGCCGGCCATATCGGTGATCAGATCCAAGGCGTCCAACATATTGACCCCGCGAATGTCGAGGGTGATTTTGGGGATGTCACCGGCAATGGTTTGCTCCATGAGGATCATGTTCACGCCGATGCCATTCGGATCCGCTTCCCGGCTGATGCGGACCAAGGTGGCCAGCACATCCGAAACTTTGGCTTGCTCGACCTTGAGTTCGGGAATGATGATGCGCGACATCTGGGCACGTACGCTTTGTGTTTGCGGCGGAGTGCGCGCGAAGGCCGGACTGCCGACAAGCAGGGTCGTCATGGAGACGGAAAGCAGGAGTGCAAATGTTTTGATCATGGCGGGGATTCCGTTTTGGGCGTTTAGCAGGGGAGGGTGGAGTCTTATGGTTAATTTACACCCCCTCCGGCAAAAGTGCAAATGGAATGTCAGTTGGCTTGTGTCTCTGGAGGGGGTAGGACCTGTTTGAAATGCATTTTGGGAAATCAACCACTGATTACACTGATTTCCACTGATCTTGGGTTTTGTCACTCCGCACTCCACATTCCACACTCATCATTGGGTATTGGCGCTCACAGAGGCACAAAGGCACGGAGGGGATGTGAGAAAAACAGGCAACACTTCCGACAAAACATGAAAATTACATTCCATTCCGGAGATCCGCAGGCCGTGTCCCCGGCATCCGTAGGTCCTTTTGTATCGTCATAATCACAACACATTCGACGAACGGATTTTTTTAATTTTTTCGCTTTTTTTGAATTCAATCGTGTGGTAAATTTAAGCCTCGCAATAATTTATTGTCAAATATCTATCAAAAACCCTCCGATTGGATTCCGATTATGCTTCGAAAAACCTTGATTTCATTTCTATCTGTCATGACCATTTGCACTGTATCTGCCACGGAACGCCCGTTTATGTTGTGGACGCCGGAAGAGGCGGCCGCGATTCGGGAACGCATTGAAAATGATCCCGATGCGAAACGTCAATTGGAACGGACCCTTTCTCTGAGCGGGGAACTGAATGGGCCGGTGATTCTGGAGGATATGTTTCGTGTTTACGTGATGCAGGATGAAGGGGTCGCGGAACGGGAATTGCGGGCCTTGCGGAATTCGATGGGGCGCAAGCCGGAACCGCTGACTTGGGACAAGGATCCGGCAACCCTGGAGTGGAACGAGGGCATGCCTTCGGCCGGGGACCGCCACATGCGGGACGAGCGCACCGAGGATGCGCTGCGGTACGATGTGTTGTATGACCGGTTGACGCCCGGTGAGCATGAGAGCGTGCAAAAATATTTCAAAACCTACATCCAGTTTCATCTCGACGGGCATCCGCCCCGTCATCCGCATTTTCAGTACGACCGCATGAGTTGGTTGCCGAACATGCATTGGCCGCGGCCCATTGGCACCCATCTCCAAGCGGTGGCGTTGGGGGACGAGGACCTGATCCGGGCCATGTTCAACGCGGAAGGCGGCTGGAAATGGTATTTTGACGAATACCTGGGAGACCAGGGTTTTTACATGGAGGAGTTCGGTAAATTTTATTCAAATACCGGCTCCATGATTTTCTGGTGCGAGGCCCTCGAAAATTTGGGCCTGGGCGAAATGGGCTATGGGTATGTGAGCGAAACGGGCATTACCATGCGCTCCCATTTGCGGGCCAATACACTGGACCTTTCTCTGCCCGCCATCGATTGGGGCGGAGGCATGCCCACCTTTGCCCGGCTCACACACGGGGATGCCAAAGGATCGCCGTTCCGGGACAATGAAGCCCCGGTTCAACATACGGTGGTGACGGGATATCTGCCCAATGGTTCCGGGGGGACGCGTCGGGTCACCCAACCGCGTATGAACGGCCCCATGGCCAAAATGCTGGTGGATTTCTGGTTCGAGGCCGGACACCACCGCTGGCCGGAAGATGGATATGACTTTTTCCTCGCGGCCCTGCGGGAGCCCGGCGAGGAACGCTTTTATCCGACTTTGTTTTTCAATCTGAAACCCATCGATCCCAACGAGGTCACCCCGCCGTTGCCCACGCCTTCGTATGTGGCCAAAGACCGCGGTTTCGCCTTTTTGCGACAGGATCATTCGGAAAATTACTGGATGGGTCCCAAACCGGCGGCCGCGCTACAGTTTTCCCGCTATTACGTGCATTACGTGCACGATCCGATGACCCTGATGGCCTATCACGCCTTCAATGCGCCGATGGTGCTCAACGCCTGGGGCACGGGCCGGGGCTATGCGGGCGGC
Source organism: Verrucomicrobiota bacterium (assembly GCA_020831635.1). Classification (GTDB taxonomy): domain Bacteria; phylum Verrucomicrobiota; class Kiritimatiellia; order SS1-B-03-39; family UBA6053; genus PXAS01. The sequence continues at coordinate 79,039 of JAFIGC010000003.1, read as the reverse complement.
AACGCTTGGCGGGACAGCGTGCGCGGTCATTCCGGGGTGGTGGTGGACAATTTGCAGGCCCAACCCGTGGCCCGCGGAGATGACGGCACCGTCGGTCACCGCTATCGCGCCAATCTCGAGAACGCCCTGGATGTTCGCTTCGTCGCGGTGCGGGCGGACGGCACCTATCCCGGCGTGGCTCACGAGCGGGCGCTGGTGCTGGCCGAACACTACATGCTCGACGTCACTTGGCTGCGCAACGAAGATGCCGAGACTTCCCGGCGTTACGAATGGCAGGTTTTGTCGCCCATGACTGCAAAGGCCGGTGAGGCTTGGACGGAAACCGATGCCCTGGACGGGATCGCTTTGTACGAAGGCTCCCGTTTTGAAGATCGGATCCGCAACGCCCCGCCCGCGCCCAGTAAGGTGCGCGAGTTGTCCGCCGGAGAAGACACCTGGTCCTTGCGTCTGAATTACGCGCTTCGCTCGGAAACACCCGAAGGCGATGCTGGGCACGGCGGATTTGTGACTCGCGGGGTGGGCATGGATGTGCACATGCTCGGCAGCGGGGACACCACCGTCTTCCACGGCATTCCTCCGGGGGGACCGACCACCGCGCCACCCTCTTTGGTGCTGGCCCGACGCGAGGCCCCGTCCACGGTTTTCACCGCCCTCTACGCGCCCTTTGAAGGCAATGAGCCCGTGGTGACCGGTTTTGAACGCTTGGCCGAAACCGGGGAGGGGATTGCGGTGCGCGTTTCCGGAACATTGCCCGACGGCTCCGACTTTTCCGACTTGGTCCTGCTCCGCTATGGGGACGACCATGATGAAGAAATCACCCTCGCCAACGAAAATGGGTTTTCCGCCCGCTTCCGCGACCACGCCGTGGTCCGGCTCAGCGAAGACGGACGCCCGGCCACCGGCGAGTTGCTCGAACTCATGCTTCCCTAATCCTCCCAACACCTGGAATCCCATGCGTACAATTCTGATTACATTTCTTTCCTGTCTGTTTCTGGCCAACCTGTCGGCGGATCCGAACAACATGCCCGAGCCGCCGCATTGGCCAATGGGCTGGCAGCTTCCCCCGCCCCTGGGAATCGAAGAACGCCGGGAGCGGCATACGAATGCCGATATCATGGTCTGGATTCCCGACGGCGTGGAGCGCATACGGGCCATGCTGGTGGTGCCCAACAATACCGATTCCAAGGATTGGAGCGAGCATCCCGCCGTGCGCAAAGTGCTGGCCAAACACGAGACCGCCATCGTGTATTTGCGCCTCTTCAATACCGGAATCGAGGCCATGGACTACTCGGAGCCCGACCGCGATCGGATCCCCGCGCTGTTCAAAGACGTGGCCGAACGCACTGGCATGCCCGAGTTTGAACACGCCCCCTGGATCACCTTCGGCAAATCCTCGCGCGGAAAATTTCCCTTCCGCATGGCCTGGATTTGGCCCGAGCGCACCATCGCCACCATCGTGTACCACGGGGAAACCCCCTCTTGGCCCGTGCCGGAATGGGCAAAGCCCGCCATGGAGCACAGCATCCTGCACGTGAACGCCAACGGCGAAACCGAATGGGCGGGCACATGGTTCCTGCATGTGCGCCCCTCTCTGCTCAACTATCACGCCAACACCCGCTGGCAGGGTCATATCATGGTGGCCAAAGACGTGGGCCACGGCGATTACGGCAATCAAGACGGACGCGCGCCGCCCCACAAGCTTCCCCGTGTACGCACATGGGACTATCTCGCCGACTTCGTGGATGCCGCCCTGACTTTACGGCTGCCGGAAGAAGGGTATCCCACCGACGGCCCCTTGACCTTGGTGGATTTGCCCGACGATCAGGGCGTGGCCGTGGATAAATATGCCGTGGAAACCTTGTTCGGCATTCCCCGTCAGCCCCTGTATGAAGACGACGAGGGACGGTTTTCCGGTCAGCATGGGGACGGTCCCGGGGTCAGCGGTTATGTCGCCATCCCGCCCGCCGAAGATCTCGAAGTGCCCGAGGGCACGCCCGTGATTCCCTTGGAGCCCAACCAAAGTCCCCGCGAATGGATTCTCACCGACAGCCTGAAATTCGCCATGGTCACCGATCCCATGGTCGAGCCAGAGGCCTTTCTGGACCTGCGTCCCGCCCTCGGGGATCAGGTGGAAATCGACGGCGAAACCCTTGAATTCCGGGACCTGCCGGACAATTGGCGAGGACCCAACGGGGGCATTCGCCTGAACCGCGGCCTGAAGCCGCCAAACCGCAACATCACCCTGTTGGCCTACACCGTGATTGAAGTGGAAGAAGCCCAACACGTGATCGTCAACGCCGGCTATACCGCCGCCACCCGCATTCAATGGATTCTCAACGGCGTGCCCGTGAGCCATCAGCAGGTGGTGGCCTTGGAACCCGGGCGCTATCCGCTGCTGTTTGTCCTGCGAATGGCCGCGAACTGGGACCGGGTCGAACCCAATTTGGGTGCCGTGGACGCGAAAAAAATCGAAGCGGCCAGGGCGATGCAGGTGGAAGCCGAAGCCCGCGCCGCCTTGGAAGAGGCCGAGAAAGACCGTCCCTTGTATTTCAACGCCTCCGACCTCGATCCCGAACGCCGTCAACGGCATTTGCGCGTGCCCACCCGCGAACTGGCCGAGCATTTGCACCGCGTACATGCCATCGACGAACGGCCTTTTACACTCGTGGATTAAAGCTCAAGCTTCTGTTTGATTGAGTCAATCCACCTGGCCGGAAAATAGCCGTACGTTTATGCAAATTGAAAGTTAAACTTTTAATTTGCATATTTGTGAGTGCCAAGCTACACTGTTTTCATGATTGAGCGTGAACTGAAGCATGAACTACAGAAAGCGGCGGGGGAATACCCGGCGGTGACCTTGATGGGACCCCGACAGTCGGGCAAGACAACGATTGTGCGGCAGTGTTTTCCGGGTCATGCGTACCGATCACTTGAGGACCCGGATGTGCGGGCCAGGGCGAAAGATGATCCGCGCGGCTTTCTGGACGAGGCGAAGGAGGGAGTAATTTTGGACGAGGTGCAGCGGGTGCCGGAGCTTCTCAGCTATGTGCAGGGCCGTATCGACGAGGATCGCCGTTCGGGACGTTTTATATTGACCGGAAGTCACCAACCGCAGGTACATCAGGCCATCAGCCAGTCTTTGGCGGGGCGGACGGCGGTGCTGGAGCTCTATCCGTTCACACTTTCGGAGGCGCGGGCCTATGAACCGGAGGAGACGCGACCCTGGCCTTGGATCCTGCGGGGATTTTATCCTGGGATTTATGAATTTGGTCTGGAGCCCGCGCGTTTTTACCGTTCCTATATGGCCACCTATGTGGAACGTGACATTCGGCAGTTGATTCGCTTGCGGGAATTGGATGCTTTTGAGGTGTTCTTAAGGCTAATGGCCGGTCGGGTGGGGCATTTGGTCAATTTTTCGGCTTTGGCCAATGATGTTGGTGTTTCGGCACCGACGATTCGTGAGTGGATCTCCGTGCTGAAAGCCTCTTATATTCTCTTTGAGCTTCGTCCATGGTTTGCCAATCTGCGCAAACGTCTGGTGAAAGCCTCCAAATTTTATTTTGTGGATGTCGGGTTCGCGGCGTGGCTGCTGGGATTGGAAACCCCAGAGCAGGTGGAGCGAGATCCTTTGCGGGGTGGGCTGTTTGAAAATCTATTGATCCTCGATGCGTACAAGCAACTGCTGCATCAGGGAAAAAGTCCGTTGTTCTCCTTTTTCAGAGATTCAAATGATAATGAGGTGGATTTGCTTATGACCCGCGCGGGGCGGCATTTCCTTGCGGTGGAGATTAAGTCCGGGGCAACATTCCAAAAAGATATGTTGAGAGGTCTGGATGTGTTCCGGGGTGCTCTCGACACAGATAGCCAAGTGGATGCCGAACTGTGGTATGGCGGGGAGGACGAGGTACGGTTTAAAGGGGTGACCATTCGTAATCCTCTCAAATCTTCATCGAAACCTTTCACACTCGATTGATTTCGCGGATGCGTTCGCGCTGATCCTGTAAGGAGGAAAACTCGTTGCGCCACCAGGCCGGGGCGTCGAAATTCTCCGCAAGCCGGTTGGTGCCGCCATCCTCCTGTTGCAGGGCGCACCAAGCGGTGAAGTGGACGAAACGCATGGCCCGGAGCGGTTCCACCAAATCCAGTTCCCGCGGGGAAAATTCCCGGATTTGCCGGTAGCCGTAGAGGAGGTGCTCCAATTCCGGACCACTGTCGGCCACGGTGCCGGGCAGGAGCATCCAGATGTCCTGTACGGGCGGTCCGAAACACATGTCGTCGAAATCGATCAGGTAAATGCCGGATTCATCGGGGCGTTTGAACAAATTGGCCACGTGCATATCGCCGTGGAGGCGGGTGAAATCCGCCTCATCAAACAACGGGGAAATGGCCTCCACCATTTCTTCGACCAAATCCGCGTAGCGATCCAGAAACTCCTCGCCCCCTTTGGCGTGTTCAAGGATGTAATCCAAATGACGCAGGGTGGCCTCTTCGGGATGCCAGTGCAGGCGGTGTTGGCATTCGGCTTCATCGCCCACGACATGCACCCGGGCCAGGGTGCGCCCCAAGTCCTGCCAAGTGGCCGGGGTTGGATCTTCGAAAGGGCGGCCCCGCTTGCGGGGGGTGATGGCAAACCAGATGCCCTCGTCCTCGAAAAGGGTGTTGCCGTCTTCATCTTCCATGGGGGCCACCACGGGGATATCTGCGGCGGCAAGATCCAAAACGAAATCGTGTTCCTCAGACAGCGCGTCCACGGTCCACCGTCCCGGACGGTGGAATTTCACCACCACGGCCTCCCCGTTTTCCAACTGCACCTCGAACACGCGGTTGATGTAACTGGTGAGGGGACGGCAGATGGATTCGGCGCGGACGTCGAGGACCTCCTCGACAAGAGCGATCACCCGGTGCGGGTGGAGGTGGGCAAAAGGGTTCATTAGAGGAGGTAGTCCGGCAAATCGTCGGTGAGAAGAGGTGGGGTTTCAGCCTGCGGCGTTGCGGACACCGCCTCCACGTCATCAATGCGAAAAGTCATGCCGAGGACGTCCATCACCGCCATGAGCGTGTTCAGGCGAACGCCCGGGTTTCCGTGTTCCAGATCGAACATGGCGGTTTTGCCAATGCCCGCGAGGTCGGCCAGCTGTTTTTGCGAGAGTCCGCGTGCTTCGCGCGCGGTTTTAATGCGTTCGCCAAGTTGTGTGGGAGAAAAATTCATGGACACAGTATGCCCGGTCAAAAAGGGGAAGTCAATCTTGCACCCCGGGTCTTGCACTTTGAGGGAATTCCGACCCGAATTCGCCCCCTTCGCCCCTGCCGGTGCGGAGACCGGCGCTCCCGTCCACCCCGAATTCCCTCAAAGTGCAGGACCCTACTCCTCCACCAAGATCCGAAAGCCGGAATCCTCGTCCCGATAGCCGTCCGGCAGGGAGATGGCGGTGTCGATGCGCAAACGGTCCGGATCCCGTTCGCTCCAGGCTCCGCCGATGGCCCGGCCTTCGACGGTCCATTCCCAAAGGCCGCCCGCGAGATCCCGAAAGCCGTATCCCAGGGGCGGGCCGGGACGTCGGGGTTTGGTATCCAAGGCGAATCGGACTCCGCGAGGTCGCAGGTTCCTTGAAAAACCCCAGGGAAATTCCGCGTTGGGTATGCCGCCCCTGGCGGCCAAGCGCCATTCCGCGAGGGTCGGGAGGCGAACCCTGCGTCCGCTGCGTTGGGAAAGCCACTCGCAAAAGGCCAGGGCTTGCGCGTGCGAAACGGCGGCGGAGCCGGGATGACCCTCGAAGGAAGGGTCAAAGGCCCGGAATTCGGCACGGGTGATTTCTCGTTCGCCCAGAAAAAACGCGGGTCCGCCCCCGATATCCGGCACGCCCAAGAGGCGGATGGCTTGTCCATCGGGCAACGCGAGGGTTGCGTGCGCGATTTTCGGGTTCCGAGCCTCGGAAAAGGTACGCCAATCGGTTTCCGACGGTCGGAAGCCCAAGGCCAGGAGGGTTCCGAGCGTCGGAAGACCGATCCAGGCGAAGGTGCGGGCGACGGAACGAAGCATGACGGGCGCTCCGGTCCGTGTTTATGCCATGGGCGGCGGGGATTGGGGCGGTTGATTGGGGTTTTGCTGCTGCACCTGGGCCACGCGCAAGGGATAGGAGAGGCGCAGGCGGTCTTCGAGGTAAATCTCGATCCAATAGGTGCCGGGCTGATCGAACTCGACGTTGAGGAAGAGTTCCACGTTGGTGGCGGTGGCGAATTCGTCTTTGAGGCGCACGGGAATGGTCTTGCCCTGCAACAGCACCGATTGGCGGTCGGGCTTGAGGACTTTGGTGGTTTGCATGAATTCACCCTCGCCGCTGCACCAGCGGTTCACGGTGCAGAGCCGGGGATAGCGCAGGGGAAAATTTGGGCTGGCCACGGCGTCGAAAAGGCCAATGAGAATGAACTTCCCATTGCGTTCCTGGCGGACGTCGTCACACAAAAGACTGGATTGGAGGTCGGGTTGCACGTTCATACCTGCTTGGGCTAGCATGATTTCACGCGCTGAGCGAACAAATAACCGTGATCTTTCCTAAATATTTGTTCGTTCCGCGTATGCTTGGATAGACGCGCCGATATCAAACGAATCAGGCCACCAAAAAATACAGTTTAACTGCAAAAGAAGAAAAATTCTAGGGTAATGAATTGTTATGATTTATCAAAAAAAATTACAAGTTTATGTTTTGTGGTTAATTGTGAAAATAATCGGAAAAATACATTCTTCCGGGTTGACGGTTCCTTGGAATGTGGAATATAATGGCCGCATGGTTGTCTGCGATTCGCCCTTCAATCATGTCCTTCAATCCTTAAAATCACTCATTAAAAAACAGAAAAAGCCCGTTTGCGCCATTGCCGGGCAGGAATCTTGAACATGAAGACGAAATATAAATTACTCTCATTTGTGCTCAGCCACTTTGTGGCGGGTGTGGCACTGTCCACCACCATATCGTTTGACTTTAAAAATATAAGCGACATATCGACAGGCACCAATCAATACTCCAGTTCCGGTGACGTTTGGCGCGCCACGAATGTTACCACAATCGGCGGGATGAGTCTCGACGCCACTTTTCAGATTGTAGGCACCTCCCTGGGGGCCATGTCGGGCGGAAGCCAACGCATTCGCTTTGTGGACAATGAGCCTCATTTCTTTTTTCCCCGACGAATTTGGAGAAAAGGCAATTTTTGAATGGGCAATATTTGAATGATGATCCAATACAAGCCGAAAATTTCACGATCGGGATTCTGCAAGAGCCCTGGGGGCCTCAAGAAAACGAGTTAAGCACGGATCCGGCCGCGCAGGCCCCATACACCATCGGCTTCAACAAGGTGATGAATCAAGCTGGGTTTTTCTCCTTTGAATTCGTCATGGGGTATGACGGTGAGGGAAGTCCCAACCGTCACGTGGACATGGATATGACGGGGGTGATCATTCCCGAACCCGGTGCCATCGCCCTGATGTTGATTGCTTTGGGCAGTGCGGGTGGCTTGGCTTTTTTCCGCCGTCGCAAATGCGTTTGAATTTTTTCTTGGCTTGACCTCCTTCGGAATAGATCAGGCCATGGTTTCCAACATTTTTTCCGTGACTTCGTAGCGCAGGGGGTTTCCTTGGGTCATCAGGTCGAACTCTTCGATCACGAAATCGGCCATTCTGCCGACTTCGATGCCGATGGAGCCGGCGATGTGGCTGCTGAGTTGCACGTTGGGCAGGGAGTAGAACGGGGAGTTCGGGGAAGGGGGTTCCGGGTAGGTCACGTCGAGTAGGGCGGTGAGGTCTGGACGTTCGCGCAACACTTCGATGAGTTCGTCTTCCTTGACCTGTTTGCCCCGTCCGGTGTTGACGAAGGTGGCATATTCTTTCATGCGGCGAAACAAGGCGCCGTTGAGCATGTATTCGGTGGCGGGCAAATTGGGCAGATGATTGGATACCACCTGGGCGGTTTCGAAGGCTTCTTCCATAGTAGCCCGTTTGGCGCCGTGATCGGTGATGATTTTTTCGTCCACGTAGGGGTCCACCACCAATACGTTTAGTTGGAAGGGTTGGAGAAGTTCCGCGAGTTTGCGGCCGATCATGCCGAAGCCGATCAGGGCCACGGTGTTGGAGTAGATGCCGGGCCCCTGGTGGGCGTGGGTATGGTTGTGTTTGGCAGGGTTTTGGCAATCCCGGGTGTTGCGAAAATAGCCTTTGCAACTCAAAAGGATTTGGGCCAGGGAAAACTCGGCCACGGGAATGGCATTGGCGGCCCAGGCGCTGAAAACGCGGATGTTGGACTTCAAAAAGGGCCTTGCAAAGCCTTGCACGGATCCGGCGGCGTAAAAGACGGCTTTGAGGGCGGGCAATTGCGCGATTTCCGTTTCGCCCAAGTGAGGCATGGACCATGTGGAAAAGATCACTTCCAGATCTTGGAGCCGGTCGACATGCTCGGAAAAGTTCTTTTCGGAGACAGTGTACGGATAGAGGTCGCAACGGGATTCGACCTCGGCCCGGCGTTGGGCGCCGTACACTTTGTCGATGAATTTTTCGTTACCGGCGAAAAAGGCGGCTTTGGGTTTTTTGGAAATCATGATCATACCCATATAACAAAGCAATGGGAGACCTGACAAGCACAAGTGACCTCTAAGATCTGGTTATTTACGATAATTCCGTTAGCGCCTCGGACGTTTTGCCCGGTGTGCTTCCTGCTCCCTGCGGATGGTTTCCTCGCCCGCTTGGCGCTCGGAGTCGCTCAGGCGACCGTCTCCATTGCGGTCAAAGCGATGAATCATGAGCACATCCCGATTGTTGCGGAATTTCGCTTGGTTGGCTTCAACAATGGCGCGGCGTTTGGCTTGGCGCTGTTGCCATTCCTGGCGCAGCACTTCCACGGACGCCGCGTATTCTTCGGGGGTGAGGTGCCCATCGCCGTCCTTGTCGAACCGCTCCACCATGGCGGCTTGGCGACGGGCGTTCACCCGTGCGCGAATGGCAGCCCGTTCCTCGGGGGAGGCTTCGTGGTAATTTTCCACCGCGCTTGCATGGAAGGCGACGGTGAAAGAAAAAAAGATCAGGGTAAATAGGTGTCTGGAGAGATGAATGGCTTTCATGAACTTGTGCACAGGTTGGGGGGTTGACGGTCCTGTTCATTCAACGATGAACGGGACGGGATTGCAATGAAAAACAGAAAAGATTTTCAAAAAAAAGCGCCCCCGGTTCTCCGGAGGCGCTTTTCGGGGTGTTTGCGCGAACGTGAATTCAGCGTTGGCCGCGCGCAGGCCGGTCCGGGCGGGCGGGCCGATCCGGCCGATCGGGGCGGGCGGGGCGTTCTGGACGCTCGGCGTCTTCTGGCCGTCCGGGTCTGTCCGGGCGTCCGGGGCGTCCCTCGCCGTCGGGGCGTCCGGCCCAGTCGGGTCGGCCGGGGCGTTCCGGTCTTTCACCGGATTGCATGGATTGCTGACGCCGTTCGGCGCGTTCGGCACGCAGGGTTTCCATTGCGGTGGCCCGTTCTTCTTCGCTCAGTACGCCGTCGCCATCGGCGTCGAAACGTTCCAGCATGGCGGCTTCGCGCTGCGTCCGCATGGCCTCCCGGCGGGCTTCCCGTCTGGCTTCCATGGCTTCCCGGCGGGCTTCGCGGGTTTCCCTCGCTTCTTCCGGGAGGGGGACGGCTTCTTCGACATCCGCCGCATCCTTCGCGGCATTGTCCGCGGCATTTTCCGCGAAAGCGGGCATGCCGGTGAGCAGGGCGCCGGCGATCAGGGCCGGGATCATATTCCGAATGTATTCAAGTGTCTTCATTTCAATCTCCTTGGGTTATGGGTGAAGCACTGATACGGAAAACGCTGCGTCCGGTCTTTTATTGTTCTGGCGAGATAATTATCCTGAATCCGTGAGATCTTTGCTTTGAATTCGCACAATCTCATGGGCTGCAAGGGATTTTCATGAACACTCTACAGACCGCATGGGTATGCCTCGGTTCCTGAAACTTCCTTTCGCTCCATGATCTTGCACGCCTTCTTTGCAAAGATCTCACGGATTCAGGATTATTTCCGAGGGAGAGTGATTTCGCTGACTTTTTGCAGGGTAATGCATTCGACGGGGCAGACTTCCACGCAGGCGCCGCAGCGGATGCATTGGTTTTGGTCCAAGTGCAGGCGGTTGTAGTTGCGGGTTCCGGTACTGCGGACGTATCCGGTGATGCGCTCGCTGTCGTCGTAAATCAGATCGCTGATTTTGACGATGCAGTCGTCCACGGGTTTGACCTTGAGACAGCGGTCGCAATAGATGCACAGGTCGTTGTCGATCTCGAATTTGTAATGGCAGAGGTAGCAGCGGGAGGCTTCGGTCTCCGCGTCCTCGCGAGAGAGTCCGGTTTCGACTTCATCGGTGACCCCGCGGGCGTCGGCGGGGATCTCGGGCATTTTCAAACGGGGCAGCAGGTCCATTTCCCGGGTGCGTCCGGTGGTTTTCGCGTTTTGGGTCACGACCACGGTTTCAAAGCGGTCTTGCCCCATGAGGCTTTGATCGACCTCTCGGGCGATTTTTTTGCCATGGCCGATGGCGTCGATGAGCGAACCGGGTCCGGTAATGGCATCTCCGGCGAGGTGAAGGCCTTCCAGGCCCTGCCACCACCCGGCGGCCTTTTGTCCGGTGCCCAACAAAACGGTGTCGCAGGGGAGTTCGAAGTCGCTGCCCGGAATGGGTTCCGGGCGGGCGCGTCCACCGTCGGTTTCCACCAACCGGGTTTTTTGAAAGCGGACGGCGGTGACGTTGCCGGTGGCGTCGCCGACGATTTCCACGGGGGTGGCCAGGAATTGGGTGCCGACCCCTTCTTCTGCGAATTGGTGCAGCTCATGTTCGCCGATGTACATTTCTTTTTCGGAACGACGGTACACCATGTGGACGTCGGCGGCGCCGAGGCGGCGGGCCATGCGGGCGCAGTCCACGGCGGTGAATCCTCCGCCAATCACCACCACGGCCCGTCCGGGATCGGGGCGTTCGCCTTGGTTGACCGCTTTCAAAAATTCAAGGCCATGGCGGACCCCCTGCAAATCGGCACCGGGGCAGTCCAACAGGACGGGCTCGTGGGTGCCGGCGGCCAGGACCACGGCATCGTGCTGCCCCTGAAGGGTCCGCAGGCCTTCGGCGTCCACGGCTTGACCACATTCAAAGCGAACGCCGAGGAGGCGAATTTGCTCGATCTCACGGCGGACGGTGTCCCGGGGCAGGCGGAACTCCGGGATGCCCTGGATCATGAGTCCGCCGGGTTCGGCATGGCGTTCATAGACGGTGACCTGATGTCCCCACAATTGCAATTCGCGGGCCACGGTGAGGCCCGAGGCTCCGCCTCCAACCACGGCCACGGTTTTGTCCGTGGGCGGGAAAAGTTTGTCGAGGACCACGGGGGCGCGATTTTCCTGAAAATCGTCGGCGGAGCGTTTGGCAAAACAGATGGCCACGGGTTCGCCGAGGCCCTTCCATCCATGGCGGCAGGCGGGTTCGCAGGGGCGCGTGCAGGTGCGACCGAGTACGGCCGGAAAGACATTGTCGCGCAAATTGATGCGGTAGGCTTCGGCGGGATCGCCCTTGTAAATGGCTTCCAAGTAACCGGGAATGTCGGTTTTGGCCGGGCAGGCGGTGCGACAGGGCACGTTTTGGGCCACCCAAGCGAAATCCTTGGGGTGGCGGCCGGCGCCGGTTTCGATGGAAAGGGCATATTCGGAGGGCAAAAGGGCAGGGGAGTCGGTCATGGGCAAACGTTATCAAGCCCAGAAGGCTTGGTCCAGCCGCATCCGCGCAAAATTTGACCGATTGATCCTCTGTGAGCTGGATTCACTGGATACTTCCAGCCAACCGCTACGTATTCTCCTGTTCGGGGATGTGCCTTCATTGCAAATATCTCACTGATTCAGGTTGACTTTTCTTTCTATGGTTTTATATCCCCGCACAACTTTTTTCCCGGCGGTGTAGCTCAGCTGGTCAGAGCAGAGGAATCATAATCCTTGTGTCGGGGGTTCAAATCCCTCCATCGCCACCATTTTCCAGCCCCTCTTCGAAGGGGCTTTTTTATTGGTTTTACAGGCTATTTCATTGGGTTTTCGTGAATCCATGCCCAAACGGGTTTTTGATTTATAACGCCACAAAACGCCATGATTTGACGTTTTTTCCGTCAACTTTCGTCAAGTCCGGTCCAGTGCCTTCCCGGCGGTGATCCCTGGACACGAAAAAGCCCCGCTGGGTGTCCAGCGGGGCGGGTTCAGTTGTCCACGTTGGACACCTCAATCGGAATCCGGGTTTCTCTTGACCCAGTCCCATATCCAGCCAGGGCACCCGGCATCCCGCCATGCCGCCACACGGGCGCGGGCCTTGGCTTCCAGATCGGGCCGCCCCTCAAACACGGCTTCAGCAGTTCGCCGTTCAAAGTCCGGTCCCGACTCGAGGCGCGAAAGTTCGCGTTGAATTTCGGGATCGTCTTCGTCGTCGTCGGGATCGTCGCTGCAAATCTCCTTGAGTTCAGCCGTCGTTATGGCATCGGTCAGCAGGCGGGCCTCCCTCTCGTCGAGTTCCGGGGGGGCGGTCACGGCCTCAAGTTTTCGCAGTCGGGCAAGGTGGGTTCTCATTCGGCAAGCCTCCTTTCGAGTTCGTCAATCCGCTGTGTGATTGTCCGCATTTCAGCGGCCTGCAATCCGAAGCGCAGCAGATCCGCAGCGGCCTGTCGGCGCAGCACCCCCGATTCATCGGAAAGCAATTCTTCCAGGGCGGCAACCGCTCCCGACAATGACAAGGTGAGACGGCGCAAGGCTCCGTCCGTCGCTTCCGTTCGCAGGGTCTCCACGTAGTTGTTGAAAGCCGGGTCGGTGGCGTAGCGGCGTAGGGTCCGCTCTCCCAGACCGCAAGAGCGTGCGGCCTGGGAGATGGAAGGGGCGGCGGCAAGGGCGGCGGCGGCTTTCCGCTGGGGGGCGGTGAAGCCTGCCAAATCCTGCCGATTCCTGCCAGCGGCGGGGCTCATAACTCCCGCCGTTGTTCGGATTCGCGTTTCATCCGGCGTTCATCCTCGAACAGGTCCGATGCGCTTTGGATGATCCGCTTACGCAGGGCCTCCGGTCGGAGTTTGGCCGGGTGGGTGTCACCATGCGGACCGGAAACAAAATTCCGGCGGTGGGTATCCGCCCCGTTCAGCATCGAGACTTGCCGATGCGCGGCAATGGTCTCCGCGTCCTGCTTCACAATCACCTCGACGGCCTCCGGTGGAAGGTCCGCATGTTTCTTCCGCAGATCCGTTTCACGGCTTTGGATGAAGTTATGCAGGCGGGTGATCTCCTCCCGGTCGGCACTTTCGACGGCCTCCGCAAAGGTTCCGCGTTGGATCATCAAGGCGAGTTCCTCCGCGTCAAGACGAAGAGACGCGCCGCGATGGGCGTTCATGGCCTCCAGATCATTGGTGAGGTCGGACACGTCCCCCGAAGCCAGACGGCTGACAGCCTTCCGGGCGGCGGCCGCAATCGCTTGACGTTCGGATTCAAGCGATTTGAATTGGTCATTCCACATACCCTGCTTGCTTTTGAGGGCTTCCGGGTAGTGGGGGTGTATTTGCATTTCGAGCGGGTTCATGATTCACCGCCTTTCGCAATCATGGCAAGGACATCGGCGGGAAGCTCAGACTTGAGTTCCTGGAGGATTTCTTTCCGCACCTCGGATTTGATGGCGGCTCTTTCCTCAGCGAGTCTCTGTTCGACTTCGCTTTCAATTTGTTCGGTCAGGTTGAGGTTATCCATGATTAGTGCCTCGCTCCGTGTCCGGTGTAACCGTCGGCGCCCACATCCTGTACCCAGATTCGGGAACCGAGTCCGAGTCGGTGCACCTCTCCTTTCACGTACGATTTTAGCCCTTCAAAGCGGACTTCCGCCGGGTGAAGGTCGCGAGCATTAACGGGTATATCTCGAATTGTGTGCCGGGTGAAGTTGATGTTGTACGCCGTTTCATCGACGGCCTGCACTTGATCGGCGAATTCCCGCCGCTCAGTCAGCAACACGATTTCACGGGTGGCAATTTCCAGCATGACAAACGGATGTTCACGTAGCGCGGAAAGGTCGGCCTCCAGATCCGTGCTGGTTCCATGCGACGCACGTTTGAGGGCGGCTTGAAAGTCCTCGATCGCGGTGTCGCGTTCGGTGTAGAGTTCGTCAATCGAGAGATTGAACGCCTCGATAGCGTCTGTAAGTTCCGTACTGAATTCCGGAATGATCCCGATGTGAAGCGGGTTTTTAGGTCTGATTTTCATTTTCTTATTCTCCTTGTGCCCCTGGGGCTGGGTTCTTTCGGGCCGTCGCAACGCGCGGCGGTTGCCGAAAAAGTGGTTTTTGTGGCGTTGCCAGCTATCGCAACCCGCTCCGCTCTGTCCGGGTCCGTGAAGATTTTCACCCGGCCTTGCGCCTGTAATCGGTTGCGTACCTGGGCGGCGGTGGCCGTGGTCACTGTCAACCGCACTGACAAAGCCATGTCGAAGCATTGAACGGGTAGCAGGGTGAAGCGATGCGCCTCGATGAACGCGGTGATTGATTCGGGCGCGGGTGGCGTGTCGGTGGCCGTGGTGGCCGTGGCGCGGTGGCCGTGTTCGGGATTGAGGTAAACAAGGGATTGAAGATTCCCTTTGTCCGCTCTGAAATGTCCCGGCATCCTCGACAATCGGGAAGGATTCGAGCATGTTCGATCCGCCCCCAGTTCCTCCAATACCGGGAAAAGCGATTCCCTGACATCGGCTTGCCATTGCGCCGCGTCCCTGCAATCGACTCTCAGAAGCGCATGGAGTGATTTCGACGCAGACCACACTACGGAGACAATCGGCCATCCGGCGCGAATCCTCGACGCGATGAAAGCGGCCTGTGTCTCGATGTCGATTTCCGGGATGTCACATTCATAGAGCGCATATGCATGTCGGGCGATGCATGAATCAGCCCGGTAAGATTCGCCGCCTGATTTTTTCGGGCCGGGTTTTCCGGTGAACGGATTGACAACGTGAAGCGGCGGCGGCTGGAAGTCATCAAAGCGGCGTTGCCAATCCTCTACGGCGGCCATGCTTTCCCGGCCTCCTCCGGCGTTCCCTGCATAGACAAGCGCGTCCGGGCCGTGGAGAGTCTCAAGCATCAACCCGGCATTGCGCCGTTGCCGTGCCGCGTCGGTGGCCTCCCCCACGTCCACGGGTGAAAGGGCGGCCAGCTCTGACAACGACATCTTGCCGCCGGCCAGCTTGCGCACCGCCTCGACGGCCATCTTCCGCCCTTGCTTCTCCTGGGCTTCGCGCTCAGCCTCCCTCCGCTCCCTCAGCCGCCGCTTTTGTTCGGGGGTGAGGGTGGCCATGGTTGGATCCCCGCATCCCGCTTCCGCGTAGGCCTTGCGTAGCGCGTCGGTGATCTCAGACGAAGGCGATGGGGCGCGGGGCATGGTGGCGATGATTGCCGCTTCCGCCTCGTTGGGGGGGACGTTCGCGAGCGCGGCAAGGTTGGCAATCCGCATGAGGTGGCTGTGTACGCCGCTCCCGGCTCCGGGCCATCTGCTCAGCGCGTCATGGTATTGAGATTCCGCACTCATACAGCCCCCGCCCTTTTGCACCTTTGCAAAACCCCTGTCTTATAGACAGGGGGGGAGTTTTGCCAAAGTGCAAAAAATAAGGGTTTCGAGAGTTTAGCAAAAGGTTTTGCAAAAGGGTTTTGCCAAAGCGCAAACCCTTGCAAATATTGTCTTTTGTCGCTGTTTTCACACTCACCTTTGCAAAAGGGTTTTGCAAAGCTTTTGACCTTTGCAAAAGTCCTTTGCAGATGGGGGTATTTTGCAAAAGGGTTTTGCAAAGCTAATTCACTTGAAAAGGTTAAATTCATATCAACTCCCCCGGCTTGGCTTTTTGCGATGCTTCCAGCGCAGTGAGGCGGTAAGTGATGCGTTTCCCGTCCTCAATGCGAATCAGCCGGGCGGGTTCGATGGTGGCCAGCTTCACAAGCAAACGGCGGGCGGTGTCTTTGCCAACCTTGCGCTTTAGAAAGTCGGTTGCCCGCTCCGCCAAAAGGTCCGCAAGCTCATTCTGTGATGCTCCTGGGTACTCCCTGACAACCTCGACGGCGATTTCCGGGGGGATGTCTTTTGCCGGGCGGCCTTGGGTGTCCTTTGTGAGGTCGCAGGGTCGAAGGATTGCGGACGTTACCTCTTCCCCGTCCTCAGTCTGCCAGCCCTCCAGAATGACGCTATCGAATTCCCATTGCAGGGGCGGCGGTTCGACGGCCTCTTTCATCTTCTGACAAGATAGAGTGATCCGCTTCACGCCTCCGATTTCGCTGGGGGTGGCAAGGAAAACCGCGTCAGCCGCTCCCAAATATGCACCGCTCCCCCGAAGCGTGGAAAAGTCCGCCTTGGTGGTGTGGTGAACGACAACGACAAGACAGTTGTACTTGTCCCGGATTGCGTCCAGATTGCGGACAAATGCCGCCGCGTCCCTCGTGGAAGATTCATCCCCGCTCTGCCATCGGGATTGAGTGTCCACTATGACAAGTCCGGGCCGGGTGATTTGGTCAAGGGCGGCTTCAACTTCTCCCAGCCCCTCGAAGGTGTCAATCATGCCCCCGGTATTGGAAACGAAGATCGGGAATTGTTCGACGGGTCCGAAGGTTTGCACCCATGCCGCAAGGCGTTGCTTCAATCCCGCGTTGCCCTCACCCGCAAGGATCGCAACAGGGCTTTGTTTGACGCGGCAATCCCTCCAGTTGCAACCCTTGGCGATTGCGGCGGACATATCCACGGCGGCGAAGGTCTTGCCGCCTCCAGACGGGCCATAGATATATGCCAGCCCCCGGCGGGGGAGGTAATTCTTCACAAGCCAATCAACCGGGGTGCGGTCCGCTATGAGGTCCAGCGCGTGGCAAAAGTGAAGCTTTGGTTTTTTCGCCTGTTTCTCTCGCAGACGTTCGATAGCGTTTTCCCGCGTGCAACCGTCCATTGCGTGTTGCATCTTCCTGATTTCATCCTCGGTGAATTCATCCTTCACGCTCTCGACGGTAGACGGGTCGGGGGGTAATCCGTGGGATTTCCGAGCCGCCCTCACCGCGTAGCGTGCCTCTGCGTCGTTCAATATGACTTGAGCTCCGGTCAATTGGACAGCTTCCGTCATGGCTTCGCCTCCACCCAATCCGGGGCGTTGCGTAGGATTTGGCGGGCCCGTTTGGCCGTCATGCTGTGATCGAATTGCAACCGGGCGGAAGCTTCGGCACCGTCCATCACGCGGGGGGAATTCTCTAAACGGAATCGGTTCCGCTTGACTTTGTATACGTTGGGGGTATCAATCATCTTGTTTTCCTTCCGCCCCCGGTTTCGTTTGCTTCATCGAACCGGGGGCGTTTTTGTGCTCATGCGTTGCGGACTTCGAAGTCCTGGGAAACGGCCTCGATGCACTTGTCCACTTCCTGGGGGCGGCAAACGATTTTCTTTTGCGAGAGGTACTTGACCTTCAGTTTCCCGGACACGATCCATCTTTGAACTGTGCGCTTGCTGATTCCGCCATAAGCGGATATTTCACCCAGACCACGAAGCCAGCCAACTGGGGCTGAAGAATTTTTTGCTTGAATCATTTCGGTTTCTCCATTCTTTTTTGGGCTTGGACTGTCCGCGCCCTTCGGAGATGGCCACAAGATCAAATGTTATGGCGTATATTTATGCATCCGGTCACCTAAACCCCCGTGTTTATTGGCTGAAAAAAGATACAATTTTTGTCAGCATGTCATTCAGGTGCACAAATTTCGCGCCGTTTCTACGCGCTTCCCAACATGACCCATCATACTCGCCCCATACCCATGATCCCGCTATTATCCCTACGTCACGCCCTTTTCAGAAGATCCTTTTTCAGTTGCTCAGGGGCCATCCCCCACACATACGGGCTTACCATGCCCGTGGTCCGGCAGTCGGAACACCCTTTTCCACCGCACCAAGGGCAAACATGCTCGGGTAAGGCGATTCTGATATGCCTGTAAACTTTGGAAATGTCCAAAAGTAGGCCCTCCGTCCTGCATTGTTTGAATAGCGGATCGTTCAGCGAGTCCGCGATTTCGATCTTGTTTCTGATTGCCTCAATCTTCGCCAGCATGTCAGCAATCTCACCCCGCCGCTTGAAAATCGTCATGGCGTGCTCCGGGATAGGTATTCCGCAAGCATCTGTTTGAACATTCGGATCCGCCGGGGGAACTGGGACGGAGTAGGTTTTTCCGTCCATCCCTTTTCGATACGTAGAGTGGTATCCATCCGATGAAGCTTTCGCCGCCCTCACACTTTTAAACAAGCCTGCACTGAGGCCGGTTAAATTGGCAAGAAACCGATCCGATAAATCATCGTTATCCTGCAAGGTTTTTTCGGCAAGCGCTCTTTTTTGTTTGTTGGTCACGCGGTGGCCTCCATGCGGATAAGATTTCCGGCGGCGCGGGCGGGCGTGATCTTGAAAAATGCCTCAGCGTCCTTGCGAGTACCCAGCCCCTTGTAATGCTGGTCAAACACATAAAGGGTTCCGCCGTGCCCCATCCATGAAGCGGCCTTGTGTGATCCGTAGATGATTCCCGCATAGGTCGCAAAGGAATGTCGGGCCGCGTCCATGGGCCATGAATCCAGCCCGGCTGAGCGATAGGCACTTGTTCGGGCGGCGCGGAAAGAGCTTTCCACCGGACCTATGCGGCCTTCCCCTCGGTAGCGTTTCAACCACGCTTTGAGATTGTTCTGTATCTCAATGGTGCGGTGTGTGCGGGTTTTGGATGTCGGGGCGGGAACATAGATTTCCCCCTTCTCAAAGTCGATGGTCTCCCACGTCAAAGGGTTGTCGTGTCTGAGGATCTCCATGGGGCGGATTCCCCCGAAGAACATTAACGCCATGGCCGCAATGAATTTGGGCTCCTTATTTTCCTCCAGCCACTTCATCATACCGGCGGCATGTTGCGGCGTGATGATTGCGGCGGGCTGTTCGTTCTCTCCGGGCTGTTCCACGCGGCAAACATCATTCACATAATCGATGTCCAAAAACTTCTGACAGCCATTCAGAAAGGATTGCAGTTCGGATTTCCGATTGAACCTTGTCCGCTCCTGTACCTCCCCAAGCGATTCCATCCAGTTCTGTACGTCGGATTCGGTGATGTCTCGCAAATTGGTTTCCCCGTAGAGTTCGATAAAAGATCCAAGGCGTTTCCGTTTCGAGTCAAGCGTGTGTTGACGGGCCGGGCGGTTCTTCTTCCCGCCCCGGCGTTTCACATGGTCCATGTACCGCTCGAATGCTTCCCCCACGGTCAAGTTTATCTGATTCGGTCGATTCCGTCTGAGGTACTCACTTGCAACCGTCACAAGCGAAACGTCAAGCCCGCCGTCTTGCAATAGGTGAATCGCGTCCGCACATTCTTGCAGTTGCCTGGGGGTCAATGCCACGGCCAGTAGCCCATGGTTATCACGCGCGGCCTGTTCCTTGTCGATGAACGCCTTGGCCGCGTCCAGGTTGTCACACTGTTTGCGCCGCCGCTTTCCTCCCCCCACATGAAGATCGGCGGCAAAGCTTCCATTGGGGCGAATGCGGATTTTTCCGCCCTTGTATTCGATTACGTTCCCCTTTGTCTTGTCTTGTCGTTTCATGGCCACAGTATGCCGCAAAACGTCAACTTTCGTCAATACTTATTTTCAAATATCTTTTTTACTTAGGAAAATAATGATTTGCGGAGGGTTCAAATCCCTCCATCGCCACCATTTTTCCCCGTTTTCGCAACAGTGAATACGGGGATTTTTCATGTTGGGAGCGGTGCGAGATGTCTTTTGGAATTTTTTTTCATTTCATTCTCGCCATGGGAAAAAACTTGGCTATAGTCCGCCTCTCTCACCTGCCGGGTTTTTCATTTGGCAGGAGCGGACGCACCGCTGGAGAGTCTTTGCATGCAACGTCTTGCGTCGTTGATCGCAGAATGTCTTGCGCCGGAAACGGGACCGGGCATTCGTAACAGCGGACGACGCGTCAACCCTTTGTAGACCGGTTTGAAACCGCCACCCGGGCGATTTTGTGCCGGGATTCTGTGACCGAAAGGCTTCATATGGAAACCACATCCGTTTTAAAATTCGAGCGCATTTCTTCCCGCAAAGCCGGGGACATTGCCAATGCCATCCAAGGCATGCCCGTCAACGAGGCATTGAACATCACCACGTTCAGTGACCGCAAGGCGGCCGCGTTGTTTGGCAAGGCGTTGAAATCCGCGATCGCGAACGCCGAGCACAACAACGGCGCCGATGTCGAGGAACTATACGTCAAACGTGCCGTGGCAGAGCAGGGGCCGACCTTGCGCCGCGGATTCTACGGGGCGCGGGGCATGTTCAAGCCCATCGCCAAACGCACCAGTCATATCCGCGTCGTCCTCAGCGACGAACGCGCTTAATCACCAAAGAAACTTTCAAGGAGTACGGTTTTGGGACAAAAAGTAAATCCAATTTCCCTTCGGATCAGCGTCAATAAAGATTGGCGCTCCCGTTGGTATGCCAGCAAAAAGGACTTCGGCGATCTCGTCGGCGAAGACCTCAAGATCCGCGAGATGGTGAAAACCCGTCTGCGTGACGCCGCCGTTCCCCAGGTCCTCATCGAGCGCTACGCCAACCGAGCGCGGGTGACCATTTTCACGGCCCGTCCGGGCGTGGTGATTGGTCGCAAGGGCCAGGACATCGAAAAGCTGCGTGAAGATCTCAATGCCCTCACCGGCAAAGACATCTACATCGAGATCAAGGAAGTCAAGAACCCCGATTTGAACGCCCAGTTGATTGCCGAGAACATCGCGCAGCAGTTGGAGCGTCGCATCTCGTTCCGCCGCGCCATGAAGCGCGCGATTCAGATGGCCATGGAACTCGGCGCGGAAGGCATCCGCATCGAGTGCAGCGGTCGTCTGGGCGGAGCGGAACTTTCCCGTCGTGAAAAATACCTGAAAGGCAGCGTGCCCCTGCACACCTTGCGCGCCAAGGTGGACTACGGGTTCACGGAAGCCCGGACCACCGCCGGCTTGCTCGGCATCAAGGTTTGGGTCTGCACCAAAGAAGAAAAAGCGGAGGACAAACGTCATGCCACTTATGCCTAAACGTGTCAAGTACCGCAAACAGCAGCGCGGTGTCAGCAAAGGTCTCGCGACCAGCGGCAACACGCTGTCGTTTGGCGAATTCGGGTTGCAGTCCCTGGGACGCACCTACATCACCAACACCCAGATCGAAGCCTGTCGTATTGCGGTGAACCGCAGTTTGAAACGCCGCGGCAAACTCTGGATCCGCATTTTCCCGGATTATCCCTACACCAAAAAGCCGCTGGAAGTGCGGATGGGGAAAGGGAAGGGGAACGTGGACCGTTGGGTGGCCAAGGTCAAACCCGGCCGCATGCTTTTCGAATTGGCGGGTGTGCCCGAGACCCAGGCCCGCGAGGCCTTCCGTCTGGCCGCCGCCAAACTGCCCGTGCGCAGTCGTTTTATCACCCGTAACCCTCACGCCTAAGGACGCCCACATGAGTAACGCAGCCGAATATCGTGAGATGACCCCCGAAGAACTGAACGCGGCGCTGGCCGATGCCGGGGAAAACTATTTCAAACTTAAATTGCAGCAGAAGCTGGGGCAGTTGGAAAACAAGGCCCAAATCACCCAAGTGCGTCGCGACATCGCCCGCATGAAGACGATTCTCAGCGAACGCTCGCGGAATGCAGGAGACGCATAATGTCCGAAACCGACACCAGCAAACACGTGCGGAAAACCCGCACCGGCAAAGTCGTCAGCACCAAGATGAATAAAACCATCGTGGTGGCCGTGGAACGCCGCATGGCCCATGAAATGTACGGGAAGGTCATTCGCCTTTCCAAAAAGTATTATGTGCATGACGAAACCAACAACGCCCGGGAAGGCGACACCGTTCGCATTCAGGAAACCCGCCCGATCAGCAAGCTGAAAAGCTGGCGGTTGCTGGACATCATCCAGCGCTCCGAAGAAGCTGAAGCGGAAGCCGAAGCCGAAGCGGTCGCCGAGTCTGAAGCCGTAGCCCAACCCTCCACCTCTGTCTAACGGAATTCATCAACCATGATCTGTCAGGAAAGTAATTTACAAGTCGCCGACAATTCCGGCGCCCGGCTGGTGAAATGCATCCGGGTGCTCGGGCAGCGCAAGCGCTACGCCCACGTCGGGGATATCATCAAAGTGGCCGTGAAGGAAGCGATTCCCAACGGCGCGGTGAAAAAGAGCGAAGTCCATCGCGCCTTGATCGTGCGCACCCGTCATCCGATTCGTCGGTCCGACGGCACGGTCTTGCGGTTTGACACCAACGCGGTGGTCATGCTCGACGCCAACGACAACCCGCGCGGCACCCGTATTTTCGGGCCGGTTGCGCGTGAACTTCGTGAAAACAACCACATGAAAGTGGTTTCTCTCGCCCCGGAGGTGCTCTAATGTCCCGTCCAAAAATGCATGTACGTACCGGGGACCAAGTTCTCGTTCTCGCGGGGAAAGACCGCGGAAAGAAGGGCAAGGTTCTGCAGGTGTATCCAAACAAACAACGCGTGCTCGTGGAAGGCGTGAACTTGGTGAAAAAAGCCATGCGTCCGACCGAAGACAATCCCGAGGGCGGCATTTCCGAACGGGAAGCCGCGTTGCACGCGTCCAACGTCAAAGTGATCGAAGCGCGCAAGGAGGCTGAATAATGGTTGCCTTTAAAAAGCTTTATGAAGAACAAATCGTCCCGGAACTGATCAAGTCCCGCGGGTACACGAACAAGATGCAGGTTCCCCGCCTCCAGAAGATCGTCATCAACATGGGCGTCGGCGTTCCCGGCGACCGCGACGAACTCAAGGCGGTCACCGCGGACCTGGCCCGGATCACCGGCCAACAGCCGGTGCCGACCATCGCCAAGACCTCCGTGTCCAACTTTCGTTTGCGCGAAGGCATGGCCATCGGGTGCAAGGTGACCCTTCGGGGCGCCCGCATGTATGAATTCATGCATCGTTTGGTGCATGTGGCCCTGCCGCGCATTCGCGACTTCCGCGGGGTGTCCCCCAAGGGATTTGACAAACAGGGGAATTATACCCTGGGTCTGTCCGAACAGACCATTTTCCCGGAAATCAATCCCGACAACGTCAAGCGCGTGCAGGGGATGGACATTTCCTTTGTCACCACCGCCCAATCCAAGGAAGAGGGGCATGAGCTCATCAAGCTCTTTGGAATGCCGTTCGCCAAATGACAACGAATTCACCTGTCATTGACAGAAAGAAGGTTTACGCATGAATATTTCTGACCCAATTGCCGACTATTTGACCCGGATCCGCAACGCGGTAGCCGCCGGGCACGACACGGTGGAAATCCCCTCGTCCAAGCTCAAGCGGGAAATCAGCCGCATCTTGCAGCGCGAAGGGTTTATCCGCGATGTCACTCTGATGGGCGATCCGCCCAAGCAGATCATCAAGATCACTTTGAAATACGGTCCCGATCGCGAATCCGTGATTACCGGACTCAAGCGCGTGAGCAGTCCCGGACTGCGCCAATACGTGAACTCGGACAATGTTCCGCGCGTGTTGGGCGGCTTGGGGATCGCGCTGCTGACGACGTCACGCGGCATTATGACTGACCGTGAGGCACGCAAATCCCGCACCGGCGGCGAAGTGCTTTGCCAAATCTGGTAACCCAACTCTCAGGAGCCCAAACCATGTCTCGTATCGGAAAAAATCCCGTCCCCATTCCCGCAGCCGCGAATTTGTCGCTGCAGGGCCAGACCATCACGGTCAAAGGCCCCAAAGGGGAACTGACTTATACTGCCCCGACCGGCATCAATTTGAAGGTCGAGGACAACACGCTGATCGTGGATCGCGTGAACAATTCGAAAAAACTCCGTGCCTTGCACGGCACCGTCCGTGCCCTGGCCGCCAACATGATTGAGGGCGTGACCAATGGCTACACCAAGGAACTTGAAATCCAGGGCGTCGGCTTCAAAGCCGTGCTCAAGGGCAAGGAAGTGGTGTTGAGCCTGGGCTATTCCCACGAAATCAACTATCAAATCCCCGAGGGATTGGATGTGGTGGTGGAAGGGAACGGCACCGTGGTCAAAGTCTCCGGCTGCGACAAGCAGATGGTGGGACAAGCGGCCGCGCAGATGCGGAGTTATTACAAAGCCGAGCCCTACAAGGGCAAGGGTGTGCGTTACAAAGGCGAAGCTGTTCGCCGTAAATCCGGAAAGGCGGTTGCCTAATGAAATGGAAAACCAAATCCCAACAACGCGTCCGCCGTCACAAGCGGGTCCGCAACAAAATCCACGGAACCGCGGAATTGCCCCGCATGAGCGTGTTCCGCAGCAACCACCACATCTCCGTCCAGTTTATCGACGACGAAGCCGCCGTGACCCTTGCGGCGGTGTCCACCCAGCAGGCCGATTTCAAAGGCAAGAAGAACACGGTGGAAACCGCTACCGAAATTGGCGCGAAAGCCGCCGAAGTCGCGAAAGCGGCGGGCATCGAAACCGTGGTCTTCGACCGCGGGGGCTTCCGTTACTCCGGTCGCGTCGCCGCGTTGGCGACTGCGGCGCGTGAAGGCGGCCTCAAATTTTAACCTCCCGGAAAGAGAAACGACTTATGGCAACTCAAAGCAAAGAACCCACGTTTTCGGACGTCGAAGAACGTGTGGTGGATATCAATCGCTCCTCCAAGGTGGTCAAAGGCGGACGCCGCTTCAGCTTCTCCGCCCTGGTGGTGGCCGGTGACGGCAAAGGCCGCGTGGGCTACGCCATTGGCAAAGCCAACGAAGTGGCCGACGCCATCCGCAAGGCCAGCGAAGGCGCCCGCAAGGACATGCACTTGGTGCAGATGAAAGAAAACACGATCCCCCACGAGGTGATCGGCGAATTCTGCGGCGGACGCGTCCTCCTGCGTCCGGCTTCGCCCGGTACCGGTGTGATCGCCGGTGGCGCCGTGCGCGCGGTGCTGGAATTGTCCGGCATTCGCGACGTGCTCGCCAAATCCCTCGGCAGCAACAACAACGTCAACGTGACCAAAGCCACGTTTGACGCCCTCCAACAACTCCGCAGTCGCGAAACCATCATGGCTTTGCGTCGCATGGACTGAATTTCAAACATCCCAAAGGATTGAACCCATGAATTTGCATTCATTGAAAAACGTCGCCGGTGCCCGTCATCGCCGCAAGCGTCTCGGTCGCGGCCATGGCTCTGGCCACGGCAAAACCTCAGGCAAAGGCCACAAGGGCCAAATGGCCCGCGCGGGTCACAAGCACAAGGAAGGCTTCGAAGGGGGCCAAATGACCTTGATCCGCCGCTCTCCCAAGCGCGGGTTCAAAAACCCCAATCGGACCGTGTACGCGCCCGTCAATCTGGCCATGCTTGAATTGACTTTTGCGGACGGCAGTGACGTGACCCCCGAGGCCATCTGCGCCGCCGGCTTGGCCAACGGACCGCATTTTGAAGGCGTGAAGATTCTCGCGACCGGTGAAATCACCAAAAAGCTGAACGTCACCGCGCACAAATTCTCCGCCACCGCCAAGAGCAAAATTGAAGCCGCGGGTGGAACCTGCACCGAAGTGGGTGCCGGTAATGCCACCAAAGACGCGGATGCGGCCCAAGACGACGCATAAGTCGTCTGGCCCCGTCCCATCCCCCCGCGCCTGAACAACCCCCAGTGAGAGGCAGACCCCTATGTTGTCCGCATTCGCCAACAGCCTGAAAATCCCGGAACTTCGTCAGCGAATCTTTTTCACCCTGGCGCTGATTTTCCTTTGTCGCGTCCTCGCGGCCATTCCCGCGCCGGGTGTGAGCGGCGAAGCCTTGAAAGAATTGATGGACAGCATTGCCCGAACTGGCGCGGGCGGCGCGGTCGGCATGGCCAACCTCTTCAGTGGCGGCGCCCTGGAGCGTTTCGCCATTGGGGCCCTTGGCATTATGCCTTACATTTCCGCCTCGATTATCATTCAGTTGATGACCGCCGTGGTGCCGACCTTGGAACGTTTGTCCCGAGAAGGGGACGCCGGGCGGCAGAAAATCAACCAGTACACCCGTTATCTCACCCTGTTGTTGTGCGTGGTCCAGGGTTATGCCATTGCCGGATTTATCTTGCAGGCGCCCATGACTTTCAATCTCTCCACCTCCGTGGTGATGATCAACCCCTTTGCCTTCCGCGTGATTTCCGTGATCTCGCTGACCGCCGCGACCATGTTGATGATGTGGTTGGGCGAGCAGATTACCGACCGGGGCATCGGCAACGGCGTGAGTTTGATCATTACGATTAACATCATCGGAAGTTTGCCAGGTGCGATTACCGCTTCCAGACAAATGTTCTTCCCCGGACGGGATGCCGCCGGGGTACCGTTGGACCCCAGCCACAGTCTGTTCCATTTGATCACTCTGGTCATTGTCTTCTTCATTGTCACCGCCGCAACCGTGGCCCTGACCCAGGGGATGCGCCGCATTCCCGTGCAATACGCCCGCCGCGTGGTGGGCCGCAAAGTGTATGGCGGTCAAAGCACCTACATGCCGTTGCGGGTCAACTACTCCGGGGTCATGCCCATCATCTTCGCCCAGGCGATTCTCATGTTTCCCGGCCCCGTGCTAACCTTTTTGGGCGGACGCTTTGGCATGGAGGGTTTGATCCGCGCTTCCGGCTGGTTTCAATACGGCGCCACCGCCTATTTGACCATGTATTCGCTCATGATTCTGTTCTTCTCCTACTTTTGGGTGTCCACCCAGTTCAATCCGGTGCAGATCGCGGACGATTTGAAGCGCAACGGCGGTTACATTCCCGGCATTCGTCCCGGAAAGCCCACCGCGGATTTCCTCGACAACGTCATGACCCGCATCACCCTCGCCGGTGCCTTGGCCCTGACCTTCATCGCGGTTTTCCCCATGCTCTTGGGCGAACATTTTAACATTCCCATGATCATCACCAGTTTCTTTGGTGGCACCAGTCTGCTGATTATCGTCGGGGTGATGCTCGACACCATGCGGCAAATCGAGTCCTACCTGCTCAACCGCCATTACGACGGCTTCCTCCGCAAGGGGAAACTGCGTAGCAACCGCGGCGGCATGTAAGGGGGATGACCCGGTGGACTTCCTGGTGATGCTGGGGCCGCCGGGCGCGGGGAAGGGGACGGTCAACCGGCTCCTCTCCGAACGATTTGACTACTTCCCCATTTCAACCGGGGAGGTGATCCGCAGGGAAATGGCGGACCCGGATTCCCCATTCGGGAAGCTGGCCCGTCCGCACATGGATCGCGGGGACTATGTTCCCGACGATCTCGCCCTTTCTTTGTTCTTCTCCATTCTAAAACCCATGTCCGTCAACGCCAAGGTGGCGCTGGACGGATTTCCCCGCACCATTCCCCAGGCGGAAGTCTTCCTGGATTGGATTCAACGGGAGGGGCATGCCTTTCACGGCTGTGTCTTTCTTGACGTGGATGTGGATACGGCCGTCAAGCGCATGCGCCATCGTCGCGTGTGCCGCGACTGCCGGGCGCCGTACCATCTTCTGCATCGCCCGCCCAAAAAAGCGGAGATTTGCGACCTGTGCGGCGGTCAAGTCATTCCAAGAGAGGATGACGACCCCGAACGCGTGTCCCGTCGTCTCCGCCGCTTTCAGGAGCAGACCAATCCGCTGTTGCAATGGTTTGCCGACCGCGACAAGCAATTCCGGTTGAATGGCGCCTTGGAACCGGAAGAAAACGCGGATCGGGTTGCGGAACATTTTCAACTCACATGAGACCCACCATTGTCTAAGATCATCCTCAAAAACGAAAGCGAACTCAACGGCATGCGCGAAGCCGGCCGTGTGGCCGCGAACATTCGCGTGGCCGTGGCCCGCGAAATCGCGCCCGGGGTCACCACCCGGGCTTTGGATTTGTATGCCCGGGACTTGATCGAAAAAGCGGGTGCCCGCAGCGCATTCATCAATTATCCCGGACCGCGTGGCGTCCCGCCCTTTCCGTCCTATACCTGCATTTCCGTGAACGAGGAGGTGGTACACGGGGTGGCCGGGGATCGCCAGATCCAGTTGGGGGACATTGTCAGCGTTGACATTGGCGTCATGTACCGCGGATTTATCGGCGACAACGCCATGACCGTGATGGTGGGGGTTACCGATCCCAAAATCATCGCCTTGGTGCGCACGGCCGAGCAAGCCCTGGAGAACGCCATTTCCAAAGCCGTGGCCGGGAATCGGCTCGGGGACATCTCCCACGCCGTGGAGAGCACCTGCAAAGCGCGTGGGTTCACGGTGGTGCGCGACTTCGTGGGACATGGGGTGGGGCGCAAAATGCACGAGCCCCCGCAGATTTTCAATTTTGGTCCGCCCGGAAAAGGTCCCGTTCTTCGGGAAGGGATGACATTGGCCATCGAACCGATGGTCAATCTGGGTTCGCACGAAGTGCGAACCTTGTCAGATGGATGGACGGTGGTAACCCGAGACAGGTTGCCATCCGTGCATGTTGAGCATTCCGTGGCCGTCCATGAGGGCGGTGCGGAGATTTTAACCCTAGCCGATGAAGAATCCCGATAAAAAAAGAAGAAATTATTCTCGACGTAGTGCTGTTAAATGCGCTAGACTACCTGACCTTTCAGGCCAGATTGGAAAATGGTCACGAAATTGTGGCGTTTCCCGCGTCCAAACGTGATGCAGCCGATCTGGACCTGCGCCCCGGGCAGACCGTAAAAGTGAAATTTTCGCCATACGACATGCTGAAAGGCATCATTCTCAAGGAAAATCAATAGGATTTATATCATGAAAGTACGAAGTTCTGTCAAAAGAATGTGTATCAACTGTCGCGTCATTCGCAGGAAAGGCGTGGTACGTGTGATCTGTACCAACCCCCGTCACAAACAACGTCAAGGTTAATCAGGAGTTTTAGGAATATGCCACGAATTATGGGTATCGATATTCCCGGTCGCAAACGCATCGGGTATTCACTTCGTTATATATACGGCATCGGGCCCGCCCGCGCCGAAGAGATCATCACCAAACTGGGGATTGATCCCGCTTTGCGTGCCGACGATCTCAGTTCCGAGCAAATCACCGCGATCGCGGGATTGCTGCAGGAGCAGTACACCGTGGAAGGCGATTTGCGCCGGGAAACACAGTCCAACATTCGCCGTCTGATCAGCATTGGCAGCTACCGTGGCATGCGCCACCGTCGTGGCCTGCCGGTTCGCGGCCAACGCACCAAGACCAACGCCCGCACCCGCAAGGGCGGCAAGCGCACCATTGGTTCGGTTCGCGGCAAAGAAGCCCGCGCCGCCGCCAAGGCCGCGTTGAAGAAATAACCCTTTATCATTTGTTAAGGTAACACACCCATGTCGGAAGACCAAAAAGATCAAGACACCCCCGCGGAAACCGCGGATGACGTGAAAACCACTGCGGAAGCGGCGACCACGCCAGCTCCCGAGGCTGTGGAAGCACCGAAAGCCGAACCCAAAGCGGCGTCCAAAAAAGCCGAGCCCAAAGCCGAAGCCAAAAAAGATGCGCCCAAAGCCGAAGGCAAGAAAGCCGCGGCTGAAGCCGGAGCCAAGGAAGAGGCCAAGGAAGGCGCGAAGGAAGGCGCCGAGACCGAAAAAGAACAGGTCCGTCGTCCCTCCGCAGCCGAATTGCTTGGCGAAGATTTGGCGCCTGTCAAGGCCCGCAAGGCCAAGCAGTCCAAAAACGTCACCACGGGCATCGTGCACGTGAAGGCCACCTTCAACAACACCATTGTCAGCGTGACCGATCTCTCCGGCAATGTGATTGCTTGGGGTGCCGCCGGTGGGGCCGGATTCAAAGGCTCGCGGAAAAGTACGGCCTATGCCGGAACCGTCGTCGCCCAGGAAGCCACCCGCAACGCCATGTCCCACGGTCTCAAGGAAGCCGAAGTCCGCATTCAGGGCCCCGGCGCCGGACGCGAATCCGCCGTGCGCGCCGTGCAAAGCTGTGGCGTCACCGTGACTTCGATCAAAGACGTTACCCCGGTTCCCCACAACGGGTGCCGTCCCCGCAAACGTCGCCGCGTCTAATTCGCGGCGATGCTTGCCCACTGATTTTTGCCCCCCACTCAATTTGGAGATACATTTATGGCGATTCGATTAGGAAGATTTGAAATGCCCAAGCGCGTTGTCAAGGACGACGCCGAAAGCACGGCCAACTTTGGCCGTTATTTTGCCGAACCCTTTGAAGCCGGTTACGGCCGCACCATCGGGAACTCTTTGCGCCGCGTGCTGCTGTCCTCTTTGGAAGGCGCCGCGATTTCGGCGATGAAACTCGAGGGCGCTCCCCACGAATTCTGCTCCATTGAAGGCATGGTGGAAGACGTCACCGACGTGGTCCTCAACCTGAAAAAGGTTCTGCTTAAGTCCTACACCCGCGAACCCCGCATGGTGTCCATCAAGGTGGAAGGTCCGGGCGAAGTGACCGCCGGAGACATCATCACCGACGGCAGCATCGAGGTGCTCAACCCCGATCACCACATTGCCACCTTGGATACGGGCGGAAAATTCGTGGCCCAGCTCGAAATCAAAGTGGGACGTGGCTATTGCCCCGCCGATTGGAACAAAAAACCCGATCAACCCATTGGCATCATTCCCATCGACTGTCTGTTCTCCCCGGTCTCCCGGGTGAACTACTGGGTGGAAGCCACCCGCGTGGGCCGCCGCACCGACTACGACAAGCTTGGCTTGGACGTGTGGACCGACGGACGCGTCACCCCCGACGACGCCCTCACCATGGCCGCCGCCATCCTCCGCCACCACTTGGACGTGTTTGTCAATTACGACAAGGATCTCGTCGAGTTCGAACAGAGCGAAAAGCAAATCGACCAGGAACGCGAGGACCTGCGCAAGAAGCTCAACGTTTCCGTCAACGAAATCGAACTGAGCGTCCGCGCGGCCAACTGCCTCAACAATGCCAACATCACCACCGTCGGCGAGTTGTGCATGAAGACCGAAGCGGAAATGCTCAAATACCGCAACTTCGGCAAGAAATCGCTGAACGAAATCAAAGCCAAGCTCGTGGAGTACGGTTTGTCGTTGGGCATGACCTTTGACCCCGAACTGCTCACCGCAGGCCGGGACTGATTTTAACCTGCAACCCTTTTTAGAGGAACTTCATCATGCGTCATCGTAAGAAGACCGTCAAACTAGGCCGTGACTCCGCCCACCGCGAGGCGATGTTGGCCAATATGGTGTGTTCGTTGATCAACGAAAAACGAATCACCACCACCCTTCCCAAAGCCCGTGCCGCCCGCGTTCTCGCGGAAAAAATGGTCACCTTGGGCAAGCGTGGCGACCTGCATGCCCGCCGTCGGGCCATCTCCAAGCTGCGCAGCAAGGACAGCGTACACGAATTGTTCACCGCCGTGGCTCCCGCCTTCGAGGAACGCCAAGGCGGCTACACCCGCATCGTCAAAAAAGGCAAACGCTCCAGCGATGCCTCGGAAATGGCGATTTTGGAATGGGTGGACGTGACCGTGGCGCCCCCGGCCACCACCGAAGCCGAATAATTATCTTCCCATGCAAGACGTGAAGAAGCCCCGCTGAAATGCGGGGCTTTTTTTGTATATCCTGAAATCGTGAGATCTTTGCTTTGAATTCGCACAATCTCCCGTCCATATATTGGGCTGCAAGGAGTTGTCGGGAACACTCCCCAGACCGCATGGGTATGCCTCGGTTCCCGACAAACCCTTTCGCTCCATGATCTTGCACGCCTTCTTTGCAAAAAGCTCACGGATTCAGGCAAATATCTCAAGGATTCATTATAAATAGATTGACGGATTTATTTTCATCGATATTGTACTTTGAACAATCAAAGTAAAAGATTTGCCTATGAAAAAACAAACCATCCAATCTATTTTTTCGCTCTGTGTGTTGTTGCTGCTTTCCGCCTGCGGTGGTGGGGGGGATGCCGTGGATCCCGATGATCGTCCGCGCATTTTGGTGACGGTGGGGATGTTGACGGACGTGGTCCGCGAAATCGCCGGGGACGCCGCGCGGGTGGAGGGTTTGATGGGGGAAGGGGTGGATCCGCATTCCTTTCATCCCGCCGCCTCCGATGTTCGCCGCATACAGGGGGCGGATATGATTTTTTACGTGGGACATCATTTGGAGGGTCGTTTGCAGGGCACCTTTGTGAGTTTGGCGAAACGGGACCGCAAGGTTGCGGCCATGGGGGAAAAGTTGGATTCGGAACACCTTCTCTTGGATGAGGATGGCAATATCGACCCGCACCTTTGGATGGATGTTTCCCTGTGGATCGAAATCTCCGGTCATGTGCGCGATCAGTTGACCGCGTGGTTGCCGGAGTCGGCTGAAACCTTCGCGACGAATCACGATGCATGGGTGGCACAACTGGAGGCGCTGGACCGGGAAATTCAGGACATCATCGCCACGATTCCCGTGGAAAGCCGGATTTTGATTACCGCGCACGATGCCTTTGGATATTTCGGGCGTCGCTACGAAGTGGAGGTGATGGGGATTCAGGGGCTTAGCACCGAATCCGAAGCGGGATTGCGGCATTTGAACCGCTTGGTGGATCTGATCGTGGCCCAAAACATTCCGGCCGTGTTCGTGGAATCTTCGGTGGCGGATCGGAATGTGCGGGCTTTGGTGGAGGGGGCCGCGAGTCGGGGTCATGCGGTGGTGATCGGTGGCGAATTGTTTTCGGATGCCATGGGGGCGCCCGGCACCCCGGAAGGCACCTATCCGGGCATGATCCGCCACAATGCCCGGACCATTGCGAATGCTTTGGGCGGGGAGGAGCTTTGAGCGCGGTGTCTCCGTTGCGCATTGATGACCTGACGGTGGCCTATCACCGGAAACCGGTGTTGTGGGATATTGATTTTTCCGCGAATCCGGGCAGTCTCACTGGCATTCTCGGCCCCAATGGAGCTGGCAAAAGCACTTTGATCAAGGCCTGTTTGGGGTTGATTCCCAAGGCGTCGGGGCGGGTGCTCTTTTTTGGTCAGCCCTATGAAACCGTGCGGGAACGCGTGGGGTATGTGCCACAGCGGGAAACCGTGGATTGGGATTTTCCGGTGGACGCGCTGGATGTGGTCTGCATGGGGCTGTACGGGCGCATCGGCTGGCTGCGCCGGGTGCGGCGCGACCATAAACTGAAGGCCATGGAGGCCTTGGAGCAGGTGGGGATGGCCGATTTCGCGCACCGTCAGATTCGTCAGCTCTCCGGCGGTCAGCAACAACGGGTGTTTCTTGCCCGGGCATTGGTGCAGGATGCGGATTTGTATTTTATGGACGAACCCTTTGCCGGCGTGGACGCGGCCACGGAGCACGCGATCATCGAAATGCTGCGCAGCCTCCGAAGCCAGGGGCGCAATATCCTGGTGGTGCATCACGATTTGCAGACCGTGCCCGCGTATTTTGACCAAGTCATGCTGATCAATACCCGGGTCGTTGCCGCCGGACCCACGGCGGAGGTTTTCAACAACGAGAATCTCCGAAAAACCTATGGCGGGCGCTTGACCCTGCTCGATCAGGCCACCCACGCCCTGGCCCGAAGGGATCAACCGGGAGAACCGTTGGAGCACATCTGATCATGCTCGCGGAATTCATAGACCTCTTTGATTCCCACAACACCCGGGTGGTGCTCACGGGGGTGACCCTGCTGGGGGTGTGTTCCGGGGTGATCGGAGTCTTTCTCCTGCTTCGCCGTCGTTCCCTCATGGCGGATGCCACCAGCCACGCGACCTTGCCGGGGATCGCGCTGGCGTTTCTCGTGCAGCCCGCGTTCGGGTTTGCCCCGCGTTTTCTGCCCGGTCTTTTGCTGGGGGCGCTCATTGCCGGGCTCCTGGGGATGTGGACAATTCAGGCCATTCAAAAAGTGGGGCGCATTCGCGAGGATGCCGCCATGGGCATCGTGCTGAGTGTCTTTTACGGCTTTGGCATTTGCTTGCTGGGCATCATTCAAACCCTGGAACAGGGGGGCGCCTCGGGATTAAAAGGATTCATCTTTGGCAAAACCGCCTCCATGTTGGCCTCCGACGCCCAACTCATCAGCGTGTCCGCCCTTTTGGTGATCCTCATGGTCTTTGTCTTTTACAAGGAGTGGATTTTACTCTGTTTCGACGATGATTTTGCCGGAAGTCAGGGCTGGCCGGTGACGTTTTTGGACGGCTTGCTCATGGGCGCGGTGGTGGTGGTGACGGTGATCGGGCTCCAAGCGGTGGGCTTGATTTTGATGATCGCCCTCTTGGTGGTTCCCCCTGCCGCGGCCCGTTTCTGGACGGACCGGATGTCGAGGCTCCTGCTGCTTTCCGGGTTGTTCGGGGGAGGGGGCGCCTTCGTGGGGGCGATGATTTCCGCCTCCGAAGCGGATTTGCCCGCCGGGGCCGTGATTGTGTTGAGTCAGGGCGTTTTCTTTGTGATCAGCATGTTCTTCGGCCGTCGCCGCGGTTTGCTGGGCAAAGTGGTCCGCCATCAGGCATTGGGGTGGACGGTTCGGAAACAGCACGTGTTGCGAACTTTTTACGAAGCCTTTGAGGACAAGGGAGTCACCCCGAACCTGGAGCGGGCCCGGCTTTCTTTCGAAACCCTGTTGAAGGCCCGGAGCTGGACCCGCTTCCGATTGGGGATCATGCTGTGGCACATGAAATGGTCGGGGTGGGTGTACCGTCATCCCGACGGCACTTGGGGCTTGACCCGTGACGGCTGGCCGCGCGCGGCCCGGTTGGTGCGCAACCACCGTTTGTGGGAGCTGTTCCTCATTCATTACGCCGAAATCGCCCCCGCCCAAGTGGACCGGGGGGCGGACCGCATCGAGCACGTCTTGGATCCGGCGGTGGTGGATGAACTGGAGCGCCTTCTGAAAGAAACCGACCGTGGCGTGCCCATGAGTCCGCATCCCATTCCATGGGGAGAAGGCATATGATGTGGACCCCAACCGACTTTTGGATTGTGGCCGCAGGTGCCCTCGCGGGCATGGCTTGCGCGATTACCGGGACGTTTCTGGTTTTGCGCCGCATGAGCATGATGGGGGATGCCATCAGCCACGCGGTCTTGCCCGGCATTGCTCTCGCGTTTATTTTCGCGCACGCCCGGGAAGGGTTTTGGATGTTGTTGGGCGCCATTTTGGCGGGGGTGCTTTCCGCGTTGCTGACCCAACTGCTGCACCGGGAGGGCGAAGTGGAAGAGGGCGCCTCCATGGGCGTGGTGTTCACGCTCATGTTCGCGGCCGGACTTTTGTTGTTGGACTCGGATTGGGTGGGACGCAATGTCGATTTGGATTTGGATTGCGTACTGTTCGGGGTGGTGGAACTCGTGCCCTTGGCGGGGGATTTGCCCTGGATGCCCGGCGTGCCCGCCCCCGTGGCCCGGCTGATGGCCGTCTTGGTCATGAATGGGCTGTTTTTGACCCTCTTTTACAAAGAATGGAAAATCTCCTCCTTTGATCCGGCCCTGTCCGACGCCGTGGGCATCTCCGCAAACCGCATGCACTATTTGCTGATGGTGATGACGGCGGTGACCGCCGTGTATTGCTTCGAAATCGTGGGCAGCATCCTCGTGATCGCCATGTTGATCGTGCCCGCGGCCTGCGCGCGCATGCTGAGCGACCGCTTGCTGCCCACCTTGCTTTTGGCGATGGGCCTGTCGGTGGTGTTTGCGGTGGCAGGTCATGCGGGAGCGATGGTGATCCCCGGATTTTGGGGCTATGCCGACACCTCCAGCAGCGGGGGCATGGCCGTGGCCGCCGGATTGGGATTTCTGCTGTCGGTGGTTTTCGCGCCGCGTCACGGCTTGTTGCGGCAAAGAGTGCACCGCCGTCGCTTGGCGATGCGAACTTTGGAGGAGGATCTGCTCGGCACGCTGTACCGCCATGCCGAGTTGGATGCGCCCGGCGGACCCGAATTGCGTCAACCCGGAGTCTCGCCCGTCATGCGCCGGAACATCCTGCGCGGTCTGCGCCGCAAGGGGTTGGTGACCGGAAAACCCTCGGAAATCGAGCTGACCCACAAGGGCTTCATGGCCGGGGCGGAATTTTTGCGGCGTCATCGCCTGTGGGAAGAGTGGCTGCATGAACATACGGCCACGGCGGCGGACCACCTGCACGACCCCGCCGAAGCGCTGGAGCATGTCACCGATCCGGCACTGCGGGAACGGCTGGCCGGAGAATTGCGCCAAAGTCATGTGGACCCCTCCGGTCGGCGGATTCCCGGCGAAGAGCTTGAAGGGGGAGAGACGGTTTCCCTGGAAGGCTCTGAAAATTAGGCGTTCATCCGAATCCGGTCTTTGACATTCCGTTTCCGGGTCGTATGTTATCCGAGATTTACGAATGAAGCCCAGAAAGAAACCCAAGGAGACCCCTGCATGAACATAACCCGCAGAACCGCATTGAAAACCACCGCCATGATGGGCGTGGCCGCTACCGCCGCCCCGCGTATTTTCGCCCGTGCCGGCGCGACCATGAAGGTGGCCCTCCCCGATCTTCCTTATGCAAAAGACGCGCTGGAGCCAGCGATCGACCGCAAAACCATGGAAATCCACCATGGCCGCCATCATGCCGGGTACGCCAACAACTTCCAATCCGCCTTGGACCGCCTTCCCGGGGCGACATCCGTGGAGGAAGTGCTCGCGGACATTCCCTCGCTTCCCGAGGACCTGCAAACCACGGTGCGCAACAACGGGGGCGGGCATTGGAATCACGACCTGTTTTGGAAAATCATGGCCCCGCCGGGGCAAGGTGGCGGCGGGACGCCCGCCGGAAACCTCGCCGCGCGCATCAATGCCGATTTCGGATCATTCGCCGCATTTTCGGAAGCGTTTTCCGAGGCCGGGGCCACGCGATTCGGAAGTGGCTGGGCCTGGCTGGTCGCCCGCCCCGACGGCAGTTTGGTGGTCGGGTCCACCCCCAACCAAGACAACCCGCTCATGAAGGGGCTGGTGCCGGATGACCTGATCGGGACCCCGATCCTGGGACTGGATGTTTGGGAACATGCCTACTATCTCCACTACCAAAACCGACGGGGGGACTACATCTCAAATTGGTGGAAGTTGGTCAACTGGCCCGAGGTCAGTCGTCGATACGGTGTGATTTAAAGCATGTATGACAATCTTAACGCCATCTCCTTTGGATGAACCTGCAAAACACGGAAAATTTTATCATTTTCCAATAATCACGATTGACCTTTGAGGGCTTTATCCATTACAAGGGGAACTTAACCATGCATTCCATTTTTCAATCGATCACTTCGAGTTCCGTTTCCTCCCGGTTTATTGACCGGTTCTCTTTCATAGTGACAAGATTCCCCTTAAAAGGTTTTGTCCTGTTTTTGTGCCTTTTCCTGAGTCAGGGTGTGATGGCGCAAGGTGTGCCCGGAGGCGGGGGGGGAAGTCGGGGCGGGGCCCAAAAAGATCTGTTTGATCGTGAAGTCGATTTTATCGAATTCCTTTTGGATGAAGCGTTGTTCAGCTATGCCAATTTGGCCATGGAAGAACTGCGGAGAGCCTTTCCCGGAGAACAGGATCGCATTCGGGTGGCGGAAGCCACGGTGATGTTGCGGCAGGGGCGCACCCAACAAGTCGAGGAGTTGCTGGGGGGCATGAACTTGCGGACCGATGACAAGGCCCGCGCGATTTTGTTGCAGTTGGCCATGACCTATGATGCCATGGGGCAAGGGGACGCCGCCCGGGAGAAATACAACCAATTTCTGGAGGTGATTCGCGGGCAGGATATCGATGACCCCGACGTCCTTCGCTTTTTTGCGGGCGCGGCCATGCGTTTGGCCGCGATTCTCATGGAAGCCGGCCAATTTGAGCAGGCCGCCCAAGCGGTATCGCAAGTGATCGAATCCTCGGAAGAGGATGTTATCAAGCGTAAATTCCGCATTCTCTTGATTCAAACCCACTTGGATCACGGGCTGACTTTGCAGGGAAATGCCCGCAATGCGGCCTTTAAAAAAGCGCGTGATCAAATCAATGAAATCCTTTGGGGCGCGAATGACAATTACTGGTTCAT
The DNA here is from genome assembly GCA_020831635.1 of Verrucomicrobiota bacterium. Classification (GTDB taxonomy): domain Bacteria; phylum Verrucomicrobiota; class Kiritimatiellia; order SS1-B-03-39; family UBA6053; genus PXAS01. The sequence goes on along the minus strand of JAFIGC010000003.1, from coordinate 41,068 downwards.
GGCCATGGCCCAAGACGCTTGGTTAAACTTTCTGGAGGGCAAAACCTCCGAGGCGATGGCCACGTTGAACGACATCCGTCCGGACGCCCAGCGCTTGGAACGGCAAATGGAAGAGGCCCAAGTCCCCAAATCCGAATTTCCACGCGCCATCATGCGGTATGTGCGGGGGCTCATTCTTTTTGACGCGGCTCGGAACGCCCACAACCAAGGGGATACCCAGCGCGCCCGGGCCCGCGCCGGCGAGGCCGCCAGCCAGTTGTACAATGCTTTTCTCCTCTACGAGGGCAATGAATACGCCCGACGCGCCGGGCTGAAGTATGAAGAAGTGCGGGTTTGGATCCGGGACACGTATAATATTGTCATCAACCCCGGTGAAAATGTGCGCGATCCCGCGGCCCGGGAAACGATTTTCAAACGCCAATTGGACTTGGCGGACGAATTGATGCGCTCCAATCAACGCCAGGAGGCCGAACGCCTTTTGCTCAACGCCCTTTCCCAATACCCCATGACCCGGTACACCTTGGGCGCGTTAAACAGCTTGGGCCGCATTTGGGTGGAGGAGGAGCGGGATTGGGAACTCATCACCCTCGCCCAATACGTTGCCGACCTGTACCCCGATGATTCCACCGCCGCGAACATGATGTTGCGTTGGGGGCAAAGAATGGTGCAACAGGAAAACGACTTTGGCATCGAAAATATTCTGGGCGCGTTTGGCAGAAACTTCCCCGGCCATCCCCGGGCGCCGGCGATGTTGTTTGAAATCGCCCGCCGGGCCCAAGACCAGGGCGACCCCGAAACCGCCCGGCGTTTTTATGACGAGGTCATCGAATACCATCCCGGCAGCGCCGTGGCCACCCGGGTGCTGACCCTGCAGGCCGCCGATGCCTTGCGGTCCGAAAATTTTGAAGAAGCCGTGCGGGTTTTCACCATCGTCCGGGATCAGGCCCCACCTGGATTCCAACGGGCCCAAGCCTCGCTGGGTATCGCCGATGCCAAGCTCCGCAGCGACGACATCGAAATGCGCCAAGAGGGCCTTGCGGATTTGGAAGCCTTGCGGGAACTCCTGCAACCTTCGGATGACAATCCCCTTTATCGTGGCGAGGACGCCGAACGCAGTCGTCGTCTTCTTCGCCGGGTCCATTTTAATATCGGCCAGGCCTTGATCCGCCAAGCGCGCCTGGAAGACAGCGACACCCTTCGTGAACGGGCCGTGAGCGAACTGAATTCCTTTCTTGCCGCTTACCCCGATGATCAAGAGCGCATTCCCTTGGTGATGCACGGATTGGGGCGGGTTTACCTGCAACAAGGCCAATTTGATCGGGCCACCCAAACTTTCAACGCTTTGGCCAGGGACTATCCCGATTCCGATGTGGGCCGGGACGCGTTGTTCTCTCTGGTCAGCGCCGCCTTGGAAGAGGAACAAATCGATGTGGCCCGGGACGCGGTGCGTCGGATGATCGAACAGCCCGACAGTTACGAGCCCGAACAAATCTTCCAGGTAGGCACTTTGATGCTCGAAAACGAGCGCTACGCCGAGGCGTTGTCCAGCTTTGAATTGGTGGCCCGCAGTTCCCGCGCGCAGACGGATTCGACCTTTGGTCTCCGGGTTGCCCTGAACATGGGACGGGCCGCGTTTGGTGCGGAGAATTATGAACGCGCCGTGGAGGTTCTGGGCAAACTGGTGGAGGAAAACCCGAATTCCTCGCTGGTGGTCGAAGCCGGCATCCAATTGAGTCAGGCTCACATTCAACTCGAGCAATTTGAAGCCGCTGAACGTGCCCTGCAACCTGTCTCCCGCCTGTTGCGTGGCCGGCAGGATCCGGTGGGACGCGCGAAATTGGGCATTGCCGCCGGCAATGTGTCCAAAGCCGCCGGGAATTCCGGGGTGGCCTTGATTGATTACTACAGTGTGGCTTTGCTGGAGCCCGCCTCGTCCGAGCACCGGGTGTTGGTCCAGAACGCCATCCATCGCGCCTTGGAAATTGCCGTGGCCGAGGCCGAAGCCGGCGACCGCGCCAAATGGCCAATGGTACGGGAGCTTGCCGTGCAACATATGCAACATTTCCCCGCCGACCGCCGCCACGGGGAGATGCAGGACCTGCAACGCCGCGCCAGTGCGAACATTCAATGATCCCCCGAAGACAAAGGAACCCGTGATGAAAAACAGATCCCCCAAAATATTTGCGAAAATCGTTTTCTCAGTCGTCTGCTTGTCCGCGTGGAGCCCGTTGTGGGCCCAAGGCCAACCCTTCGTGGAGCTGGCCAATGGTCAGCGCGTGCCCGTGGAGCGTATCCTGACCCGCCCCGGAGGCGACTTGGTGGTGTTCCGTGAAGGACAGCCCACGGAGCTGGCCCGGGACCAATACATTCGCGCCGTGGGGGTGCGTCCGGAGACTTTGGACCGTGCCAACGCCCTCATTGGCCGGGGCGATGCCCAAGAAGCCATTCCCCTGCTAGAAGAAATCGTTCGCCAATCCGCTTTTCAATCATGGGACGTGATGGCGGGGATCTCCTTGGCCAATTTGCAGATCGATGCGGGCAATCCCGCCTCCGCCCAACGCACGGTGGATCAATTGAAGCAGCGATATGGTGAGAATGCCATGGAACTTTTCCAACAGTTGCAGCAGGTGGAATGGCGCACTCGCATCGCCACTCGCAACGTCAGCGGTCTCGAAGAAGAACTCACCGAAATCGTGCGCGCCAACGAGGACCGCGGCAAAGTCGCCGTCGCCTTGCTCACCCGGGGCGATCTGAAGCATCAACGCGCCGAATTGCGCCCCGCGATTTTGGATTATTTGCGGGCCGTGTATTTTCACCGCGACAATGAAAACGTGCATGCCCAAGCGCTGTACAAAGCCGGCAATACCTTCAAAGAGCTGGGTGAAACCGCGAATGGCCGCAAATACATTGACCAACTGAAACAACGTTATCCCAACAGTGAGTTCGCCGCGCGCGCGGGGAGAGACTTAACCGAATATTAAAAATTCCACCGTACCGAAATTGGCGAGAAACAAGCTAAAAAAAAACCGGGTTATTGTTTTTTTGGCTACTTTCACCCTGTTTGCGAGCTTCAGTGTATTCGCACAGGATGACGCCCCTCCCGTCGTGGAGGCCGCCCCGGGCGTGGCCGCGCCCGAAGCACCGGCCCAAACATCAACCTTCATCGATGTGGTGCGGGGAGGCGGACCCTTGGGCGTGATCCTCTGGTTTGCGATTTTTGCCACCTCCATCGCGGGCATTGCCCTCATCATTGACGCGTTCATCACCGTGCGCGCCACCAAAATCATGCCGCCCACCCTGGTGGCCAACGTGCAGTCGTCCATGGAACAGGGCGATGTGATGAAAGCCTTGCAATACTGTGAAGAGGAACCCAGTGCCGTGGCCAACGTGCTGTCGGCGGGCTTCTCCAACGTCGAAGAGGGATTCGACACCATCCAAGACGCCGTCGGCGTGGCCGCGGCCATGGAAGAAGAGCGCTTGATGCAGCGCGTGAATTATCTGAACGTGGTCGGCAACCTCGCCCCCATGCTCGGACTGCTCGGTACGGTTCAAGGGATGATCGCGGCCTTCGCGACCCTCGCCCAGCAAGGCGCTTCGGCGGGAAGTCTCCTCGCCTTGAGCATTTCCCAGGCCCTGTACACCACCGCCTTCGGTCTGTTCATTGCCATCCCTTCGCTGGCTTTTTTCTATTACTTCCGCAACCGCGCCTCTACCATCATTCTGACCATGGAACGTTTGACGATGGATGAGATCAAGATCCTGCGCAATGTCGAAGTCGTGGAAGAATAACTCGGTTTACGACCCCTTCAACCCCCAAAGTTTCGCATGAACAAGAGGTTCGCATGAAGAAAAGAACACCAGACGCGGTGAACTTGACCCCGATGATCGATATCGTCTTTCAGATGATCATCTTCTTCGTGTTCACCATTGACTTGGATCGTGAGAAATTTGACAGAAACATTGAAGTGCCGGATGCGGAACGCGCCGAGGTCATCGAAGAATTCGAGCCGGCCACCGTATATGTGCAGGTGATGGCGAACGGCAACATCAAGATCGGGTCCACCCCGATGAATCACGCCACGTTCCGGAACATCATTCGTTCCACCGTAGCCCGTGAAGGGCGAAACGTGCCCGTGTTGATTTATGGTGACGGGCGTGCCCGGCATCGTGACATCACCCGGGTCATGGATATTTGTTCCGAAGAGCAACTTTGGCGAATCAATGTCATTGGCATGGTGCAAAGATCCGAACCCGCCCAGTAATCAAAGGATGGTGAATTATGTCACGTAAACGCAGACATCTCAGAAAACCCAAACGGGATCGGTCCATGGAAGACATTCCCATGACGCCGATGATTGACGTGGTCTTTCAATTGCTGATCTACTTTGTCTTTACCTTTGAAATTCCCGATATCTTGTCCCGCATGGAAGTGTTCCGTCCGGCCCCGGATCAAACGCAAAGAACGCCGCCCGATGAAATTCGGCGCCATACCATCGGCGTGTATTGGGATGAGGCCACGGATCGGGGCTTTTACACCTACAATGATCAACGCGTCAGCGCCCAGGCGTTGACCACCCGCATGGGCATGATCGCCAACATCAATCCCGAGCAAAACATCATGGTGCTGGCCACGGCCAACAGCTATCACCGTGACTTGGTTTTCGTGCTGAATTTGCTACATGATGTGGGCTTGAAAAACGTGGCCTTGCTCAGTTCCGACTGATTGATTCCCAGACCTCAAATATTGGAAGAACCACGAAAGGCACGAAAAAGGTTCTCAAGATGGGGGGGCTTTATTCATTTCGTGAAATTTCGTGCTTTTCGTGGTTGAAAAAGGAACCACGAAAGGTTTCATAAGAGCAGACCTCAAATGAAACTCTGCTTTCTCAAGGGCGCAAATGAATGTGTACCGGGCCGGTGTGTTCGCCGGAGACCCCGGGGAGGCGGATCAATTCGCTCCATCCGATGCGATGAATCTCGCCTTCCGTGGCTTTTTCCATGGCGGATTTGTCTTCCAGAACTTTCATGGCGTCCAAGGAGAAAAGCGTGACGACGGGGGCGCTTTCCGCTTCCTCGCCTTCCACGCTAGCCTTGAGAGTGCGGGCATTCGAAGCCAACACCGGTCCGGGCAGTTGCACTTGGATTTGAAAGCGCATGCCCTCCGCCAAGGCTTTGACCATTTCTTCGGCGCTTTCCTTGCCCGTGAGTTTGAAGGGGTTGCCGTGGCGCATGAGGTTGCGAAGGTCCTGCTCGAGCCTCTCTTTTCGTTGGGCTTGGGCTTTGGGGGCGTCCACCCGGACCCGGGCTTGCGTGGAGGAACGGGTACGCAAAGAGGCGGGCGGAACTTGCACGGTGAAAACATTGTCGCGCATCACCAATCTGAAGCGGGGCCGATGATCCTGTTGTTTGCCGGGAGGGGTGAGATAAAAGGGGGCGTCGGTATCGACGCGGATATCGAGTTGGGACACATCCTCGAAGCGGTACCGTACCTTGAATTTTTTTCCATCGTCCAAGGGGGTGATTTCGTGGTCCAGATATTGCACGCCTTGGCCATACTGTTTGGCGGCTTGGGTGAGGACGGGTTCGCTGAACCACCACTCCTCGGGCGGCATGTCCACATGGGCCCGGGCATAGTCCAACAAGGCTTTGCGGGCGGTGGTGACGATTTCCAAGACGCCACTGCCGTCCTCCTCCAAGAGGATGCGGGTTTCACGGGTGAAGCAGCCGCCCAAAAGCAAAAGCAGGAGCGGGAGAAAAAGTCGGCATTGTGATCTCATGTGGACATAGGGTTTGAGGTTTGTGGCGCTTCCACGAAATCGCCGGGCCTCTCCAGGGCATAGCGGATGATTTCGGGCAGTTGTTCGGGTCGAACCCCCTTCCAGAATAGGGTCCAGTCGCCTTCGCGATGGTGTCCGCCGGCATGGCGTTCGTACCACTGGTTGATGGGGTTGTTGCTGCGCGAGCGCCAAAAGAGGGCGGGTTGGGGCGCACAGGCTTCTTGCCAGAGTTCCTGGGCAAGACCTTCGCCCCGGGCTTCGGTGCCCACCGCGAATTTCGAGAGGTATTTTCCGGCGGGGTGGGATTCCAACACCACCGCCCCCCGATAGCGTGTTTCCAGGTAAATGTCGCTGGCGGCGCGAAGCGATTCGGGGTCGCGGAGGGCTTTGCCGAAGGCTTCCCGCATCAACAGGGCCAAACGGTTCACGTCGATGGCCTCCAAACTCGTATGGTGCTCCAGCGTGCTTCCGGGGCGAATGATGCTGCCCATGCCGCGCACGGTAAACATTTCCTGCAGGAGGTGCAGGGGGGAGGCGACGCTGATGTGCAGACTGGGATCGTGCCGCAACCATCGCTCCCCGAGCTGCACGGCGGGCCGATCCCGCTCGGCCAGCACGTGGGGATTGACGCGATGGGTGTAGTGATAAAAGATTTTTTCTTCGTCCGTGGCCCGCAACATGCCTTGAACGCGGAGGAGGTGGATGCGTTTTGCAATTCGGGGCGTTAGGGCTTCCACCGCGTCCCCCAGTTCGGTTTCCGGCAAAAGCAGGATGGGGATGCGTTCCCGCGCGTAGGCGTGTTTCAACCGTTCGCGCCAAGTGGATTCCGGTGCGTCGGGGGCGAGATCGGCCAGAACCTCGTAATCGCCGTAGGCGCTCAATTCATGGGCGTTTCGGGTGGCGTCCAAGCCCGCCAAGACCATGAGCGGCGTGAGTTCCAGCCGCAGCAGAAACTGCAGGTCGAAGGTCATCAGGTCACCCGATTGCTCCACGGCGGCGGTGTCCGGCGCCACCAGGGCAAAGCACACAGACTGTTCCGCCTGGAATTTTTTCAGATAGAATTCATATTCCTCGCGGCGGCCAATGCTGTCCAAAAAGAGTCTTAAGGTCCTTGATATCAGCATGGGGTTCCTTTTCGGGCTATTCTTCAAGTTCTTCCACGTCTTCGAAGCGAATGCCCATTCTGCGGTTGTTTTTCTGGTCGCGGATAATCAGGTCCTTGACCATCCACATGCCTTCGCGCACTTCGACGATGCTGTCCACGTCGATGCGTTTCACATTCGCCCCCTCCGGCCCGATCAATTGGGCCCGGACGATGAACAGCGCGCTGGTGTCGATCCAGAGCCGTACCGCCGTGAGGTGGGGGTGGGATTCGGGTGCGGGGATCTCGACCACATGGGCGGGGCGGGTTTTGATGCGTTCGCGCCCGGTGATTTCCGCGCCTTCCCACCACAGGAAATCCAGACTCAGGTCCGACCAGGTCAGCCCGGTTTCGGCGATTTCGTCGGCGGGGTCCGTTTCGGGGATGGGTTCGCCCTCCGCATCCCATTGTTGGAAATGCGGGGTGCCCTCCGGCCAGCTGATGCGGGCGGTGGTCAGGGTTTCGCCAAAGCCGTCGGCCAACTCGAAGCGCATGTGCGGGACGACTTCACCAAACCGCAACTCACTCACCAGAGCCCGGTCAATGTTGCGCCGGCCCTCCCGGGTGCGAATGAACCCGGTGAGCCGAAGCGGCATGGGTGGCAGGCGGGCCCGAACTTCCCACATCAGTTCCTGCCCGGTTTCGGGTTCGGCATCGGCCCGGACAACCCCGAATGCGAGGCCGAGGAGTCCGAGGAATATGGGGAAGCGGAGCATTTGCATGATTGTTGGGTCTTATTTGACGGGGTGGTTCTTGAGCCGTCCCATTTCCGGGAGCTTGCCCACGATGGGGGTGACGTAATCGACAAAGGCCTTGGTGACGTCATTTCCGGCTTTGTTGATATGGGCGGCGGGCATGTGACGGGTATCCTTGGCCACGGATTTCAGGGGAACGCGCACAAAATCAACACCGTATTTTTTCGTTTTTTTCCGTTGAATGGCGACGCTGCCGTTTTCGTGTTCCTTGACCGAAAACCGCACCCCGCTGGCGCCCACTTCGCGCGCTTCGGCGGCGTCGGTTTCCGAAACCAGGCCAGGGAAAGAGCGTTGCAGATAGCCGAAGGTGTCGGCCCGCACGCGCCGGATGCCGGTGCGTTTTTTCAATTCATCGGCGAGCAAATCGCCGAGGGCGCCGTTTCCGGAAAGCTGGATGTTGCCGTGGCTGTCCACTTCCTTTGTGAAGGCGGCGATGATGGGGGTACCTTTTCCGTCGCATACGCCTTCGCTGACCGCGACCACGCAGCGTCCGGTTTTGTCCATCACCTTTTTGACGTCCTCGCAAAATTGGTCCATGGAGAAGGGGCGTTCGGGCAGGTAGATCAAATGGGGGCCGTCATCGGGGTACACCCGGGCGAGGGCGGAGGCGGCGGTGAGGAAGCCCGCATGGCGACCCATGATGATGTTGATCTTCACACCGCCCAGGGCCCGGTTGTCCTGGTTGTCGCCCATGAACGCGCAGGCGACGAATTTCGCGGCGCTGCCAAAGCCGGGGGTGTGGTCGTTCTGGCGCAAATCGTTGTCGATGGTTTTGCAGAGGTGGAAGCAGCGGAACTCGAACTTGGCCTTGCGGGCGTGTTCGTGAATGATGTGGGTGGTTTCCGCCGAATCATTGCCGCCGATATAGAAAAAATAGCGGATGTCGTTTTTGCGGAGCACTTCGAAAATGGCGGCGCAATCTTCGGCGGTGGGTTTTTTGCGGACCGAACCGAGGGCGGAAGACGGGGTTTGGGCCACGCGTTCGAGGTTTGCCGGGGTTTCCTTGCCCAAGTCCACGAAATTCTCGTCGAGAATGCCTTGAATGCCGTGCATGGCGCCAAAAACCTTTTTGATTTCGGGATGATTTCGGGCTTCGAGCACCGCCCCCACCAGGGTTTGGTTGATCACGGCGGTGGGGCCGCCACTTTGGGCGATGAGCATGTTTCCGGAAAGGGGGGGGAGCGTAGGCATGGTTTTAGAGGAAGGTTGGAAAATAAGGGCGGTTGTCCCGTATGTTGTGCGTCGGGATTCATGCATGTATGCTTACGCCATCCATCGGAATGGTCAAGGATGGATGGGGCGGGAAACACAGCGCCAAACTCAATGCTGATGCCGTTTTCGATAGGCGAGGGGCGTTTCGCCGGTTTCTTCCCTGAAAATTTTCGTGAGGCGGGAGGGCTGGGGAAAAGCGCTGGCTTTGGCGACTCTCTTGATGGGCCATTGCGTGGATACCAGCAGGTTTTTCACGTGTTCGATTTGAACCCGCCGCATTTCACGCCACATGGTGTGGCCGATGTTCTTTTCAAACCGCCGCTCCAGATTACGCCTGCTGAGATGAACCTTTCGCACCACTTCGTCCACCAACATGCCGGTTTTGGCGTGTTCGCGAATGAGTTTCAGGGCCGCGGCCACATGCTCGTCTTCGAAACCAAAGGCATGGGTGGAGCCCCGTTCGTTGATGCCCATGGGCGGAATCAGGATGGGCGCATCGGGCGGCCTTTGCCCCTGGAACTGCATGTGGAGCATTTCCGCGGCCCGAAAACCCAGACGGAAACCATCGGGCACCACCGAGGTCAGCGTGGGGGAAAGGGTGAGGCCGATGAGCCGGTCGTCCATGCCGATGACGGCCACCTGTTCGGGGATGCTGTAATCCAGGGCCTGGATTTCCTGATATACCGTGGGGGAAATTAAATCCGAATAGATCAATACGCCCATGGGAAAGGCGTCTTTCCGGGATCGGCGCCGGGAAAAATGGTCGCGGATTTCCCCGGGAGATTGATGGGTGTCGATCATTTCCACGGGCCAGCCCTTTTCGCGGAGATGTTCCGCGAAGCCCTCGCATCGTTGTACGGCAAAAGGCATGTGCCGATTCGTAATCATGGCAAAATTCCGATAGCCTTGGGCCAGAAGATGTTCCGCCGCCATTCTGCCCATGGCATGATTGTCGTTTTGCACAGTGGGGACGCCGGGACGGACGGTGATGTTCACAAATGGGATCTTGATGCGGGTCAAGGACTCCAAAGTGGATTTGAGAACCACGGGAAGAATGATGCCGTCGCCCTCCCATTCGTTTACATCCGGCCATTGCCGACTGTCCGTCACTCCAGGAATATCCAATTGCCAGGCTTCGTGCAGGCGCATGTATTCGGCGATGCCCTCAATCATCTTGAGGCCCAGACTACCCTCATAGGGCGACATGACGCGTACTTTCTTCATGGATGGAGTATGACACGGATTCGTTTTTGACGCAATCTTATATATGGAATGACGCACATATTTCAGTCAAATAGGGTAGGATAGATAAATGATTTACCCAAAAAAGAGCTTTTTCGACAAAACTTCCTTCTATATTCCTCGGCAAAAGGCACGTGAACCCCGCCCACGGTCCGAGGGTTCGGCCCTGCTGGTCACCCTGTTGGTCATCAGTTTGTTGTTGGTCATGACCCTGACCTTCGTGACCGTGGTGCGCATGGAATTGCGAGGGGTGACCAACCATCAGCAGGAATTACAGGCCCGCAGCCATGCGCGCCTGGCGATGGAACTGGCCATTGGCGAACTCCAGTTGCGCGCGGGTGCGGACCAGCGGGTGACCTCCACCGCCGCCGCTTCCGGCAACACCACCCACCCGCATTGGACCGGGGTTTGGTCCCCCGATGATGCCGCACCCAGTTGGTTGGTGAGTGGCGGAATGGATGTGAATCCCAGTGCGAATTTGTCGGAGGCTGCAGTGACATTGGTTCCTGCCGACCCTACGGATGCCAATTCAAGGGCCGTTCAAGCCGAATTGGTTGGACTGCCGGGAACTAACAATCGCATCGCTTGGTGGGTGGGAGACGAGGGGGTCAAAGCCCGTGTGGATGTAGTGAAACCCAATGACAATCCATCTGCCCAAGGTGAACGCAGTGTACGGGCCCAAAGTCCATCCGAACCCGATTTCCTCTCTTTGGGTGCACCTTTTGATGACGAAACACCCAATCCTTTGACTGGCTACAGCAACAGCATGTTGTTTGAACGCGGAAATAATGCCATGCTGGATCGGTTCAGTTCCAGAGACACCCTTGGTATGGCCATTCAAGGGGTGCAGTCTCGTACGCTGTTTCATGATTTGACGGTTTTTGGCTATGGGTTACCCGTCAATGTGAAAGACGGGGGGCTGAAAACGGACTGGTCGGTGGTATTGGACCGGTCCATGGAAGAAACGGAATTGGTGGACTACTACATGGGGGCGCGCCCAAACCGAAACCAAGTTCCAAACCATTATAACGCGGATATTTTCGCATTTCCAGAAAACCAAGTGTTTAATGAGGATCGGTTCTTTCTCACCGACCGCATTGGAGGGAATGCGGGTTACGTCAATTTGCGTCCAGGACCCAACTTGGGGATTCTCTGGCATTATGGTCGTCTCTGGCGTGCTGTGAATGCATCCAACACGATTTCGATGGTGGGGGTCTATCCCAGAGTGGCATCGCATTTACGGGACCATGATTGGCTTCCCTATGAAAACGAAGACGATGGGGCTCATGAAAACGATATTCAACATACCAATTCAAGTGTGCAGCCCGTACTGTCCCATTTGAGATTTGGTATTCGGCTGACGGCCGAACCCACAACCATGGTTCATACGCCCGCCAACCCGGCGGAGGGAATTGAAGAAGTAATTGGACCCGGGTACGAGATGCAAATGCAACTCAAACCATTGATCGGGATTTGGAATCCCTACAACGTGAGCATTGCCTCAAACAGTTACCGTTTTGAATGGTTGGCCACGCCCATGGTGAAGATCCGGGTGACGCAACCGAATGGATCGGTGGATGAACATATCTGCTTTTTGCGTCGTTTTTGGTCCGGTGCCGTCGGGAGTGAGCGTTGGATGCAGCTTTGGGCCCGAAATGTGACCTTTCAGCCTGGTGAGGTACGTTTGTTCTCCGTGGACCAACCCAATGACCAAACTGATACGCCATCGCATGGCCGAATTCGTGCAGTTGATTTGACATCCAACTGGTCAAGCGATGGATATATTTTGGTGAATTTTGTGAGTGGAACCAGTCAAACGAGTGCGTTAAAGGTTCTTCCGGGTTCCACGGTTGAGATCTTGGACGTGTATATGCAAGACACCCATCATCCTGACACACAGAACGCGGGTTTCGGGTTGAGTGAGAAGACCGCGATGTCATGGATCACTTTCAAATCCAGGCCTGCCGGGAGTAACCAAAGCGACGTTTTTATGAGTCGGTACACCGGGCTTTGGAACGGAGGCGTCGCCAATCAAGCGGCTGGTGCGTCGGATTTTGTCATTCCGCAACCCATTCGAAATGGCCAAACTTTATTTCCCCCTTTTCAGGTGGATGATTTGGCTACGAATGCCGAACACTTGTCCACATGGTCTTTTCATTTGCGGACGACCACGCAAACAGAGGATCCCGAGCAGCGGGTGCGAGGGTGGGTAGATACAGATCCCCGGGCTTTGGTGTGGAACTCGGCATGGGACGGTCAGCAAGCTTTTGGGCCAACGGCCCCCGATGGGTGGAATTACGTTGGACCTCTGATGGGGGAGGGGCCAGGAAATCGCGGACTGGTTGCCCAGGCTCTGCAAGGCAATGAAGCACCGCAAAGCTGGAACGGTTCTGGCCGATACCAGGGGTTTATGGGGGCATCAACGACCACCACAGGGCAAACGCATGTACCGCTTTTCGATGTGCCCAAAGCCCCATTGGTGTCCGTGGGGCAGTTCCAGCATGCCCAATTGGGTCGTTACTCTTTTGAACCGGGTTTTGTGGCCGGGAATTCATATGCCAACGTGCGCATTCCCCTGAATCAAACCGTCGCACAGAATTATAACGGTATTCAAGGCTTGGATCTTTACGATATCAGTTTTGATGTGAATGAAAGAATTTGGGACGAAATGTTTTTTTCTACCATGGCACCCGACTACGTGGGTGGTGGAAACAGCTTTGACGCCGCATTCCAGGGCCGGCTGGACCGACTGCCCAACCCGCGTATGGTTTATGTTCCGATCCGTGGAGAGCCGTCTTTGGATCAAGTGCTGGCTTCCGCCGGGACAAACGGCCAGCGGGGCGCGGAAGCGCTTTCTTCACGCATTCGCGTGATGGGCGCCTTTAATGTGAACTCGACTTCGAAAACGGCATGGAAAGCGGTCTTGTCCTCCATGGTCACCGCCGAATTGCCTGTGGTGAATGTGACCTCCGGCGCCACCATGTCTTGGGAAAGCCCCGAAGCCATTCGCTTCAATCGATTCGGGCATGTGATTTCGGCGCAATCTTTTGAGTCCGGGGAGCAGGGTCACGAAGGCTTTTGGAGAGGATGGCGCAAACTGACCTCGAGCGAATTGGATGCGTTGGCGGAAGCCATTGTGGAGGAAGTTGAAGCCCGGGGACCTTTCCGTTCCATGGCGGAATTTGTGAACCGGCATCCTGACAGCAGCAATCCGGATCATCAACGCAAAGGAGCCCTGCAGGCGGCGCTGGACCGGACCGTGAACGTTCAGGGCGGGGACCTGCCCGATTCCATCGGCGGGACGGCCATGCGGCCAAGGGGCAATCATTTTCATGCCGCGATGGATGGTGAAAGCGAAGCCGTCGGATACGCGTCCTATTTGTTGCAAGGCGATTTGTTACAGGCCTTGGCTCCAATCCTATCCGCCCGTTCGGACACCTTTGTCATCCGGGCATACAGTGAATTGGGGGGAAATGGTGAGTCACCCACCGCAAGGGTTTGGTGCGAAGCCGTGGTTCAACGCACGGCCGAATACGTGGAGCCCAGTGACGAGCCTTGGAGAAATCCGGTGGATGATACGTTGCACCCTTTGAATGAACGCTTCGGGCGTCGATTTGAAATGGTGGCGTTTCGCTGGCTCGATTCCTCGGAGTTGGAGGATGCAAATTGAAAATTATCCTGTTTTTTTTGACGCTGGTCCTGTGCCCCTTTTTTTATGTGCAGGCAGAGGACTCGGTTGGCCTTCGCACGGAAATCATTACCTTGTCCGTGGATGATGCCGTTGGAGGGTTATATTTTTGGAATGGTGAAAAGCCCGTTGAGTTCCGAAGTGTTGGCGGGGGACTCGGACCGCCAATGTCCTATCGAGGACCGCGTGACTTGCAACTTTTCGACAGTCCGGAGGCCACTATGCCTGCTTCGTTAGCTCCGGGTGGAGCCGTTTCCACGGCAACTCCCGTTGCGAGCGTACAGTTGCCCGAGGGAGCTGGTCGTGTCCTGCTGCTCACTCGGAAACAGGCAGACGGTCCCTTGCGGCTGCTGGCGTTTCCCGCTTCATTCAACGAAATTCAAACCGGGGATTACCGGTTTTTCAATTTTTCCAGTCATGATGTTCGGATTTTGCTAGATGATGAGACGGAATTGCTTCCCAGCGGGCAGGGCAAAACCTTCTCGAATCGAACATGGCAACGGAATCGGAAGGATTTGGACATTCAACTCGGGGCAACGATTGACGGCCAAATGCGGCTTGTCTTTTCAAGTGTTTGGGGGCACAACCCTGATTTACGGTATTTTGTAATGATTTTTGATGGCGTTCATATCTCATCCCCATTGATTCTTCGTAAGGTGCATGACCGCCTTCCCCCCCCTCCCGAAGAGCCGTAAAGTTCTTTCCAAGGGCATGAACTTTGAAGGAGTTCGCCCCCGAATTCGCCCCGCCAATGCGGAGATTGGCTCTCCTGTCCCCCCCCGAATGCCTTCAAAGCGTATAACCCCGAGGACGTTTCCTTCCGCCCGCGCTTGCACTGTTCGCCGGGGAATCGTATGGGGAAAGGATGAAGAGGTGGATTCAAAACGTTTGGCAGGCAAGGTGGCGTCGACCCGACAATACGTACGGGGTGGCCACCCATGGGCTGTTGCGCGGGTTGGGGCTGGTGTACTTCTTCGCGTTTTGGTCTTTTGCCGCGCAGGCGGGCGGTCTGATCGGTCCGGGAGGCCTCAGCCCCATTTCCCAAACGCTGGAGGAGATCCGCTCTGTTTCCGGCAACATGCCGTTTTTGCGCGCGCCCTCGCTGTTTTGGCTCTCCGAGGGCATGGGCCTGCTCTATGCCGTGCTCGGGCTCGGCGCGTTTTCCGCTTTGTTCATGGTCGCGGGCAAAGCGGTGTGGTGGGCCAATTTGATCGCTTGGGTGAGTTGGGTGTCGCTGATGCAGGTGAGCGGACCCTGGATGCGTTTCCAGGGTGATTTTTTGTTGGCGGAAGTGGGCTTCGCGGCCTTTTTCCTGAGCGCCCCGCGTCAATGGAGTCTGCCGGTACCTCGGGACATTCCCCTCCGCCGCGTGGGTTTGTGGATGTGCAATCTGATTTTGGTGAAGGTGATGTTCAGTTCGGCCTGGGTCAAACTCACGGGCGGCGATCCGTTTTGGATGCGGGAAACGGCCCTGCACGTCTATTTCGAGACCCAGCCGCTGCCCACCCTGTTGGCTTGGTTTTTGCATCAGTTGCCCGGCTCCGCCTTGAAATACAGCCTTTGGGGGGTGCTGCTCATCGAAACCGTTCTGCCTTTCTACGTGTTTTTTCCGCGCACCTACCGCCAAATCGCGGCCGGGGGCTTTTCGGTGCTGATGTTGCTGATTGTGGTGAGCGGCAATTACGGCCATTATCCTTGGCTGGTGATTCTGTTGTCTTTCGCGTTGGTGGACGACCGGGCCTGGCGGGAATGGTTGCCGGAAAAATGGGCTCCGGCCCCGGCGGATCCTACCCGCGTACGCAAACGGGTCGGCGGGGCCGCGTGGGTCTGGATGTTTCTGTGGGCGCCCGTTTGCCTGGGGGGCATCTGGTTGCGGCAGCCGGAGGCGTTTTGGCCGCCCTGGCGCGAAACCGCGCGGGTGTTGCAACAGGCCGGCGCGTCCGGGGTCTACGGCATGTTTCCCAGCGTGCGCCCGCACCGTTTCGAGGTGGAGGTACAGGGCAGTCGGGACGGACAACAGTGGCGGGAATACCTGTTCAAGGCCAAACCCGGTCATCCCCAGCGATTGCCCCGGTTTTCGGGTCTGCATTTTCCGCGTTTGGACTGGAAGATGGCGGACGAAATTTCCGCGGGCGCAAGCAATCCCGCCGCCATTCGCGAGCACCCCTGGATGTTCCGCCTCGCCGAGGGCTTGCTCACCAATGATCCCCGCATCGTGTCCCTGTTGGACATCAATCCCTTTTCCGATCAGCCGCCCAACCACCTCCGCTTTGTGACGTATCAGGTGCGCTACACCGATCCGGTGACCCGCCGGGAGCGCGGGGTCTGGTGGCAGCGCTCCGTGCGGGGGCTGTACGGTCCGGTGATGAGTCGGCAACAGTAGATCGGCAGTCCCTTGCCGATAACTGTATGGAAAGCGAACGTTGAACTTGAAGAAGAAGAGAAGAAAACCACTGATCACACTGATTTCCACTGATCTTGGCTTGTGGTTTGGGTTCTGGAATTTTCAACCGCGAATGGACGCGAATCCACACGGATCTTGGGTTCTGGTTTCGAGTTTTTTGGGGCCATGGGGCCATGGGGACGGGCGCGCCGATCGCCGCATCGGCAGGGGCGAAAGGGGGCTTTGGAGTGCGGAGTGACGAATGCGGAATGCGGAGTGGTCGATCATTGAAAAAATCCTAATCCTAATCAGAACCTCCGTTCCAATCCACGTGTTTTTTGAACAGGAGGACGCAGAGAGCGCGGAGAGGGGAACGGAATCCTAATCCTACTCGTAATCCTACTCGTAATCCCAATCCCAATCTTTTCGTCATCTTCCCTTTTCGCGGCTTGCATTCTCGTAAATCCAAATGTATAGTCCATGCATGATTGCCTTGGTGGATGTGAACAGTTTTTACGCGAGTTGCGAGCAGGTGTTTCGCCCCGATTTATGGGGGCGCCCGGTGGTGGTGTTGAGCAACAACGATGGCTGCGTGATTGCCGCGAATCGGGAGGCGAAGTCCTTGGGCATTCCCATGTGGAAACCGGCCTATCAGTCGATGCCGTTGTTGGAGCGGCACGGGGTGGCTGTGTTTTCTTCGAATTATCCGCTCTACGGCGACATGAGCCGTCGGGTGATGGAAACCCTGGCGACAATGACCCCCGATCTGGAGGTCTACAGCATTGACGAGGCGTTTTTGCGGGTGCCGGACTGCGAAACCGATTTGACCGCCTACGCCCAGCGGGTGCGGGCCCGGGTTCACCAATGGACGGGGCTGCCCGTGGGCGTGGGGATCGCGCCGACCAAGGCCCTGACCAAAGTGGCCAGCCGCATGGCCAAGCGGGAGCGGGACCGCACCCGCAATGTATTTGTCATTGCCGACGAGGAGACCCGGGCGCGGGCGCTGTCCGATTTTCCGGTGGAGGATCTTTGGGGGATCGGACGGCGGATCGCGGCCCGTTTGCAGTCCCGGGGCGTGGGCACGGCGGCGCAATTCACCGCGCTTTCGGACGAATGGGTGCGCAAGGAACTGACCGTGAACGGCCTGCGGCTCAAACGGGAACTGCTGGGTCATCCGCAATTGTCCATGGAGGTGGCGCCGCCGCCCAAAAAAATGCTGGGCACCGCCAAAAGTTTTGGACGCGAGTTGACGGATGAGACCCTGGTGCGCGAGGCCCTGGCTTATTATGTGGCCGAGTGCGGGGTGAAACTGCGTCGGCAAAAGTTTCTCGCCGGCAATCTGACCGTCTATCTGGAAACCAATCCTTTTCGGGAAGGCGCGCCCCAATACGTGAACCAGACCGAATGCCGCCTGTCCGTGCCCACGGACGACACATTGGCGCTCACGCGGCAGGCGGAGGCGGCCCTGTCCCGGATTTTTCGGACCGGGTACGCGTACAAAAAAGTGGGGGTTTGGCTTTCGGGTCTGGTGCGTCCGCAGGCGGTGCAGCAAGATTTGTTTTGCGCGGATCCGGGTCCGCGGCACGACCGGGTCATGGCGGTGATGGATCGGGTGAACCAGCGGTACGGCAAGGGCAGCCTGCAAACGGGGGCTGCGGGATTTCGTCGGGAACAGTGGAAACTGCGGCAGGAGCGGCTGAGCCCGCGCTACACCACCTGTCTGGAGGAGGTGCTCACGGTGCGTTGACGGGGGCGTTGACCGGCTCGGGCGCGGCCCGGTCGAGCAACTCGTGGAGAATGCGGGTCTCTTCCTTTTCCAGATACCAGTCGTGCAGGGCCGAGGCGCGGCGGACGTAGCTTTGGGTTTGCGCGGGAAGCGTGGAAAGCGTGAACCCTCCGTTTTTTACCCGCCTGGGGCCGGCATTGTAGGCGGCAAATAGCAAGGAACGCATGTCCGCGGACCATTCGTCGCGGTGGCGGTAAAGAAAAGCCTGCAGGTCGCCCAGATAGAGACGTCCCACCCGTCGGTTGAGTTCCGGCTCGAAAGCCCGGTCAAAGGGAATGGCCTGGCCATAATGGCGCCGGGTGACTTCCCGCCAGGTGCCCTCGCGGATTTGCATGAGTCCCCGTTCGCCGACCCCGCCGACGAGGGTGGGGTTGCCCGCCGATTCGATTTGCACGATCGCCTCCACCAGCAGGTCGGTGATGCGCCCGAGATCCACCACCGGGGGCGGGACGTCCTCCAGCGCCAACATGCGGGCATCCGACTTCGCGCGTTGGTCGTCCGTCGGAACCAGCCACAAAGGATGCGCCAGCGTCCACACCACCCAGAGGGCGACAAACAGACAGATACCCAAGGTCCAGCCATTGAGGCGTGGACGGGTTTGCTCATCATCAAACCTCGGGGGGTGAAAGCTCATACCGTGACAGTGTAGCAGATTCCCCGATTTTCCATCACGATCTTTCGGAAAGTATTTTCAAGGCCGTGAAAACATGGGGGCGGCGCATCTTGCGCCGGGTTCTCCTCAAAAAATTCATCCGTCTTAAATCTGAATTTCCGACGCTCGGAAGCCTTTGAAAAATGTCTTCCGACGCTCGGAAAGGCATGTTTTCCCGCGTTTAAAATACCGCAGGCCAACCGGTGCGGGTTGGCCAGTGGGGATTTGTGTTGTGGATTGCGGAGACTACTGGTTGCGAGGATCATCCTCGGAATTGAGGTATTCGATGCCCCAGGGGCCGGTGCCGTGGAGTTGAATGATGGTTTCTTCCTCGGTGTAGCCGAACATGGGGTCGCCGGGAGGCATGATGGCCACCCCGCCTACGCGCAGGGCCATGGTTTTTTCCCGGTCGAATTCTTTTCCGTGGGAGAAATGGAAGACGCCCTGAATGACGGTGACCCGTTCGTAGGCGGGATGAACGTGGGGTGCCACGATATAGCCCGCGGGCAATTTGAGGCGGAAGGTGAAGGGTTCCTCTTGGCTCAAATCCCCTTCAATGACCGCGATTTTCGCGGGCGGGGCCATGGAGGCGACATCGCCCCATTCGAGGTCCTCGGCGTTGATCATGATATGTCCGCCTTCCCCCCGATAGGGGAGTGAACCTTTTTCCATTTCCATCCCCGCGTGAAGGGCGGTTCCTGCGGTCCACAAGAGACTGACAAGAACAGAATATACGGCTGTGCGTTGCATGAGAATACTCCTTTCGGTTGTTGCAGTTGGTTTTCATCCGAAAAGCAACCCGCCCGGAATCCAGTCAGCAGGCCTTCCGGATAAATATACCCTAACGGAATCATGGAAATCTGTCAAATTTCCATCCTTGACATTATCAATCCGATTTCACAGGTTTCTTTCATGCAAACAACCTTCCAGGTTGCACAAGTCCCTCCTCCCATTTCCAGCATCCAAAATAGACCAATCCTATGCGAAGATTTATGGTTTACAGAGTACTAGGTCGGCATTTGGCATGTTTGCGTGGGTGTCGGCCTTTTTTTGCCGAGTAGTGTTTTTTTCATGACCCGTCTCATTTTTTGGAGTTCCCATGCGCGTATCGTGCTTGATATCCTTTTTCCTGTTGTCCCTGAATGTCGCCGCCCTGGATGTGGATGCGGTTCTTGCTCATTCGGGTGCGGAGGCTGGTTTGGTGGTGTTGGTGGAACCGGCGGATGCCGGTTTGGCCATTGCCTTGGCCGAGCGCGGTCGTCATGTGGTGGTGGCTCTGCATCGGGATGCGGAGCGGGTGGCGGCCCGAAACGAGGCCTTCCGGGCAGCGGGCGCGCATCCGGTGGCCGATGCACGGGTGTGGCGACAGACGGATCGCCTGCCGCTACGGGATTCTTCGGTGAATGTGCTGATCGTCGATCCGTCCGCCAATGCCGCGGTCAGCCGGGCCGAGGCCGAGCGGGTGATTGCGCCGGGTCATGGTCTGGCGTTGTTTTCGGAGGAGGGTTCGTGGACGGAACTGCGCAAGCAACGGCCCGACGGCATGGATGTCTGGCTGGGTTGGCATCGGGACAGCCGGGGTCACATGGGCAGCGACGATATTTTGGCCACAGCTACCAGTTTATCGGCGGACCGCGTACCGCCCGCTTCACGCCTTTCGTCAGCGAACGCGTGGCCCTTTGGGGACCCATTGCCCGCGATGCGTTCTCCGGAGTGCTCCTGCGTGCGGGTGGACATGGAGAACGCACGGATTCTTGGCGCGAGGGTGATTTTTCCGATGGCAAGCGCATCTACCGTTTGCACCGTCTGGGTGAAGATGGCGTGGTGCCGGCGCAGGATTTGCTCACGGGCGCCGAAGTGGAGGGCGGTTTGGCCTTGGGCGCCGACTTCCAGCGCAATGGGGGGCATCAATACAGCGCTTCGCGTTGGAATCAGATCGGCTCCTGCGGCGAGCGCATTTATTGGACCAATGGTCGGCGCACGGTGCGGGTGGCCGATGCCGAGACCCGTGGATTGATCTGGGAAAAGGAGTTTGAACACCCTGCCGAACAAGTGGTCAGCGACGGCAATCGGGTGGTGGTGATGCTCACTGAAAATCTCGACTACCGGATCGATGGGATCTACGACAATGTCAAATTCAACCCCGCGGTGGCGGTGGTGGCGTTGGATGCCGCCAGCGGTCGCGAGTTGTGGCGCAATACCGACGTCGCCGGCATGCCGTCCAACTTTTTGGGCATCGGTCACGGCGCGGTGGTCGCCTCGACTTATTTGGTGGAAGCGGGCAAGCGCGAACGGGCCATGCGCCCGGTGAGTCGCCAAGGGGCGGGGTATGACCAGTACGCCGCCAACCGCATGGTTTCCATCGATGCCGCCACGGGACGGAGCCACTTCGTGCGCACGGATTTTTCCGACATCGAAGATTACAACGGACGTCAGGCCATCGCCATTCAAGAGAACTTGGCCATTCTGGTAGGCGAATATCATGTGAACCTCTTCGATTTGCGGGGAGGCTCCACCGTACGCACAATCAGGGTGCCTTCGCCGGGTTCTTCCAGCGGAGGGGGATACGAGGGACAATATCACGCCGTTTCGCCCCGCTTTTATTTCAAGGGCAATGCGGCGGTGGCCTTGGATGGCGAGACGCCACCGGACATGCGCGGCAATACGCTCAGCAGTCAACGCTACGACACCCGGTCCACCCCGGCCAACGGCATGCTCTATGCGAATCCGATGTTGGGCACGGTGGGCGCACACAGCTCGCTGACCGTGGGCGGGGCCCTGATCCTGCGCGAGCCGCCAACGCCGTTGCCGGACGATCAACGTCTGTTGCAAGAGGGCACGGCCTCCATCGCCGCCCCTCAAGCCGCGGATTGGCCGACCTTTCGCGGGAATATTGAACGGAACGCCTGGACGACCGAGACCGCGGCGGCGGAACCACGCTTGCTGTGGGAGACCCGCTTGGCCGTGGGCACCGGGCCGAGGTCGGCCCGCGCCCTCCAACAGGGTTGGCGCTTCAACCCCAATGTGTCCGGGCCCTTGACCCAGCCGGTGGCCGATGGACGCAGGGTTCTGGTGGCCGCGCCCGACGCGCATCGTCTGGATTGTCTGAACCTTGAGGATGGCTCGCTGCAATGGTCGGTTCACTTCGGCGGGCGTATCAGCGGTCCGCCAACCCTGGCCGGTTCGACGGCTTTCGTGGGCGCAGGCGACGGCACCGTGAGCGCCATTCATCTGGAATGCGGCCGCATCATCTGGCAATTCCTCGCTTCCCCCAATGGCGAGATGATCCTTGCCCACGAACAAGTGGAGGCCCTGCATCCGGTGCCTCCTCCGACGCTCTTCAACGGCCTGCTGTTCGTGACCGCCGGACGCCACAGCGCCTTGGAGGACGGCATCCGCCTCTGGGCCTTGGATCCCGCCACCGGGGCCATTCGCAAGCAATCGGTTTTTGGTCCCGCCTCCGCGCCACGGGTAAACGACATCCTGCAGGTCTATGCGGACAAGCTGCAACTGTTCAACACCGTCATTGACCCCGATACGCTGGCTTTGAGCGGCGCTCCCCACATTCGCGGCGGCAATACCGAAGCCGAGGCGCCCCACGCTTTTCCCGTCGGCGGCGGCATTCGCGGGGGGTCCACTTGGATTCGCCCGCTTGACCAGTGGATGGGCTATAATGCCGATGGCAATCCCGGGGTGGTCATTCGGCCCGACGGCCTGCGCGTCGATGTGCACGGTTATCATGACAAGTACATGACCGTTTTGAAGGATGGCGCCGAGCGAGTGGTGAATATTCCCAATCACCCCTTCGATGTCGTTCACAGCGTTGTCGGCGCGTGGGAGCGCCTTTATCTGGCGGGCCGCAAGGACAACCAAATTCGTTTGCTCGTGATTGAGGTTGCCGACGGCACCCACCGCATCATCGACGTGCCCGCCATTTCTCCCGGAGAACTGGGCATCATTCCCGACAGCTACCGCGTCATTCATCACCGTCAGTTCCGCTTTGGCCAAGTGCATGAGCAGGTGATTCCCGACGGCATCGCCATCAGCCATGGCACGATTCTCGTCACCACCACTGCCGGACGGATACTGGCTTTTCGGTAACTTTTCATCTAATTGAACATGATCACAAACAAACCCAAGGAAACACCATGAATCATCGCCTCGCCTCCATTTTATCGCTTGCTTTCCTTCTGTTTGCAGGCGGACTGCCCGCCCCGCTGACCGCCGAAGTGGTGCCCGCCAGCGCCTTTACCCTCATTACCAATGACTGGAACCCGGACCCGGCGATCCGCGAATTGCGTATGGTGGGAACCCGAGGGGGGCAAGCCTCCAGCCAGGCGGTGGTGTTGGGGCGGGGGCCCATCCAAACGGAAGTGGGCGCTTTGTCCGGGCCCGACGGCGCCCGGCTCGACGGCGGAATCATTCAGGTGCGTTATGCCTGGACCCGCGAGCCCCACGCCCTCCCGGACGGATCGCATCCGGGCGTTTCCGGCTATCAAATCCTGGCGCCGCAACCCGACCCCGACGCCGCGCGCACCCCAGTGTGGCTCACGGCGAACATTCCCGCCGACGCCACGCCCGGCACCTACCGGGGAGAGGTGCAAATCTCCTATGCCGGGGGGACGGCGCGCCTTCCCCTGCAGTTGCAGATCGGCTCTTGGCGGCTTCCGGCGAGCAAGGATTTCGTTTCCCACGTCAATCTCATCTATTCCCCCGACAGCGTGGCCCTTCGTTATGGGGTGGACCCTTGGTCGGACGCGCATTTCCGGTTGATGGAGGCGAGTTTGGACTGGTATGCCTCCGTCGGGCAGGACGTGTTTTATGTGCCCTTCACCCTGGGCACCCATTTTGGGACCACCGCCCCATTGGTGCGCTTTGTTCGGCGCGGCGACACGCTGGAACCCGACTTCACGGCATTGGACCGCTTTGCCGCCCAATGGAAGGAACGCGTCGGGACCCCGCGCTTCACCGTGTTCTACATTTGGTGCAACAATCTGGGACACGATCCCATTGAAACCGTCGAGGTGCAGGTGATCGATCCAGACAGCGGAGAAATCGAGAATGTCGCCGTCCCCTATTTCGGCAGCGAGGGCGCCGAGGCCATTTGGCAGCCGGCCATTGCCGGTGCGCTGGAGCGTCTGCGCGCCGCCGGTTTTCCCGACGAATCCCTGTTGCTGGGCATCGGACACGACCGCAAGCCCGACGAACGGGATCTGAGTGTCATTCGAACCTTGTTTCCGGATCGCGAATGGAACGTGATTTCCCACGGACGGGGATACGGTCTGCACGCCAACAATGAACCCAGGGAAGGTTTGCGCATCGCCTACCACGAGTATCCTTGGAATCCCCACCATTTTCCCGATGTTTCGGAACGCGGTTTGATGGGCGGCTGGAATCTTCGCCACGCCCGGGCCACCATCGCGCGTTTCCACCATCACAACAATGGCGCTGGCAACCAGCGTTCACATCCCGTCGGCCATCATTTGCTTGCGGAAGCCACGGTCTCCAGCCACGCCCAGCGCAACGCCCAATCCATCGGCTTCACCCGATACAAGGCGGATTTCCTGCGCGTTCCCCGTCAGGATGATCGCGGTCGGTGGGGCGTGCGCACGCTGCTCAATATGGGCGGATGGGTCAACCTGATGCGCAACAGCACCGATTATCTCTTTGCCGGGGAGGACGGCACCCTGGCCACGGTGAATTTCCAGCACATCATTGAAGGCATTCACGCGGTGGAGGCCCGAATCGCCATTGAACAAGTGCTGGCCGACGAGGAACGTGCGGCCAAGATCCCCGAAGCCACCCTGTCACAAGCCAGACAGGCCATCAACTGGCGCCTCCAGTACCTCAACAAATTGCGGCAGGGCAGCATGCCGGAGCACATTCCCGCCGAAGACGAAACCGCCCTGCTGGACAACCTGTTTCTGCTGTATCAGAGTGCGGGCGAGATTCAGAATGTGGCAGAATGATGGGGATAGGTAGTAAGAAGGAGAGAGTGAAAGAAGGAGAGAGGGCGTGGAGCGTGGAGCATGGAGCGTGGGGCTTGGAGCATGGACCTTCGGGTCCACTTCATAGGCCGCCCCGGAGGGGCGAAAGCGCTTAGCCCAGGGTCAGGAGCGCGTCAGCGCTCCGCAACCCTGGGATATGTGCGTAAAATTTGGGGCGCCCCGGAGGGGTGCAAGCGGCGCGGAGCCCTTGTCCACCGAACTCCCGACGCCCCCTCGCTTGCACCCCTCCGGGGCGCTCGTTCGTGATGCACGGGAACCCGGGGCTGCGCTCCTCCGTCGCTGACCCCGGGCTGACCGCTTTTACCCCTCCGGGGCAGGTTGTGTTCTGACCTCTGATTCGTCACTCCGCACTCGTCACTCGTCACTCACTCCGCACTCCGCACTCGTCACTCCGCACTCGTCACTCATCCCTCGTCCCTCGTCATTCCTTCCTTTGTTTTCATCTTGAAACCAATTATTGCGCCAAGATCATGCCGTAACGGCCACAGTTGGCGATCACCCGGCCCACCAGTTCTCCGGCGACGGACCGTTCCCGCGCGTTTTCTTCCCGGGCATCCACGCCGAAATCCGCAAAGAATTGCTGGAAGCCGTCCGGGGCGTAGGAGGTGACCCATTCCACTTCTTCCGCTTCTCGATTGGAAAAAGTGTGGACCGAACCTTTGGGCACCACAAAACTTTCCCCGGGACCCAGAACCATCACCTTGCCGTCACAGACCACTTCCAGACGTCCCCGCAGGATGAGGAACAGTTCGGTGGCGTCTTCGTGATAGTGTGGCGGGGGACCCGGCGTGTGCGCGGGCGTGTGGATGTAAACCATGCCGTAATGATCCGAGGTTTCCACCAGAGAGGCCAAATGACCCAGAACCCATTTTGCTGCTTGCGTTGCCATAATAACTTTCCTTTGGTTAGAGGTTGCTTTATGAGATTTGTGTCTTATAAATGGATTTATGTCAAATAAAAAAATTCATGGAGGTCGTGAAAATCAGAAATGGCGAACCCGCAAGGAAATCCTGCGGGCCGCCCAACGTCTCTTGTCCCATGGAGGCGTTCCCACCTTGGAAGAGGTGGCCGAAGAGGCGCGGGTTTCCCGGGCCACCATTTACCGCTATTTTTCCAACATCAACCTGCTCCTGTTGGAGGCGCCCCTGGACGCGTTGACGGTGGAGGCGGACGACATTCTTGCGGATGCGCCGCCCACGCTCTGTGGAAAAGTGGAAACCGTCCAAGCTTACTTTCACGATTTGGTGGCCAACAATGAGGTTTTTTTCCGAAACTACCTGCGCGCCACCTTGGAGCAATGGATGGCGGACGGAGGCGCACCCCGGGAATCCCTGCGACAAGCCCGACGGGTGATGGCCTATCAAGAGGCCCTCGCACCCGTCCAAAAGCAACTCGGTCGGGCCGACTACCTGCGCTTGGTTCACGCCCTCAGCGTGTTCACCTCCATCGAGGCTTTTGTCGTGCTCCGGGATGTCTGCGGGCTCACGGAAAAAGAAGCCCGCGACACCGGGCAATGGGCGGTCCGCCACCTCACCGAGTCGGTATTGGCAAAATGAGGGAGATGCTGGGCTACCAGCGAAACCGCAGGCTTACATAAAAGCTGCGTTCCGGCTCTGGAATTTCGTCCCCTGGCGACAGGTCCCCGCCCGCGAAGACGGCCTCGCGGGTGAGATGTTCGTGATAATTTCGGTTGAAGAGGTTCTCCACGCCGGTTTCGATCCGCCATCCCGGTCGGGGCGAAAAACCGCTGCGGATATGGAATACGGTAAAAGAGGGGGTTTCATTTTCACCGAAGGCCTCATTCACACGTGTCTGCCGGGTGGCGGAACGGAGTCCGAACTCGAGGAAGGGTTCCGTTTCTTGGACGCCCTCCCAGCGTAGTGCGGCTTCAATCTCCATCGGTGGCATTTCCGGAAGCGGTTCCTGATCGGCGCGGGTTTCGCCACGCAGCCAGCTGATCGTGAGCGGGACACGCAATTGGCCGGGGAGCCGCAGCAGGGCCGAGGCCTCCACGCCATAGAGCAGGGCATCCTCGTTTTGGTATCCCCGGATTTGGTTGGGCATTCCGTCGCCATTGACATCCGCAAGCGCAACGCGCTGGCGCAGAATATAATCATCCACCCGGGCCATATGCAGGGCAGCACCCGCGCGGTGTTTTCCCAGCTGGCCGTCAAGACGGGCTTCGATTTGATGTTTGATTTCCGGATCCAAATCCGGATTTCCGAGGTCGAATCCACCGGGAGCCGCCCCGAAGGCGCGGTAACGCTGGGTCAGATTCGGGCTGGCCGCAACCCGGCTGAGACCCGTTTGTAGCAGCCAGTTCTCGGTGAGGTGATGCTGGAGCCAGAGATTCCCGGAAACGAGCAGATCGTCCTGTTCCACCTCTCCGGAATCCGCCCCGCCAAAACGCCGATACGCATTGCGAATGGTCAGGGGACCCACGCCGGGACCCGGGACAATGCGGGCATCCGCATTTTTGGCTTCCGTGGTCATATGGTCCACCCGCAGGCCGGCGCGCAAACGCGTCTGTGGCTGCAGCTCTCTCTCCCATTCCGCGAAAGCGCCGATTTGCTCGGACTGAAGGTCCGGCCAGATCGGATCCTCAAAGCGCATTCCGGAGGGCATTTGCCGGGTGCGTACGGCATCGCGCTCCAGGCGGGAGCCATCCAGGCCGAGGCGCCATTCGGTCTCCGGAGCAAACTGCCAAATACTCAGCAGGCCGGTGGCATACTGTCGGGAGGTGGCCGGGGTTCTCGCCGCCACCACGTGACGGTTCGGCTTGTCCCGGTTATCCATGACATGGTCTATTTCTCCGTACCCAAGGCGGAATTCAAGTTCCCGCAGGGCGGGCGCATGGGGCTGCCAGTGCAGATCCGTACTGAATAAGCGGATTCGGTTGGAGCGGTTGTCCATGGGCAATGCCGGGAAGCGGATGTCCCGTTCATCGATCCAGCGGCCGCTGAGAGACCACTGCAGATCCTCCGCAGCCACAAATCCAAAGTCGGCGGAGGCGTCTCGCACGGTTTTCCCGGCGGGGACTCGGGTACCGTCGGCACTGAAATAATCGGTGGCACGCTGATAGCCGGCTTGAATCTGCAACGCGGTCTTTTCGGATTCCGTTCGCTGTAAGACCGAGAGGTTTCGCGTTTTGCCCGCACTTTGTGCGCCGCCACTGGTTTCTCCCTGATAGGGAATGGGATGGGCGGGGTCCCAGACCGGCCGGGTGCGGATGCGGATACGTCCGCCCAGTCCGCCGGGTCCGTGAATGACCGAGGGTGCGGAGAGATCCACGGCCACGGATTGCAAGGATTCCGTGCGGAAATAAGAGGCGGGGGGATCCATGCGCGAGGGACAGGCCCCGTGCAGTGGAAGCCCGTTGAATTGGGTTTGCACCCGTTCCCAGCCCAGACCTCTGAAGATGGGTTCGCCCGCGTGATGGCCTTGCTTGCGGAGCTGGACTCCGGGAATACCCGCTAAACTTCGGCTGAGTTCGCCTTGATGAAGGTGCAGAGGCATCTGTGCGGGGAGGTCTTTTTGGGAAGGGTATTCCCCGGCGTGAACCGGAAGGGTCGGCAAGGTGATTGGTGCGTTTTCTGCCTGCACCCAGGCAATGGAAAGCAGCATCGCGCTGCCGAAAGGAAAAGCTTTCATCGCTCGTTCTCCTGAAAAATGATTGTGGAAATACATACGGTCCCGTTCAACCGCATGGCCGGGAAAAGCAATCGGCAGATGCGGATGGGAACCATGGGGGATCATCGTCAGGCTAACATGCGGGGAGGTCGAAAGAGACGGGAGGACGGCTTTTGGCCGGTTTGGGGCGGTTCCGTGGGAAATGCGGCGGACGAAGCGGGTGAACGTCCGGGCACTTGCTGGGTCACGGCAGGAAAAAGTGTTGGCGGTTCCTGGGGACGGCGGTTGAGTTGCGCGTGGTCTCCATCCGTGTCCTCAAAATTTTCCCGGGTGAGGATTTCACATAGGTTACAGGGTCTTTCTCCGTTGAAGGTGTCACGAATCGCGTTATGGAAGGTGTCTTCCTGCTGATAGGTATAAATCATTGAGACCCAAGCCAGCGTCTGGGTGAGTTCCACCCGAAACAAAAAAGGCATCAGGACTCCCAGGAGCAAAAGGCCGCGCAAGGCGGTGCTCGGCAGGGAACTTTGTCGGTGCATCTGTCGATGTTCCGTGCGCAAAGAAAAGCGAAAACCTCTAACCATGGGGAAATGATGAAGGGAGTGTGGGGGGAGATGCTGATGGAAACCTTGTTGGTTTCTCATAAGCGTTGGGCGAGAGTTGTAAAGAAGCAAAGTGGGAGAAAATCACCTATGCCGAAACTCACTGGGTTCGCGGCAACGGAGGAGCAGGGTTGCCGCCAAATAGACCAGTCCCGCGACCATGATGGCGACGGGAATGGAAAGGAGCAGGGAAACGTTCGGCATTTGCGTGAGCGTCCAGTGGGCGGCGGCGATCATGGGCAAACTGGCCAGCAGGTGTTTTCCGCCCGCGAAAAAGACGCGCCGCCATTGGGGTCGGACATAACGTCGGTGCATGAGGCGGGCGAGGAGAATGACCTGGACCAGTTCGGCGATGACGGTGCCGAGGGCGAGGCCGGCGTGTTTCCAGCCTTCGGGAAAGATGATCACGAAAAGGATGCTTAAACAAATGTTGCCGGACACGGTGAACATCCCGACTTTCACGGGGGTCCGCGTGTCCTGATGGGCGTAGAACACGGGGACGAAGACTTTGGCGAGGCTGAACACCACCAGACCGGGGGCGTAGAACATCAGTGCCCGGGAGGTGTAGGTCACGGAGTCGGCGTCGAATTCCCCGCGGGCATAAATCATGGTGACGATCGACGTGGCGAGTACGCCGAGTCCCACGGCGGCGGGGACCATGAGATACAGCAGGCCGCGGAGGCTTTGCTCGACGGTGCCACCCAGAGACTCGGTCTCTTTGCGGTGGGCGAGGGCGGACATTTCCGGAAGCAGAATCGTCCCCAGTGCGGTGGCGAATAGCCCGAGCGGCAGGTAGATGAGACGTTCCGCGAAGGACAGGGCGGCGGGTCCGTAGTCTCCGGCCCACATGGCGAGAAAGCGGTCCAACAGCACGTTCAATTGGGTGATCGCCGCCCCCAAGGCGGCCGGACCCATTTTGATCATCACGCGCCGTACGCCGGGTCCGAGGGGATGGACTTCAGGGGGGGCGCGGTAGTTGAGTTTGCGCAGCACTGGAAGTTGCACCGCGAATTGGAGCACGCCGGCGATGAGGATGGACCAGGAGATCCACAGGACTTTCACTTCCGGTTCCATGTCCGGATGGCGTTGCACCCCGATCAGGGCCAGGATCCAGACCACGTTGAGCAGGCAGGGGGTAAATGCGGAAACCATGTAGCGTCGATGGGAGTTGAGCACGCCCATCACCAGGGCGGCCATGCAAATCCAGACCATGTAGGGGAGCATGATGCGCAGGGGGAGGAGGATGTCCACCACCCGCCCCGCCGGTCGGGCGTATTCCAGAATCAAGGTGGCCACGGCCATGCCCGCGAGGCTGATGCCACCGAGGAGAATCAGTACCAGGGAAAGCAAGTTGCGGAACAGATGCCATCCCGCCTCCGGGCCTTCCTGATCCCGGCTGCGCACGTAGGCGGGAATGAAGGCGGCGGAAAGAGCACCTTCGCCGAAGAGGCGGCGGAACAAATTGGGGATGGTAAAGGCGACAAAAAAGCCCGAGGCCACCACGCTGGTGCCGAAAACCCGGGCCATCATGATTTCCCGGGCCAATCCGAGTATCCGGGAAACCAAGGTGCCGAGGCTGATCATCCCGGCGGAGCGGAACAGGCGGGGGGCGCTCATGGGTGGGTTTTC
Source organism: Verrucomicrobiota bacterium (assembly GCA_020831635.1). Lineage (GTDB taxonomy): Bacteria > Verrucomicrobiota > Kiritimatiellia > SS1-B-03-39 > UBA6053 > PXAS01. Next base: position 10,563 of record JAFIGC010000003.1, on the reverse strand, counting down.
ATGCGGTTGCGTTTCATGAAATGAATCTTCATGGGGCTTCGGAACGACTCTCCCGGTCCATGATGGCCTCCCATTCACACTCCCAGAGCTTGGCATACTTCATGGCCACGCCGTAGGCGACGACCACGGCGATGATAAAGCCGCGGAGGCCGTCCAGAAAACCCGCCTTGATGAAATAACCCTTGATAAAGCGCATGGGCGGGCGGAGCAGGAGGTGAACGAGCCCAAATCGACGCCCGGAGCGGTACATTTCCTTGGCGCTGATGGAGGAAAAGTGGTTGATGACCTGAATGTGGTGGGAAAGGTCGCGGTAGGTGTAGTGCCAGAGTTTGCCGGTGAGGGTTTTGACGGGACCGTCCACGATGACCATGTCGTGGGGCTCCTGTCCGCCGCTGTGGCCCTTGTCTTTGCGGAACAGGCGGAGTTTGATGTCCGGGTTCCATTCGCCGTGTCGGATCCACTTGCCCAGATAAAACACCTGGCGGGGGAATTCGAAGCCCATGTATTTTCCGGTGGCGGTTCGGAATTGATAGAGAATCTGATCCCGGAGCATGGGGGAGACTTCTTCGTCCGCATCCAGAAACAAAACCCAGTCAAAGTTGGCGAGTTCGCGGAGACGGTTGCGCTGGGTGATGTATCCCTTCCATTCCTCCTGAAACACGTGTTCGGTGTATTCGCGGCAAATGGGGATGGTGGCGTCGGTGCTGCAACTGTCCAAAACAACGATTTCATCGCAAAACGTCAGGCTCTCCAAGCAACGGCGGATGTTTTTTTCCTCGTTGAAGGTCATGACACAGGCGGATATTTTCGGGCGATTCATGCGCCCCCTTTACGCACTGGAGCCGGGAATGGCAAGAACGCGTTCGATCACCTCTTCGGCGGAAATGGCGGCGAGGGCGGCGCGAGCGGCTTCGCTGTCGCGGGCAATGGCCCGGGAAACCCGTTCGGCGTGTTGCATGACCACGGCGTCCTTGTGCAGGGGACCGGTTTTCGCGGGGTCGGTGAGACCGAAAATGGCGACCACGGGGGTGCCGACGGCGGCGGCGAGGTGCATGCCGCCGCTGTCGTTGGCGACTACCACGTCCAAGGCTTCGAGTACGGCGGCAAAGCCGGTGAGGCGGGTTTTGCCGGCGAGGACCTGCGAGTGATCCGCGGGGAGGCTTTGGGACAGCTCCTGGCAGAGGGGGAGGTCCTCCGGGGTGCCCAGCCAGGTGACGCTGCCGCCGGTGTGTTCGATCCAAGCCCGGGCCACGGCTAAAAAGCGCTTCCCGGGCCAACGTTTGGAGGGCCCGCGGGCAGCACCGGGGATGAGGCCCAAGTGGGGCGAGGGATATTCCGTCAGCCAGGCCCGGGCCTGATCGCGGTCGGATTCTGGTGGATGCAGGCGAGGGGAGGGGAGCTGATCCGGCAGGGGACCGGGGAGCAGGATGGCCGCCACTTCCCACTGTTGGTGATGTTTGGCAAAAGGGCGTAGGTCCACCGCGTCGTTCATGAGCAGGTTGCGGAGTTGTCCGGCGGTGCCGCGGCGCAGGGGAATGCGGGCCAAGGTCGGGGACAGGGCGCTGCGAAAGGAGTGGGGGATGATCAGGGCATGGGTAAAACGTTCCGCGCGAAGCTTTTTGACGTTGGCGGGGAATTCCGAATTTCGTCCCCCGAGCGTCAGCACTTTGTCGGGGGTCGGATGCATTTTCCAGAGATCGGCTTGGCCGGGTTTGACGGCGACGGTGATCGAGGCTTCTTCATGCAACCGCTCGCGCAATGTTTGGAGGGCGGGCATGGCCATGATGCCGTCCCCCAGCCAATTCGGGCCGACCACCAACAGGCGGGTCCCCGGATTATTCAAGGCAGATGCGTCGTATCCACTCATGGAATTGCTCCTGTCCGCTGAACATTTCGATTTCCACACGCAAATAGAACATCGGCACTTGCCGCTGCTCCAGACGGGGCACGCGCACGGCGTCTTTTTCGGTGGTGATGATGGCGTCCACATTCAAATCGGCCGCCAGGGTGTGCAGGTCGATCATCTCCTGGATGGAATACCGGTGATGGTCCGCAAAAATTTTATGGTCCACCACGTCCGCGCCGTACTGAAAGAGAATGTTTTCAAAGCCCTTGGGGACCGCGATGCCGGAAAGGGCCAACACCCGCTTTCCTTTTAAATACCCCAGCGGTTCGGTTTCGTTTTCATAAAGGTTTTTGAGGAAACGCGGACAATGCCGACACTCGGAAATCTCTGCGGTCGGGTTGAGTTCCCGCAGGCGGGTGCGCAGTTCCTCGGCCCCGTCCCCGGTGCTTTTGGTGATGAAAATAAAGCCGGCGCGCTTGATGTTGCGCACGGGTTCCCGCAGGAGACCCCGGGGGAGGGTTCGTCCGTTGTCAAAAGGGTTCGTGCGGTCCACCAAGACGATGTCGAGCCGGTGCTTGAGGGCCAGATGTTGGAAGCCGTCGTCGAGAATCAGGGTGTCGCATTTTAATTTTTTGATGGCGTGCAGCCCCGAACGCACCCGGTTTTTGCCCACGATCACGGCCACGTTGGGCAGGTTGCTGGCCAGCATGTAGGGTTCGTCACCGCTGTAAATGGGTTCCACGAGGATGCGTTTGCCGTCGGACACGACAATGGGCGGGTCAATATCCTTGTGGGAGGTGATCTCCTTGTACCGCTGCGTGAGGCGTTGTTTCAGGGAACGGTGGATTTTCTTTTTTTTGTATCCGCGGCTGAGAATGGCCACCTGACGTCCGCTTTGTTCCAGAGAACGGGCCAAAATTTCCACCACCGGGGTTTTTCCGGTGCCGCCCACGGTGAGGTTGCCGACACTCACCACCTGACAGCCCAAGGTATGGTGTTTGAGCAGACCGTGTTTATAGCACCAGAGGCGGACTTGCACCACCAGGGAGAATACATGGGAAAGTCCACCCAAGAGCATGCGAAGAAACGCCGCCCAAGTGCCGGGTCGGCGTCCTTCCACCACACTCAGGAGGTACGCCTCCGCGCGTTCTTCAAACTTTCTGGCCATGGGGACTCCTTAACGGGCGGAACCCCGATTGAAAAGCCAAATTCATTTTTCCTGAAGGGCGTTGGATTATCGGCAGGCTTCTTCCCGTTGTAGGATCAACTCCAGATATTTTTCCTGGTCCATGGCCCAGTAGTCCTCGCTGAAGACTTCGATTTCATGGTAACCCTCGAAGCCCAGGGAATGGACGAGACGCCGGAATTTGGCCACGTTGATGCATCCGTCGCCCATGAGGCCGCGGTCGGTGAGCAAATGGCGGGTGTTGACACGCCAGTCGCAAATGTGAAACCCGAAAAGGGTGTTTTGCTCGGCGGCCAAGCGCAATTCGGCTTCCACGTCCGGGTCCCACCAGATGTGATACACATCGGCGGCGATACCCACGGCGGGGTGTTGGAGGGCTTCGCAGATCTCCCGGGCTTCGGCCATGCGGTTGACGCAACTTTTGTCGGCGGCGTACATGGGGTGTAGCGGCTCGATGGCGAGTTTCACGCCCGCATCCCGGGCATGGTCGGCCACGGCCGCGATTCCGTCCCGCACCTGTTTGCGGGCTTCGGCGAGGTCCAGGCCGGGGACCGCGCCCACGACAAGGACCACCATTTCCGCGCCCAAGGCGGCGGCTTCGTCCACATATTGACGATTCAAATCGATGGCGTTCTGGCGCTCCTCGACGGTGGGCCAGGGGAAAAAGCCCCCGCGGACCAGGGCGGGAATGGCCAAACCGGAATCCCGCACCCGTTTCGTCGCCTCTTCAATGCCAACGCCCCCTTCGGCGGGATCGATCAGGTTGCGCCAGACCGACATGGCCGGTACCCCCGCCCGGGTGTAATGCGCGATGCATGCCTCCAAATTCCAGGGTTTGTTGGTGAAAGTATGGATGGCGACTTTGGAAAAAACGGAATTCTCGGTGCTCATGTCTTGTGCCTTGGGGGTTGGGATGGTATTGTTCAAAAGAAGGAGAAATGATTATGTCAGGAAATTCCGTGCGAATCAAAAGGAAATCATCTGTTTTACAACCCCGGGGGGTGCAGGTGGTTTACACCAAAACCAATGAAATCGAGCAGGCCGATCCTCCTCCACGCTTGGAGGAGCCGCCGGTCCAACGCAAAGTGATCGTCAGCAAACCCAATGGGGATGTCAAAAGCAAGGTGGTTCGACGGAGCACCGCGCAATCGGTCACGGTGAAACGGCATACCACCCGTTTGAAACGGCCTTCGGCCGAAGCGCCGGCGACTGCGGTCCCGGCTCCCGCGCAAAGGGAGCCCGAGCCCCCTCCATCCGAACCGGCGGCCGCACCCATTGAGCCCCCGCCCGAAATCAAGGTCAAACAAAAATCCCGGCCTTCCATGGAGGTCCTCGGCGAACCAACCTTTAAATTTTTCTGTTATCGCTGCGGACAAAAACTCCAGGTGCCGGTTTCTTGGGCCAACAAAAGCCACACCTGCGGACGTTGCGGTCACGATATTGTCATTCCGCCGCCTTTAATAGGTGAATTCTGGTGAGCGAAGAGTGGTTTGATCTGGTCAATGAGGCCGGGGAACGGGTGGGGCGCGCCCGGCGTTCGGAATGCCATGGAAATCCGAAATTGCTCCATCAGGCCGTACACGTGTTCGTGGTCAATGCCGTGGGTCAGTTGTTTTTGCAAAAGCGCTCCCTGCGAAAAGATACGCAACCGGGAAAATGGGACACCTCCGTGGGGGGGCATGTGGACGCGGGAGAAGAACCCATGGCGGCCACCCGGCGCGAATTGTCCGAGGAATTGGGGGTTGCGGAAGGCAAACCCGCGTTTTTGTATCAATATCTGTGGCGCTGTCCCTTCGAATCCGAACTGATTCGTTCCTACGGGTTTTTGCACGAGGGTCCCTTCCGCTTGCAGGCCGAGGAAATTGACGAAGGGCGATTTTGGACCCCGCAGGAAATCGAGCGGAATTTGGGACATGGCGTTTTCACGGACAATTTCGAATATGAGTGGCCCCGGGCGAAGGCGGCTTTGTTTCCCGTGCCTTGAGGTCTCCCCATGTTCCACTGCATCGAGGTGACCCACCCGTCCTTGTACCCCCAACTGGCGATGGAACGATTTTTGTTGGATGAGGCCGTGGTGACCTTGCCGATACTGATGCTTTGGCGGGGACCCCGCGCGGTGGTGATGGGCAAAAACCAAAATCCGTGGCGGGAATGCAATTTGGACGTGATCCGGGAAAAAGCGTTGCTTTTGGGGCGGCGTGTTTCCGGGGGCGGGGCCGTGTATCATGATCCGGGCAATTTGAATTTTTCATGGATCGTGGACCGTTCCACCTACAGCCCCGCGCTTTTCCATGGAATTCTCAGGGAAGTGTTGGCCGCCAAGGGTCTATCCTCGGAAACCGCGAAGACCGGCGGATGTTTGGTGTCCGGCAAAAAAGTGTCCGGGTCGGCGTATTGTCATCGAAAGAGTCGGGTCTTGCACCACGGCACTCTGCTGTGGGACGCGGATTTGGAAACCCTGCGCGCGGCCTTGTCCGCCCCCCGCATTCGCCTCCAGACCCACGCCGTGCGCAGTGTACCCGCCGGAATTGCCAATCTGGTCCAATTTTTGCCGAAGGTGGGACTTCCCGAATGGATCGAGACCTTCAAAACCGTGACCGCCCGTCATTTCGGCGACATCGCGTCACTGGAAATTTCCAAATCGGATGTACAGGCCCACGAAGAAGAAATGGCTTCCCCCGAATGGATCTGGGGACAGACCCCGCAATTTTCCGGCAAAATTTCAATGAACACGCCGGGCGAGTCCGCTGACTTGGGTTTCACGGTCCGTCAAGGACATGTAATTGCATTGCAATGGCAAGGCCAGCCCTATTCAACCGGCCTGGGGTTTGCGTTTGACAAAAAATCACCCCACCAAATGGCAGCACGCACGGGCCTCGACCCGAATACTGTGAAACAAGCCTTCACAGCGTCCGGCTGGACTTGGCTGACAAACAAATAAGGCACCTCCGTACCCTTCTTGCAATCTTATATAGCAACAGGTATTATATGTGCTTTTTATAACAACAGGTATTATGTAAAGTTTTCGCTTGACGGGTTGGGGGCGGTGGGGTAAGTTTTTGGCATGTTGGTGCCGAAGTCATCTTATTTCAGCAATATGCCGCCCACGGTTTGGTCGGGGGGCGGGCGTAAGCGTGGGTTGCGAATTCTGCCGGAAAAGGGCGGGTATTTTGTGCATGTGACGAGCCGGACGGTGAATCGGGAGTTTTTGTTCGGGGCGGAGGAGAAGTCGGCTTTGGTGGAGTTGATGCGGCGGTGGGCGGCGTTTTCGGGCTTGTCGGTGATTACGCATTGCATGATGGACAATCATTTTCATCTGATGCTTTGGGTGCCGGATCGGGAGACTGGGCGGGAAGGGTTGACTCACGAGGAGATTATCCGGCGGCTGGGAGAGGTCTGGGCGAAAGATAAGGTGGAGCAATGGGAGGCGTTTTATCAGGCGAACGGGGAGAAAACACACAAAGAAATGGATGGCATGATGGCGGCGCGGATGTGCGATCTGCCCGAGTTTATGCGGGTTTTGAAGCATGGATTCACGCTTTGGTTCAACCGGCGGCATGATCGGAAGGGTCCGCTGTGGGAGGGTCGCTATCGGAGTGTGGTGGTGGAGGGAAATCCGTTGGCGTTGATGTCGGTGGCGGCGTACATTGACCTGAATCCGGTGCGGGCGGGAATGTGCGGGGATCCGATGGAATATCACTGGAATGGCTACGGAGAGGCTTGTGGCGGGAATGTGCTGGCCCGGGAGGGCTTGGAGGCGTTGGTGCGGTTTACGCGGGGGCATCAACCTCGTGGGGCGGACAATGCGCGTAAGCGTCAGTTGAACCGTGAAATGCACTGGACGGGGATTGGGGAGGCGATGGAAAAGGAGCGGAAGCAACGCGCGGTCCCGAAAAACTGGAAAGAAGTTCAGGCGGCTTATCGTTTGTGGGTGGTGGCCAAGGGGATGACGCGCAAGGATGACTCCCGGACGACTGAGAAAATTCGAAACCGCAAGGGATTTGACCCGGTTGAGGTGATTGCGGAGTATGAACGTCGTGGGGAGGTGCCGATGGCGAGGATGCTACAGCAACGTGTGCGGTTTTTCACGCGTGGGGTGGCCATCGGGAGTTCGGCGTGGCTGGAAGGCGTGATGTCGGAGTATCGGTCTTGTTTTGGTGAAAAACGGAAGAAGGCTGGGAAACGGATGCAGGGCGGCTGTTGGGCGGGATTAGAGGCTTTGCGGCAGTCTAAATGATGACAGAATGATGATGGGTTGCGGGTTGGACAGAATGATGGGTTGGAAGATGGAGAGAAAGGTGCCGGTCCGCACTCGTCATTCGTCATTCTTCCTTGCCTCTCCCCGATGCAATCGTTAAAGCGCGGGCGTCACCTTGAACCAGGAATATTTTATGAAGCAAGATCAAGCCATTCTCGTCGTGGGTGGAGCCGGGTACATCGGCTCGCACACGGTTCGTCAACTCATCGCCAAAGGCCGCAAAGTGGTGGTGCTTGACAATCTTGTGTATGGGCACAGGGAGGCTCTGGTGGATGACGGGGTGATTTTCGTGGAAGGGGATTTGGGCGATCGGGATGTGTTGGACCGGGTGTTTGCCGCCCACGACATTGCCGCGGTGATGCATTTCGCCGCTTTTGCGTATGTGGGGGAGTCCGTGACCGAACCCGCCAAGTACTATCACAACAACCTTGCCGCTCCCTTGGTGTTGCTGGACGCCATGCGCGACCACGGTTGCCGGATTTTCATTTTTTCCTCCACCTGCGCCACCTACGGCAATCCCGAGTATGTGCCCATCGACGAACAACATCCGCAAAACCCCATCAACCCCTACGGTGCCGGTAAACTCATGTTGGAGCGTGTGTTGGCGGACTACAGTCATGCCTACGGGCTCAAATACGCGGCGCTGCGCTATTTCAACGCCTCCGGCTGCAGTCTGGATGGCAAAATCGGAGAGGACCACAATCCCGAAACCCATTTGATTCCGCTCGTGTTGGAGGCCGCCGCCGGTGTGCGTCCGCACATCACCGTGTTTGGAACCGATTATCCGACCCCGGACGGTTCCTGCATCCGCGATTACATTCATGTGGACGACTTGGCCCGGGCGCATATCCTTGCCATCGACAAGTTGGATGCGGGCGCGGATTCCTTTCAATGCAACTTGGGCACCGGCATCGGGCATTCGGTCAAGGAACTGATCGCCGCCGCCGAGCAGGTGACCGGCAAGAGCATTCCCGTGGTTTACGGCGAGCGCCGTCCCGGAGATCCCCCGGAGTTGGTGGCCGCGCCCGCCAAAGCCAAAGAACTGTTGGGCTGGGAAGCGGAATACAAGGATCTGGAGATGATCCTGAAAACCGCCTGGGCCTGGAGCAACGGTCCCCGCAAGGGGCATTTTTGAAACCTTCGCTTCCTCCTCCCGATGATGACAAATTCCACCACTTCTCTTCAACTCCTTCAAGCCCGGGCACGTCTGCGGCAAGATCTACCCATTTTGCCCGAGGATGAAGACGGCATCATGTCGTTTTCTTACCCGGAGCTTGAGGGATTTCTGTTTGCCCTGTTTGCCGCTCCATATGAAATCGATTGGGATAGGTGGACTTCCCTACTTGATCGCCTCATCCCGGACGCATGTTACAATCGTGAAGGTTATCAGGATGACATTCTCATGGTGTACGACGATATGGAACGTGCCCTGTTGGATGGGCTTTATTTCCAAGTTCATACCCTTTCAATTTCCTCCGCCATTCCGGTGGAGGCGTTTCCAAGCCATCCCCTGCGGCGTTGGCAAGAAGGATTTCTGATCGGGTTCAATTTGGCGAAAGAGGAAATGGAGGCTTTACCCAAGAGGATACGAAAACGAAAAGAGTATCGTGAACTTTGGAAAAATTATTTCGACACGGTTCTGCAACTGATGGCCTTGCTGAAATTGAAAGTCCTTGTAGACGGAGGGAAGATGAAGGTGAAAGAAGATGATTTTAGCGAGGACTTGTCGAGCAAGCAAACCATGGAAGAGATTTTTTCGTTGGTACTCAAAGAAATCCACGAAACCGGCCTCCTTGCGGCGGTTCGTTTGGAGCGGATCCTTTGATTATCCCCATTGCTACATTCGTTTTCGTTCTTGTAATTCCCGGATTGTCGTGTTTGTAAACGAGCATGAAAAGGTGTGAAAGTTGCAATGAACCCTTGGTAAGACTTGGGGCGAGACGGTTTCTGACGGGCGAGAAAGTGTCGTTGAATAACCAAGTCCAAGATCCATTTGACCGGATGGATTTGGACGTTTGGGGGTGTCCTGTCTGTGATCGCGTGTTTTTTTACATGGAGCATTTCAAGGAGAAGGCTGAAATCGAATCCCATGGAGGCCCCAAGCAGCACCCGCGGTTCAAAGAATATGTTCGCGAGGACAAAGCCCGGAAATTTTTCGGCGAAGAATCTTTGGTCAAATCTTTTGTGCGCTGGTTGATGCAAAATCCTTCTTCTGAATAGGGCTGGCGCTTGATCAATGATCTGGTTTCAAATTTGGGCCAGCCATGTCAGGTTCGGACTCAGTCCGAAGGCTCGGCCATTTTAGCTTGGGTGGTGTTTGATGTATTTTGTTCTTTGATTTGTTGTTCAAGCACGGCGATGCGGCGATGGAGTCTGGTCGTGTAAACGAACATGCAAACCAACCCTGCCATTAGCAACCATGGCCCCCATCCATTGGAAAGAAAGAGAGGTCCAAAGCAAATACCAGCTGGAATCAGTGCCGCGAGATGCCATAATTTATCATTTGATGTTCTCATACAACGCCTTCCTGGTCACTGGGGATTTCCGTGACTTGGCTTGTGAGTTCCGCGGGTTCCTCGGCGAGACACGCGAAAGACAGGAGCAGGGGGAGGAGGCGCATTTTATTCATGGCGGAATGATGGGCACAAAATGATGGGGACGAGAAGGAGAGAAGGGTGGGGGACAGAATGATGGGATGACAGAATGATGTAAAGGAGGATTCGCAATAAAATGATTCGACAAAGAGGAGTGCGACCCCGTTGGGGTCGGCAAACGGGGGCGGCTACGTTTCCCAGGGCGTTGCCCTGACGAGTATACACATTTTTTTGGGTTGTAGAAGGCGAGTGAAAATCGACAAAGTTCGAGACAAAGCTCAAGACAAAGTAGAGTCATTCATGACTTTTGCCATATCCGAACCTTTGTCCCAAGCTTTGTCTTAAACTTTGTCCTATAAAGCCACGCCAAACAGGTCCTCATTTCCTAGTTTTTTTGAAAATGGTCTGGCTACGGCAAAGATCACCACTCGGTGAACGAAATGTGTATACTCGTCAGGGCGTTGCCCGCGGGCTGACGGGTGTGACCCCGTTGGGGTCTTTATCAAACGGTTTTCCACTTTGGCATTTGCATCCCAACGGGATGCCACTCGTCAGACCGGGGTGAAACCCCGGGATTTGCATCCCACACAAACCCGCATCCCAACGGGATGCCACCCTTCCTAGTCTGAAGTTCACAGCGAAAAACGCATAACCCCTTTGTTATTAGATATATACCAAA
>JAFIGC010000269.1 GCA_020831635.1 Verrucomicrobiota bacterium | reverse complement strand
CAGCATCCAAAATAGACCAATCCTATGCGAAGATTTATGGTTTACAGAGTACTAGCGTCAGCGATAGTTCGCATTCGGCTGCGATAAGACAGGAAACCGGCCTTGCCAAAGACATGTAGCTCGTAATATTGCAAGCGTCCGGGGAACCCAACCCCTCCACCCCGGGCCGCTGAAATGCTTGTAAGTGTGTTTGATCCATTTGTACGCCGGCAACTCCAACGCAAAGCCCAGAACCAAGCAAACCCCAAATCCAGCGGAATCCGGGCCCCCACCCACCAAGCCACCAAAGGCGGCAGCACATAATAGGCTTCATCAGCCAAACGGCTCGCCAAACGACTCCACGCCCTCCCGAACACCGAAGTCCGGGGAGGCGCCAGCCACAGGAACAAAGTCCGGTCTCCGGCCGCACATCTTTCAAAAAGGGCGGTAAACGTCATGGTGACAGTTTTGCACCATGAATGTTACCACTTGATGGGCAGTATGTTAGATTTCTGAAAAGATAATATCAAAAGAAAAAACTTGCGAAACACCCCAATGTTATGTTAGTTTTGGTTTTAACATCTTGATCAATCACCTCCCTTGGGGGGTAAACATATGAAATACTCACCCACCATTTTACTGCCCATCTCGTTTTTGATGATGTCCTGTGGTCAAATACAGGACATTTTCCCCATACCCAGCATCCCAATTTTGGGTGCCCAATCTGCTGGACTCGATAAAGAAGAAAAAAATGATGCCCCAATTCAGGAAGCCCCAAAAGCCCCGGCGAGGGAAACATCAAAACGCGTCCCCCAACCCGAGAGTCGAAATCGTGAAAAACCGGAATTCTTGGAACAAGCCGGGAAACTGGGGATCGGCACTTCGGAAAGAATCCTGTTTCGTGTTATGGGACCGCCCCACGCCAGTGTGGATATGGGCACAAAAAAAATCCATATGTATCACGGGGTGATGCTGACCGTCGAAGAGGGGAAAATTTCTTCCATGCCCGAAAATCTCCAAAAAGAACTCAGCCGCGGGATCGAAAACGAATTGCTGGCAGAAGCCTCCAGAGGTCAAAGATCGCAAAGCCCGATCAAAAAACAGGAAAACCAAACGCCTGATGAACCCTCAGATTTGAAAGGGACACCCAATCCAAGCAGTATCACCGCTCGGAGAAATATGGTTCAGGATGTCATGAACATGGCGAAATCGGAATAATACCCGGTTTTGCCCACTTTTGGGCTGACTCTTGACAATCATTTTTTGACTTTCGCCTTGGTGTGGTTGTTGTTGTCCTGTTAGATGGGACGCATGATCCGATCTCTCAAAAACAATTTCAGGCGAAGACGGCTTGCTTCGGCGGGCGTGGATGTCGAAATCAACCTCGAAACAATCTCTTGCGGTGATGAGGATGGCGCGTGGACGATTTTTCCCGCCGATCTCCAATCGGATTCCGTGGTGTACTCCGTGGGCATCGGGCGGGAATGCTCGTTTGATTTGGACATGATCAAACGCTTCGGGACCCAGGTCCATGCTTTCGACCCCACCCCCGCCAGCGTCGAATGGGTGCAAAGCCTCGATCTCCCCGAGGAATTTCTTTTTCAAGCCGTGGGGCTCGCCAATTTCGATGGCACCCTCGATTTTTACGCTCCCCTCAAAGACTCCTCCGCCCATTACACCCCCGTGGCGCGATATAAAAAAATGGATTTGGAAAAAACCCAGGCTCCCGTCCGCAAGCTCGGCACCCTGATGCGGGAGTTGGGACACGATCACATCGACCTCCTGAAAATCGACATCGAAGGCGGCGAATATGCGGTAATCCCGGACATGCTCGAATCCAGCATTCCGGTGAAGCAATTTTTGCTGGAGTTTCATCACAACTACACCACCATCCCACTTCAAAAAACCCTGGAGGCGATTCAGTCACTGCGGAAAGCCGGATATCAAATTTTCGCCATCAGCGAACGCACCTACGAAATGTCTTTCATCCGGGACCCAAATCTTGAACGCCCATAAATCATCACACATGAACCTCTTTGAGCATACGCAAGCCAAGGGGGAAACCTTCGACACTCTCTTGGAAACCGACGGACTGAGGTTGGAGCGCATCGTCTCCCGCGGACAACCCGGCGGTCCGAACGACTGGTATGATCAGGACCGTCCCGAATGGGTCGCCCTCCTCCAAGGCGAGGCGGTCCTCGCCTTCGACCCCGGCGAACCGGTCACCCTCCGCGCCGGCGACACCCTCCTCATTCCCGCCCACCGCCCTCACCGCGTCGCCTCCGTTTCCGACGACGCCCTCTGGTTGGCGTTGCATTTTAAATAATAGCAAGAGGCTTGTATCGAGCGCGGCGAAGCGTCGCAAATCCTCCAAACACGCACCCCCTATTATTCCACCCCGGTGATTTTCCGCGCGGTTTCAAAAAAGGCGCGCTTACGCGGGGTGTTGATTCCCCATTGCACGGGCGGGCACTGATAGCCATCCCGATAGTTGGACGCGCCGGGATCGAAATAGCCCCATGAGGCGTACTCCGAAAGCGCGGACTGAAAATTGTTTTCCGGTTGATCGAAGTCAAAATGATCGTCCTCGTTGAACAGGATGGGCATGGGGCGATATCCGTCCATCGCCCGGGTTTCCCGCACCATTTCCGCGATTCGGGCGGGGTTTTCCACGCCATTTCCATGCAACAACAAGAAATCCGAGGCATTCACGACATTGTCCCGGGGAACCGTGCCCCCGCCATAGCTGGTCCCCACCCAAAACCGGCCTCCGGCCACCGGAATGGCCTTGGCTCGCGCGATCAGTTCGTGAACCCGCTCGGGCTGCAGAATCGGATGGGTGTATCGCACGTTGCATTCGTTGTTGATTTCGATCAAAACATTCCGGTAGCCCTGTACCGCCAACCAAGCGAGCGCCCGATCCATCCCCCGAATCACGGCCTTTTCGTCGCGCAAGCGCTGATCCTGTCCAAAATAAAAGAGGCCGAGAATCACGACCATGCCCAACTCGTCGGCCCGGTCCAAGATAAGCTGCAAACGCCTCATATACGCCCCGCGCAATTCGCCGGTTTCGTCCATCGCGGAATTGTGCCAGAGTTGCTCTTGTGAGTACCCTTGGGGACTGCCACCCTGCAAATTGAGGGTAAAAGCCAACACCCCGTGAACCTTCCACAGCGGCATGGCCTGCAAAAATTCAGTCGTATTGCGCTCCGGGTCCCATTTTCCAGTATCGGGATAGGCCCATTCCCCCAAGGTTTCGGGATTAAGGTCATCGAAAATCCCCTGCACCATGCGGGTATTGAGCAGCAATCCTTCGATTTTGCGGCCCTCAAAGGTCCGCCCTTCGTAGGTGGGACGCCCATTGAGGACAAATGCCTCCCCGTTGATGGCAATGGTGGTTTTTTTCATTTTTGCTGACTCCGTTTGACCGGAAGGATGTGCCAGAAAACAGAATGCGCTTCAAGCTGTAAGATCGCGAGAGGCATTTTCGCGCGGCGAAGCCGCTTTGGAGTGCGTGTAGCGAGCACCGCGAAGCTACCGCTTT
>JAFIGC010000061.1 GCA_020831635.1 Verrucomicrobiota bacterium | reverse complement strand
CCGGTTCGGGTTCGGGGCGCTGCTCGGGTGCTGGCTCCGGCCCCGGCTCGGGTTCGGGTTCGGGTTCGGGCTCGGGTTCAGGCTCCGGTTCGGGCTCTGGTTCTGGGGTCGGGGTCGGCACGACCTGGGGTGGTTCTTCCGCGTCTCCCTGCCATAGCGTCAGTCTCGTCATGCGTTCGATTTCGCTCGCCCTTGCGGTTTCCCGGTCGCGGGCGAGGGTGAACAAAAACAGGATCATCAGCAAGAAGAGGCAATTCAAAAGAATCACATCTCCCTTGTGGACGGGAATCGGTGGCTCGTCTTCGTCCTCGTAGGCTCCGCATTCCGGGCAGACTTCCAAGTGCTGGGGAATGAACATGCCACAAGCCTCGCAAAGCCGGTAACTTCCGGTCTTGACGTCTTCCTCGGCTTGGACTTCGGGCTTGTCGGTCATATTCTGGATAGTCTAACGTGAAACGGGGCCGTGTTGCAATGCTAATTCTTCCGCTTAGAGACCCTTGTTGTGCAGCCAGGCCCGGAGATCGGCGATGGCGACCCGCTCTTGGTGCATGCTGTCCCGTTCGCGAACGGTGACGGTGTCGTCTTCCAGACTGTCGAAATCGATGGTCACGCAGAAGGGCGTGCCGATTTCATCCTGGCGGCGGTAACGGCGGCCAATGGCTCCGGTCTGGTCGTAGTCCACGGCCCAATCCCGGCGCAGGTCGGCGTGAATGGCCTTGGCTTTTTCGACCAATTCGGGGCGGTTTTTCAACAAGGGGAAGACCGCGACCTTCACGGGGGCAAGGCGGGGGGCGAAACGCATGACCACCCGTTTTTCGTACCCTTCAGGCGGTTGGCTGCCGGGGATGGCTTCGATGGGACCGCCTTCGGTTTCGCCTTTGGGCACGAATTCTTCGCGATAGGCTTCGTTGAGAAGCACCAGCACCCCGCGGGTGAGGCCGGAGGAGGGTTCGATCACGTGGGGCAAGACCCGGGTGTTGGTTTCTTGGTCGAAATATTCCAGTTTGGTGCCGGAAAAGGTCTGGTGCTGGGTCAGGTCGTAATCGCCGCGGTGGGCCACGCCTTCCAGTTCGCCGTATTCGGGGTCCGTGAAACCGTAGCGGTACTCCACGTCCGCACAGGCGGTGGAATAATGGGCCAGTTCATCGGGATCGTGGTCGCGGCGTTGCAGATAATCGGCGCGAATCCCCAGGGATTCCCACCATTTCAATCGTTCGGCCACCCAGAAATCATACCATTTTTGGGCCTCGTCGGGATGGCAGAACCATTCCAGTTCCATTTGCTCGAATTCGCGAGAGCGGAAAATGAAATTGCGGGGGGTGACCTCGTTGCGGAAGGATTTGCCGATTTGGGCGATGCCAAAGGGCAGCTTCACCCGCATGGTGTCCACCACGTGCTTGTAGTTGGTGAAAATTCCTTGCGCGGTTTCGGGGCGCAGGTAGGCGAGGTTGTCCTCGCCGGAGGCGGCTCCGATAAAGGTTTTGAACATCAAATTGAACTGACGCGGTTCCGTAAGCGTGCCCGGGCCGGTGGCGTCGGGTCCCCAAATCCTGGCGAGATCGGCGGCGGGGAGTTCGGGGAAGGGGATGACCTTGTACGCCGAAGGGTCGGCCTTGGCCTGTTTGCGGATGCGCTTTTCGGCGTCCGCTTCGTTGCCGGTCAGGCAGGCGAACCCGTGGCCGTCGCCGGATTGGGGCAGATACACCACCAAGTGGTCGGCGCGGTAGCGGGATTTGCTTTCGCGGCAGTCGGACATGGGGTCGTTGAAGCCGCCCACGTGGCCGGAGGCCTCCCAAACCCGCGGGTTTTGTATGATGGAACTGTCCAGACCGAGAATGTTGACCACCTCGCCGTCTGGACCCACCGGCGGGCTGCGAACCATGTCCTGCCACCACGCGTCGCGGAGATTGTTCTTTAATTCCGTGCCCAAGGGGCCATAATCCCAGAACCCGTTCAGGCCCCCGTAGATTTCGGAACTTTGAAAAATAAATCCCCTGCGCTTGCACAGGCCCGTCAGGATGTCTAAAGAAATTTTTGTTGAGTTGTCGTTTTGCATAAGGGCACGTATCCTGCAATATGGATTGGACGTGGTCAAGCCTTAGGCATCTTTGTTTGTGCCTCTTTTTCCTTTCCCCGCTTTCTCATGATCAAAATTGAATTCCAAAACGGTTCCCGAGCCGGCCAAAGCATTGTTTTCCGGCATTCTCCCGTCCTGTTTGGACGAGAGGCCGACTGCGATGTGATTTTTGAGGACGATACCCTGGTCTCCCGGCATCATGCCGAAATCGACTGGTCGGAAAGCCATGCCCGACTTCGGGATCTGGGGGCGCGCAACCCCATTCGGGTCAATGACGCGGAAATCGATGGAGAGGTGCTGCTCGAAGCCGGAGACATACTGACCTTTGGCAAGACGGATGTCCGATACCTCACCGTGCACACTCCGCGTCCGGTGCAAACCCGGCGGCGGTCCCCGCTGGAATGGGCGGCCATGGCCCTCGCCCTGGCCTTTGTCGTGGCGCAAGGCTTTTTCTTGGTGCGCATGGCCCCCCGGTGGCGGGGGTACGTGGACTTGGAGGAATTGCGTCCCCTGCCCACGCCCACCCCCGCGCCCGAACCACCCCCGGAAACGGATCCGAGCGACATCGAACCCGAGCCTCCTCCGGAGCCGGAGCCCACGCCGATTCCCACGCCGGATCCCACGCCCACGCCCTTGCCGACCCCGACGCCGCTGCCGGCGCCCACCCCGACCCCCATTCCACGTACCGATGGGTTGACCCCCGTCGAACAACTCCGACAGGCCCGCGATCTCATTGGCGAACGTCGCCTCCTCGACGCCGACCGCTTGTTACAGCAGATTATCCGCCAGGACCCCGAAAACCTGGAGGCCCGGGTGGAATTGGCCAAACTCTATGGCCAACGCTCCATGTTCCGCGAAAGCATTGGGGAATGGGAGGAAGTCCAGCGAAGAGCCCCTGAAAATTCCGCCGCGGCCCGATCCGCCCAAATCGAAATCCAAGTGTTGCAAAGGCGACTTGACCTGTTGGACCGTCCCGTGCCCACGCCCGTGCCGCCCACGCCCACCCCGCGCCCGATCCCCACCCCCGTGCCGCGGCGTCCCCCGGTCGAACCGCCCCGCGAACCCGAACGGGCCACACCCAATTTGCTTCTGAGTGACATCAGAATGGAACGGTTTGCCCAAAGCGCGATTTTCGAGGAAATGCGGTTGATCAGCTTTTCCTTGCGACATGTGCGCGGCGCCCCCGAAGTTCCCGCCGGTAAAGCCCGGGTGGAGGCCGTGTTTTACGAAGAAACCGGGCAACGGATCGAAGTCGCGGACATCCCCACGCCGAGGGTGGCTCTGCAAATCAACGAAGCCTTGCGCGGGGGCAACCGCCTCCAAGGCTTGGAAGTGGCCTATGAAGTGCCCTTGAACGCCAACCGCCCGGCCGGACGCTCCTTTTATGGCGTGATTTTGCGGGTTTTGGTTGACGGAGAGGAAATCCATGCCATTTCATTTCCCGAACCCCTGATCAACCTGCGATAAAATTTCACGATTTTTATATGGCCCATCCAAGCATCCCGAATTTTCAATGGGGCATTCTCGGCCCCGGCAACATCGCCGCGAATTTTGCCCGAAGCTTGCGGAACGTCTCCGGATGTACCCTGCGTGCCGTGGCCTCCAGTCAATATTTGCGCGCCCATGGCTTTGCCAACGAGCACGGCGCGCAACGAGTGTGTGGTTCTTACGAAGAGATGGTCGCCGATCCCGAGTTGGACATTGTCTATATCGCCACCCCCCATTGTTTTCACGCCGAACAAATCCGCATGTGCTTGGAAGCCGGCAAGCACGTGCTCTGTGAAAAACCCATCACCACCTCCGCCGCCGAACTCGAACCGCTCATGGCCTTGGCCGCCGAACGCAACTTGTTTTTGATGGAAGGGATGTGGAGCCGGTTCTTTCCCACTTGGCATGTGGCCAAAGAGTGGATTGAAGCGGGGAAAATCGGAGAACCCCGCATGGCGGAAGCTTCATTTTGTTTTCGTGCCCCTTGGCAACCCGAAGGGCGCCTGCTCAATCCCGGGCTTGCCGGCGGCGCCCTGTGGGACGTGGGCATCTACACCTTGGCCTTTGCCACCTTTGCGCTCGGCACGGATCTCAAGGACAGCCGCGCCTTCATGCACCGCGGGGAAACCGGGGTGGACGAGGAAACGGCGCTTTTGCTCCAGTTCGGAAAAGGGAAATTGGCCACCCTCACCAGTGCCATTCGCACCGAAACCCCGCATATCGCCCGCATTCACGGCACCGAGGGCTCCATTTGCCTGCCCGCCCCCTTCTGGAAAGCCGAACGGGTGACGCTCACCACGGGCAACACCGTGGAAGAGTCATACTATCCCTACCATCCCCCCGGGTTTCAGTTCGAAATCGCCCACGTGCGCGAATGCCTCCGCCAAGGCAAAACCCAAAGCCCGGAAATCCCCTTGAGCGAAAGCCTCCTCTGGCAACGCGTCATCGACAAGGCCCGTCAGGACAATGGGTTTGCTTGTCCCCACGCCGCCTTGTCCAGTCCTGGTTCTGAGTAACGAGCGCCGCGAAGCTACCGCTTTGCAGAGGTGTGGCCTTGTGTCGGGCCTTTTCGTTTGGCAACGGTCAAAGCGGTAGCTTCGCGGAGCTCGCTACACGCACTCCAAAGCGGCTACGCCGCGGGCCCCCCGCTCCCCGCCGTCACTGCGCCATGCGGCGGACTTGTTCGAGGGTGCGGCGGAGGCCGGGGAGGTCTTCGATGCGCAGGGCGGCTTCGAGTAGTTCGATGGCTTGGCGCGTGTCGCCGGCTCGGGCTTCGGCGACCCCTTGCAGCCATAGGCCGCGGGCCTGGTGGCCGGGTTGACGCGACAGGCGTTCGAAGTGGGGGACCGCTTCCCGGGGATTGTCGGCCTGCATGTGGGCTTCGCCCATCAGGCGGAGCAGGGCCGGATCCAGGGGCGCCTCTTTGAGCGCGTTTTCGAGGATGCGAATGGCGGCGGGCACGTCTTCTTCCAGCATCAACACTTGGGCTTGGATGCGGGCGAGGCGAATTTGGTCGGCTTTGCCGGATACCTCGGGAATGTCGTCCAGCAGGATTTTCGCCCCTTCCAAATGACCCAGCCCCAGCAACCCTTCGGCGAGGCGGAGTCGATGGGTACCGTCCGCGCGAAGGCTGGCGTAGGCGCGATGCAGGCGAAGCACTTCCAGGGGACGGTCCAGAAAGGTGTAGAGTTCCATGAGCCGTTTGAGGTCGGCGGTTTCCAATACCCCAAGTCTCCGGGCGGTTTCCAAACGTTTGACCGCGAGTTCGTGCTGCTCCCGGGATTGGGCGAGGTCGGCGTACAAACGCCAAAGTCCGGCGCGGTCGGGATGTTTTTCGATCAACTGGCGAATGATTTTTTCGGCTTCGGCAAAACGTTCTTGGTTCAGCAGGGTGCGGGCCAGTCCTTCGCGGGCGGGACCGTGGTCCGTCTGGAGCAGGAGCACTTCCCGGTAGGCGGCTTCGGCGACAATGCTGTCGTCGAGGGCTTCGGCCAGCCGTCCGAGGGCTTCGTAGGTGCGGATGTCGCGGAGGCCTTCGGCCATGGCGGCTTGCACGGCTTTGAGCGCCGGACCGGGGGCATCGGAGGCCAGGGAGGCCGCGACCAGGTTCATGAGGGCGTCGCGGTAGGTGGGCAGGATTTCCAAGGCGGCTTCATAGGCCGCAATCGCCTCCGTATGGGCTTCGAGGGCGGCGTGTTGGTCCCCGATCCACCGCCAGAGAATGGCGTCGCGATCATCGGGGGGAACCTCGAGGGCGGTGGCCATGGCCTCGTCCGGGGTGTCCGCGGACTTGGCTTGAATACGATTGAGCCGTTCCTGCTGGGGGCGGGTCAGCTCCGGCGTGGTTGTCGGGGTCTGTCCCCGGACCAAAAGGCCGCAGGCGAACAAGGGAATGAGGAGAAAAAAGGAAAATCGTTTCATTGTAATTCAAAGCTGATGCGTTGGCGAACCCGTACGGCCACGGGTTTGTTTTGGTGACGTCCGGGGGTGAAGCGCCAGCGGGAGGCGGCTTGGACGGCGCTGCGGTCGAAAATGTCGTCGGGGCTGGATCCGGTGACGCGTATGTCCTCGACGGTGCCTTCGGCGGTGACCACAAATTCGAGATCCACCCAGCCTTCGATCCGGTGCATGCGGGCCCGGGGCGGATAGAGGGGACGCAACTGGGAGCGGGGGGAGGGAGCCTGGTCGATTTGTCCGATATCAAAGACCGTGGGTGCGCTGGGGGGCATGCCGGTCATGCGCAAGGGGTCGGCGGTCCATTCCGTGGGGGTGAAGACGGACGGCATGGACATGGAGGGCGTGCTGGGCAGAAGCGGGGGCGGTGCGGGAAGTTGTAGTTCCGGCATGGGTGCGGGGGCTGAGGCTTCGGGGGCCGGCGGGGCCTCTGGCAGGCTCATGGGCGGTGGTGGCGGCGGGGGCGGTTCGCTGACCATGGGCATGGAGCGGACCTGTTGTTGGGGGCCGATGTTGAGATTACGGAGGGTTTCCAAGAGGGGCACGGCCAAAAAGAGAGCCAAGGTGCAAGCGAGGGAGGCGAGCACCACGCTCCAAGTCCACCGGGGCGCGGGCGGGGCGGGATTGTGGACGGGATTCATCGTCCGGCCTCCCGACTGGCGGAGATGAGTACCTGCTCGGCGCCTCCGCGTTTGCATTCGTCGTACAGTTCCACCAAAAGTCCGGTGCGGGCATTGGCATCAGCCTGAATGAGCACGGGGACGGGGCGGGCTCTCATGCGTTGTTGCACCAGGGCGCGCACGCTGTTCATGGGAATGTCGCGCCCGGCGGAGACGATGCGTCCGTCCTCCGTGAGGGCGATTTGCAGGCTGAGGCGGTCGGCGTCGCGGGCGCTGAGGGCGCGAGGGGTCTCGATGTCGATTCCGGTTTCCTGCACGAACACGGCGGTGACCAGAAAGAAAATCAGCAACAAAAAGACCACGTCGATGAGGGGGGACAAATTGATGTCCACCGGACGTTCTTCCTGGAGGTTGTAGCCCCTGCGTTTCATGCGCTCCTCCTCTCGTGGCGGGCGCGGGCCAAGGCCACGTCCACCTGCTGGGCAAGACGTTGCAGGCGGGCGAGGCCGAACACGCCGGGAATGGCGATGAGGAGTCCGAACTGGGTGGTGACCAGGGCTTGGCGAATGCCGCCGGCGATGCGGCGTCCAGGTTCGCCGGAGAGGTCGGACACCGCGTCAAAGGTGCCGACCATGCCGAGCACGGTGCCGAGGAGGCCCACCAGGGGGGCGGCGGCGGTGAAGGCGGCGAGAATGCCGAGATCGCGACGGGCAAGTTGCCGCCATTCCTCTTCCCGGTCCTCGCTCAGCGACGTGGTCTCGGCGGTGCGGGCCAGTGTGCGCAAACTGCCGAGACTTCGGAGAAAATAGGCCCAGATCCCGAACGCCAGCAAGGCAAGAACGGCCAACAGGGGACCGCCCGCCAGCCAATAGGACTGGATGGCCTCTTTCGCGGGGTTCATGGCTGCGCGTCCTCCGCTTCGGGAAGCGTTTTGATGGCGGTTATGTCTTCGCGGCGGTGACGCGCCTGAATGAATCCGGCGATGCTTTGCTCCAGTTCGCTGATGATCACCCGCACCCGGCGCGACAAAAAGGCGTGGGCCAACAATACCGGCACCGCGATGATGAGACCGGACATGGTGGTGACCAAGGCCTCGGAAATCCCTTGGGAGAGAATGCGTTCGTTGCCGGAGCCGAACAGGGTCACCAGTTCGAAGGTATGGATCATGCCCGTGACCGTGCCCAGGAGTCCCAAAAGCGGGGCCACCCCGCCGAGCACCGCCAAAGTGCCCAGATGACGGTCGAGACGGGGAATGACCCCCAACATGCGTTCGTGCATCAGCTCTTCGAGTTCCTCGGCGTTGGCGGTGGTGTGCGCGAGGGCGCCCTGCAACAAGGTGCGCAGGGGTTCCGGCGCCTTGGAAACTTCCAGGGTGGCGGTTTCGAAGTCCCCTTTCCGCAAAGCGGTGGCCACGGAATTTACCAATTTCGGATCGCGTCCGCGGACGTTGATCAGGGCCAGCGTTTTCCAGAGCACCAAAATCAGGGAGGCGAGTGCGGTGAGGCCCAGGGGAATCATGGTGACACCGCCGTCTTGCAGGCGCGACAGCCAGGGGCGTGCGGCTTCGTCGAGACGCAGGGCGCGTCCCTTGGTGAGATCGGTGGGTACTTCGGCGGATTCCCCGCGAATCAGGGCCGGAATGGCCGGACCCTGCACGGGCCACAGGCGGGGAAGGGCATCGTCGGTGCGGTCGGCCAGCAATCCGGCATGGGTTTCATCTTCGGAGGCAAACCAATGCAGGGGACCCAGCAGCAGGGCGGTGCCTTGCAATTCCAGGCCGTCGCGGCGCACGGCGGCGGCGGGCAATCGGAAGGCTTGGTTGAGGTTTTCATTGATGAGGTCGAAAGCTTCCAGCGTCTCGCGGGCGGCGTCCACGGCCGATTCGGGTCCTTCGGTGCGCAGGCCGAGGTCAATGCGTTCAAGCTGGGGTTGGAGCCAGACGGCCGCCGCGACCGGGAGTTGGGCTTCGAGTCCGCGCCGGGCCTCGCGGCTGATGGCCCGGATTTCCTGTTCGCGCTGACGGGCGGTTTCCAAGGCCTGGCGTTGGCGTCGGGCCTCGTCGGTGCTTTGACGCTGCACGCGGCGGAGTCGTTCCACTTCCTCGCGCAAGTTGGCCACGCGGGCTTCGCGTTCCCGCAGTTCCGCATGAAGTTGGCGGCGTTTTTCGGCGATTTCCTCCCGTTCGCGGAGGAGGGAAATGTTTTCCGCGCGCACCTCGTTGCGCGTTTCCAACACGGCACGCTGAAGATTGGCGCGGGCACTCAGCGCGAAAAAAGAGAGACAGATGTAGCAGAGGGCGCGATTCATGGTGCCGACTCCTCAGACGGGGAAACCGGATCGTCAACCGGGTCGTCAACCGGGTCGTCAACCGGGTCTGCAACCGGTTCGGCAATCGGTTCGGATATCGGCAACGAAAGCGGCAGGGTCAGCAAGGCGGGCGGGGCTTCCTCGCGGACCAGTCGAACCGCGTGGCGGATGTTCTCCGCCTTTTGGGGCAGGGGTTGCCAGTGCCATTCCCCGTCGTCGCGGGAACCGACGGCGGCCCGGGCGTTGTCTCCACTGACCGCGAGGGCGTGGGCGGTGCCGATCCAGAGCACATCCATTTCCCGGCGTTGGCCGTCCAATTCGATCAGGGTCGGGGTCACATGCAGTTGGGTTTGCAATTGCAGCAGGCGATTGCGGATGGCGAGGAGGGCGCGGAAGCGTTGCAGGGGGTCGTTCCCGGCGCTTTCCAGGGAATCGCGCTCATCCATTAATTTGGCGAGCAAAGGCGAGGGCAATTGGGCGAGCAGATTTTCGAGCAACGCCCCCGAAGTCTCCGCGGTCCGCCCCAGTTGGGTCATGGACGCTTCCCGTTCCTCCAATTCCGCGATCAGGTCCGCCTGTTGGGCCTCGGTTTCATCCCCGCGTTCCTCCAACTGTTCCAATTCCTCGCGCAAACGGGTTTCGGCCTCCTCCAGTAGGGAGGTTTCCAGGCGGATGCGGGCTTGCTCGTCGCGCCAGGCTTCCGCCTCTTGGGCGCGGGCCGCCCGCAGAGCCACCCATTCGGAGGTGAGGGCTTCCAAAGAGGACAGGTCGTCGGAACGTACGGCATGCAGGGACAGTGAAAAAAGCAAACAGGGAATCAGAAAAAACTTCATGCGTCCCCTTTACTTCATTGAGAGGCGTTTCTCAAGCGTTCGTCACGAGAACGTGCCGAATGGAAGCCTTTCCGACGCTCGGAAGACCCACGGATGAGGCTTCCGAGTCGGAAGACCCATTTTTGAACCGAAAGATCGCTGACCTCTCCCTCTGGCCTCCCCACCCAACCACCCAACCACTCAACTCCCCCCTATTGGCGTCGCCGACCTCTCCCCTTCTTTCCCTCCCTCCTTCTGGAAGAGGGTACCACGGATTCACACGGATGAACACAGATGCCGGGGTTGATGGCTTGGCATTTGGGGAAGAGAACCACTGAAAACACTGATTTTCACTGATCTTGGGTTATGGTTTGGGGTTTGTGGTTTGGGATTTGGGTGGGGGGCAGAGGGGGACAGGAGCGCCGATCTCCGCATCGGCGGGGCGAAGGGGGTATGTTTTTTGGTTCTCACGGAGGCACAGAGGCACGGAGGGGAAGGGCTCTCTGTGCCTCCGTGCCTTAGTGAATATTTCCAATGCCTGTTATTCCATTCTGGGGCTTGTCTTTTGGGGAAGGGAACCACTGACATCAGGGATGGACACGGACATTGATATGGAAACTCTTCCCAAGAGGAGGTTGGGCTTTTTTGATAGATTGAAGGTGGTCATGGTGACAGCAGACCTCAAATTCTTGAACATTTTGACGTGGTTTGATCGCAAGTTTAAATGCGTTTCAAAGAAAGAAATCCAGACAAAGCTTTCAACAAAGCTCGGGGCAAAGAGGAGTGCGACCCCGTTGGGGTCGGCAAACGGGGTGGATGCGTTTCCCGGGGCGTTGCCGCCGGGCTGACGGGTGCGACCCCGTTGGGGTCGATTGGGAATGGTGTTTCATTCGGGAACTTGCATCCCAACGGGATGCCACTCGTCAGACCGGGGTGAAACCCCGGGATTTGCATCCCCACACGAAACCGCATCCCAACGGGATGCCACTCCTCTCCTCCCGGTTTCATAAATTCTCGGGGTTTGCCCGCCTAATTGAATTAATGCATTTGTTCTTGAGTTACAATATGTATTATTTAAATTTTAATTTGAGTTCTGTGACACAAAATATCGATTTATTCTTGAAGTTCTTCTTGGTCACAGGCATTTAGAGGAGAAACAACTTGTAGATCGATGTAAGGTTGACATGAATTTTTTAGAAAAAATGAAAGACCGCAAAAATAGAAGGAGTTTGCTCAATCAACGAAGAGAGCTGGCTGAAAAACTTCGGGGTGAGGACAACTTGCTTCCTGTAAAAGTATGATTACATCGCAAAAACATCTTTTGATCGGCGGAATTGTGGCAATGGGCTTTGATCCGACAGGCCGCTATCTGCTCGTCGTCACTCACTCAGGACGAGGAGTTTTTTCGGCAGACTCATGGGAGAGAATTGCGAGGGATAAGGGATTGGCCTATCCTGAGAATGGCATGGCAATGGGTATAGGCCCGCTCGATGGAGTGTTGATCGAGGTCGAAGAGAGAAATGAGTTTAAAGATGAAATTAAGCTGGTCTCACCGGATGGGAAATGGATGTTGCTTGGAGAACCAGATGGAATTACGGTAACAAAAACCAAAGAACAAGCAAGCACTCCGAATCCTTCCCTGTTGTCGGGTCCGGATGTTTGAGGCTTTGAGTATGAAACATGAATGAGATAGCAAAACTACAAGGGCTGGTTTCAGCCATCGCCATCTGGGTGTCACTTGATCGGTTAATCCCTCGACGCTTGGAGACCCCTGCTGACATCTTCGTGCCTGTGCTTGTCTTTCTGGCGGGAATGACTGGCGCAATGGCAGCATGGAAAGGGAAAATTTGGGGGTATTGGACTTTATTGGTATTCGCCGTCCTGCAAATCGTTGCTTTGGGAGTTGGCGGCGGTTATATCGGATATGGTGTATTTGCGAAGAGTCGTGGTGTTGAATTTGTGATGATCGTACTTTTGGCTCTCGGCGCGCTCAGCCTGATTCTTCGTACCCCCAGACGACAACCAAATACAAAGATAAATGGGTAAGCCTATTCAGCTCAGCGATTACGATTACGATTAAGAAAAGTAGTCGCATCCCTGTATATTTCTGTATGTATCCGGTGGCATCGCTGACCTCTCTCCTTCTTTTCTCTCTCCTTCAGGAAAAGGGAACCACGGAACAGGGAATACACAGAGCGGATGCCGTTGAACACCTGAATCGCGCTCCAAAAATTTCGTGTGCTCCGTGTATTCCGTGGTGAAAATCCCAAATGCCACAATCAGTCTCACGAAACCTTGTGAACTCGGTCCGGTGGACTAAGACGTTAGTCATATAGAGATTGCCTGGAGGGAAGATCTGTGGTAGTCAGAATGTCATGAAGATTAAAATCATTGTTCACAAAGCCGAAGAAGGCGGGTTCTGGGCAGAGGTTCCCGCTTTGCCTGGTTGCGTCAGTCAGGGAGAAACCATGGATGAGATTCGCGATAACATTCGTGAAGCAATCGAACTCTGGCTCGAAACAGGTGACGAGCAACCTATCGACCCAAGCCAAGCCGAAATACTGGAAATGGCGGTTTGAAGGAAATCTCCGGGAAGAAGCTCGCAAAGGCCGTGGCCAAAAATGGCTGGCATCTCGCGCGAATCAAAGGAAGCCATCATATTTTCATCAAGGATGGCAGGACGGAAAGAATCGTCATCCCCATCCATGGCTCTTGCCCCTGAAGGCCGGATTGCTGAGATCCATTCTGAAGATTTCCGGTCTTTCAGAAGACGACATTTAGCCCAACAATTTCCGCCACTGTGCAAGACGTTGTTTCGGCCGCGAAACATTATCGGGATGCGATGGGGTTTTCGTATGATCGCTTTTGGGGGGATCCTCCGGGATTCGTCATTCTCAAGCGCGATGGCATGTTCGTCATGCTCAAACAGGCCGAAGATCCGAAGCATGTTGTGCCGCATTGGACGGTTTCCGACAAGTTGTGGAATATTTACTTCTGGGTTTCGGATGTCGATGCGCTCCACGCGGAATTCGTGTCCAGGGGCGCCAAAATTGATTATGGAATCTGCGACCAACCCTATGGATGCAGGGAGTTCGGCACACAAGATCTCGATGGCCACGACATTGGTTTTGGCCAGCCTGTTGACTGATCTCGGTTGCAGGCTTGGCTTTTGGGAAAGGAAACCACGGATGGGCACTGATGCCGGGGTTGCGGGTATGCCTTTTGGGCAAGCGGGACCACAAAATACACGGAGCAGGCTCAGGACTATTCAGTGGGGCTTTCTTGAGGCCGCACTTCGGATCCCGCTTCGGTTTCAATTCCCTCGTCCGCAGCCTCATCCTCCGCGTCCTCCCCTTCTTCCGCTTCCATTTGAGCTTCAGGATCGTCTTCCGCCGTCGCTTCTACTTCTACTTCTACTTCTACTTCGACTTCCGCTTCCGCTTCCGCTTCCGCTTCACGCTCTGCCTCGGCTTTCGCCTCGCGTTCTGCCTGGGCTTTGGCTTCCCGTTCCGCCCGGGCTTCTTCGCGTTTGCGGGCCATTTCGGCGCTGACGGCTTCTTCGGCGGCCTTCAGGGAGTTTCTGACGATTTCCTCCCGGTCGTCGGCTTCCAGTTCCAAGGCGATTCGATAGTAGGAAACGGCTTCGACGGGGCGTCCGAGCTTCATGAGCACATCGCCGACGTGTTCGGCGATGACGGATTCGTCCGGCTCGAGTTCGGCGGCCCGGGTGAGGTCTCGATAGGCTTGTTCGTAGCGTCCCTGCCGGTAATAGATCCATCCCCGGGTATCGATGTAAGCGCCATTGTTGGGGTCCTGCCGCAGGGCGCGCTGCACGTAATCCAGGGCGGTGTCGAGGTTCCGGTCCTGTTCGGCCCACATGTAGGCCAGATAGTTGAGGGCGTGGGCGTGGTTGGGATCCATGCGAATGACCCGTTCGAAGACTTCTTCGGCCTCTTCCTCTTCGCCGACGCGTTCCAGGGAGGCGCCCAGGTCAAAATAGAATTCGGCGTCGAGCCACTGTTCGGGGTTTTCCAAGCCTTCGGCCACCCGTTTGGTTTGCCGCAGCAGATTCAGCGCTTCGGCGTATTCCCTGCGAAAGGAATGCGTGCGGCCAATGAGGCGGAGGACTTCCGGGGCCTCCGGGAGGCGGTCGGCCAAGATATTCATGCTTTCCAGCAGGACCTTTTCCCGCTCGGCCTTGAGGTCTTCGTCATCCTCGGCCAAAAACGCGAGCCGGATTTGATGTCCCCAGATGTCGTGGATGATTTCGGGGTTTTCGCGCATGACCTGCACCATGGGCTCCACGGCTTCGCGGGCTTTGCCCACGGCCAGGAGAGACATGGCGTGCAAGGAGCGGAATTGCAGACCGTCTTCGACTTCCAGCCCGGCGCGGCGGAGGGCATCCAATCGGCTAAGGGCGTTTTCGGCATCGGCAAAGTTCTGCATGCTGAGAAAAATGCCGCCCGCAAGTCGTAGCAATTCCGGATTTTCGGGGTGTCTTTCCAATCCGTCTTGCAAAACTTCCACGGCCCGCTGGGTGGAACCTCCGCTGTAGAGGATGACCGCGATTTTGCGGAGGGCGTGGATATCGTCGGGGTTGGCGGCCAGCACCCGTTCATAGGATTCCACGGCCTCGTCCATACGGCCATTGAGTTCGTGCAAGAGTCCCTGGAGAAAATGGGCCAAAGGCACCCCGGGGAATTCGCCCAGATACGCTCGCAAACGGCTTTCGGCATTGGCCGGCGAGCGCATGCCGCGGACGAATTGCACGAGGATGGTGTTGCGGGTTTCCATGTCCCCCCCGCGAACTTTGTCGAGTTGACGGTAGATGGCCATCATGCCGACGATATCATCGTCCCGGGCCGCCAAATCGGCGCCGAGCAGATAGAAGGGGAGGTGTTCGGGGAATTGCCGGCGTCCGGCGGCAAGCGTCAGGCCGGCTTCGGCGGTGAGGGCGTCCGCCCGTTCGGTGTCCAGGGTTTCTGCGGCCGCGCGCAGGAGGAGTTCCGCGTGCAACTGGGTCACTCGCCTGGGTAAATCGGCTTGAGCGGCGCCCTTGCGGGTGACTTCAAGGACCTCGTCCTCGCGTCTGTCTTTGAGGAGCAGGCGGGCCGCCTCCAAATAGGCCACCTCCATGGAAGGATCGGCTTCGATGAGGCGCAACAAGAGGGTCAGCGCCTCTTCTTCCTCGTTGGCCAGCAGGTGCATCTGCGCGGTCCAGAGCAGCGCTTTGGCGTTGTCGGGATCACGCTCCAGAAGCTGCTCCATGAGGGCAAAGGCCTCATTCCGTTCGCCGGCATCCAAGAGCCGGCGGGAGGCGAGCAGGTAGAGGGTTTCGTTGTCGGGGTCCTTTTCGATCGCGAGCCGGTATTGGGCCACGGCCTCGGAACCTTCCCCCTGGAATTCGTGGGTGAGGGCCACGCTGAAATGGGCGAGGGCTTCGGCGAAACGTTCGTTCACCGGTTCCCGCACCTTTTCGGTTTCATACAAAGCAAGACCGTCACCGTCAGGCTGGTCTTTCCGGGCATCCTTGACGGATGCACATCCGGAAAGCCAAACCCCCGGTGCGATCAGGAGAAGGATACCGAGGCGCTGAAAAATGGATTTGGAATCTGCTTTCATGTGCGCTCGGCCTTTCTTAGGTTGGTTCAAAAATGATTATTTCTTTTTGTGCCGGTCTTTGCGACTGCGCTTGCGGCGCTTGTGCTTGGACATTTTCTTTCGGCGCTGTTTCTTAATAGAGCCCATATACGGTCCTTTTGTTGAAAGTTAAACGAGGAATTCCCATTTTTCCGGTTCAGGGAATAATCTTGTTCAACGAGAGTTCGATGATACCTTCGGCCCCGGCGGCCTTCAGTTGCGGGATAATATCCCGCACCACATGTTCTTCCACAACGGTTTCCACGGAATGCCAGTCGGATTCCGACAGGCTGTTCACGGTGGGCGCGTGGAGGGAGGGCAGGATGCGGACGACCTCATGGAGACCCGCGTCCTGCACATTCAATTTCAGTAAAACTTTGCTTTCCGCAGCCAGGGCACCGTTGACGAGCATGGAGATCTGCTCGATTTTGGCGCGCTTCCACTCGTCCGCCCAGGCGGCATGGCTGCAGATCAATTGGGTGTTGGATTCCAAGATGGTGTCCATGATCCGCAGATTGTTGGCGCGCAGGGAATTGCCGGTTTCGGTCAATTCCACGATCGCGTCCACCAATTCGGGCGCCTTCACTTCGGTGGCGCCCCAGGAAAATTCGACCTTGGCGTTGACGCCATGCTTGTCGAGCCAGCTTTGGGCGATGCCCACGGCTTCGGTGGCGATGCGTTTGCCTTCGAGGTCCTTGGGGACGCGGATATTGGAGTTTTCGGGCACGGCCACGACCCAACGAACGGGCTTGCGGCCCTGCTTGGCGTACTGCAATTCGCAAACGCGGTGAACGTCGGAACCGTTTTCCACGATCCAGTCATGCCCGGTCAGTCCAGCGTCCAGCATTCCCAATTCCACGTAGCGGCTCATTTCCTGGGCGCGGATGAGGCGGATCCCAATGTCCTCGTCGTCCACGCGGGGAATATAGCTTCGGGAACTGGAGCTGATATGGAACCCCGCCTTGCGGAACAAGGCGTAGGTGGATTCCTGGAGACTGCCCTTGGGCAATCCGAGTATAAGTTGTTTCGGTGTGTCGGTCATGATTTTTTGAGAAAGGGCGGTCACCATAAGGGAAGTCCGCCCAACTGTCGATCCTCTTTTTCGCTCAATTCGGCTTTTTCGGTGTGTAGGGGGGTGAGGATACAGGAATGCGTTTGTCTTGAAGGTAAGAAATTCAGGGTCAGTGACACCCTAATTCCTAATCCTAATCCTAATCCTAATCCTAATCGTAATCCTAATCCTAATCCTAATCCTAATCGTAATCCTAATCGAAATCCTGAAACCCAAAAAGGTCGTCGATTATGATTACGAGTACGAGTACGATTAAGATTCAGAAGGACAGGTTTCCGCCTTTTTCACATTGTTGGGCTTTTCGATGGGGCTCAAGCTTGCAATGCGGGCAGGGATCGTTATGCTTTCGCCTCAATTTCGAACCTTTTTTACCCGGAAGACCTGACGATGCAATGGATCGTGAAAAAAATCATGGGCAGCAAAAACGACCGCGACTTAAAGCGGTTGTGGCCAATTGTTGCCCAAATCAATGAATTTGAAACCCAATACCAATCCCTCACGGAAGCCGAACTCAAGGCGAAAACCGCGGAGTTCAAGGAGCGGCTGAAAAACGGGGAGACCACGGACGACATTCTGCCCGAGGCCTTCGCGGTGGTGAAAAATACCTGCCGCCGTTTGGTGGGCACCGAATACAAGGTCACCGATGACACCCGCAAATGGGTCGAGGTCCCCTACGACGTGCAGTTGATCGGCGGCATTGCCATGCATCAGGGTCGCATCGCGGAAATGGCCACCGGGGAAGGCAAAACCCTGGTCGCCACCGCCCCCGCCTATCTGAACGCCCTGACCGGACGCGGCGTGCACATCGTGACCGTAAACGATTATCTGGCCCGTCGCGACGCGGAATGGATGGGATTGGTTTTCGATTATCTGGGCCTGACCGTGGGCTGCATTCAAAGTGGCATGCGCCCCAATCAGAAACGCGAACACTACGCCTCCGACATCACCTACGGCACCAACGCCGAGTTTGGGTTCGACTATCTGCGCGATAACATGACCTACACCCCGGCGGACCGGGTGCAGCGCGAATATCACTTTGCCATCATCGACGAAATTGACAGTATTCTAGTGGACGAAGCGCGGACGCCGCTGATTATCAGCGGTCCCACCGAGCATTCCTCCGAAGAATTGTTTCTGCGCATGAAGCCGCTGGTGCAGCGCTTGGTTGAAAAGCAAAAGCAACTCATCGACGGCTACGTAAAGGATATCAAAAACGAATTGGCCAAAGGGGAAGAGGCCGATGACGACCTGATTCGCAAAACCCTCTACCGGGTTCACCAGGGCATGCCCAAACATCCGGCCCTGCTCTCCATGCTCGAGGATTCCTCCATTCGCCGCATGCTCGAAAAGGTGAACGACACCTTTCTCACCGAGGCCTACAAGGAACTCGCCCGCGAATTGCGGCAAGATTTGTATTTCACCATCGACGAAAAAAGCAACGACGCCAGTTTGACCGACAAAGGGACGAGCGCGATTTCGCCCAACGACCCCAACGCCTATCTGCTGCCCGATTTGGCCACCATCATGTCCGAACTGGATGGCGACAATCAACTGACCGACGAGGAGCGTGTCTCCCGTCGTCGCGCCGCCCAGGAAGAGTTCGCCCAAAAGAACGAAAGCATTCACGCCATCGACCAGCTCATTCGCGCCTACTGCAACTACGTGCGCGACGTGCAATACGTGGTGCAGGAAAACCAGGTGATCATCGTCGATGAAAACACCGGACGCCTCATGACCGGACGCCGGTGGAGCGACGGGCTCCACCAGGCCGTGGAAGCCAAGGAAGGGGTGAAAATCGAGCGCGAGACCCAAACCCTCGCCACCATCACCATTCAGAATTATTTCCGGATGTATGAAAAACTCTCCGGCATGACCGGTACCGCCGAAACCGAGGCGGAGGAGTTCATGCAGATTTACAAACTCGACGTGCTCGTCATCCCCACCAACCGCCCCGTGCGCCGCGTGGATTACAACGACCGCATTTACCGCACCCGTCGGGAAAAATACAACGCCGTGGTCGCGGACATTACCGAAGCCTATCGCCGCAAGCAACCGGTGCTGGTGGGCACGGTGACGGTGGAATCCTCGGAAGAACTCAGCCGCCTTTTGCTTAAGAAAAACCTGCCGCACAACGTGCTCAACGCCAAAAACCACGCCCGCGAAGCCGAAATCGTGCGCCGGGCCGGGCAACCGGGGTCCATTACCATCGCCACCAACATGGCCGGTCGTGGTACGGACATCAAGTTGGGCGAGGGCGTGGTGAAAATGCAGCCTGGGGAAGTGGATTCCCAATTGGCGCTGGAAGACAAAAAAGACGGCATGACCCTGCGCGAGTGGCTGGAGCAAAACCCCTGCGGACTGTATGTGCTGGGCACCGAGCGGCACGAATCGCGCCGCATTGACCGCCAGTTGCGCGGTCGTTGTTCCCGTCAAGGCGACCCCGGCATGAGCTGCTTTTACGTGTCCTTGGAAGACGACCTGATGCGGCTCTTCGGCGCCGAGCGGATTTCCAATATCATGAACAAGCTGGGCATCGAAGAAGGGGAGGTGATGGAACATCGCTTCCTCAATAAATCCGTGGAACGGGCCCAGCGGCGGGTGGAGCAATACCACTTTGGCATCCGCAAACGCACCTTGGAATACGATGACGTCATGAATCGTCAGCGCGAAGTGGTTTACGGCATGCGCATGGAAATCCTTACCGCCGACAACCCGCGGGTGCATTTGTTGGACATGCTCGACGAAGTGATCGAAGAGCGCGCCGAGCAGTCGGTATTGCAGGGCGAGGAAATGGCACCCGTGGAATTCGCGGACTGGGCCTCGATGACGTTCCCGATCGCCTTGCGTCCCGACGACCTGAAACCGTTGGCCCTGGATCCCTTGGCCTACGCCGACCTCACCAAAGAGCGGGTCCGCCAGTCGTATGAACTCAAGGTGGAGTCCGAGGAATCCGAGGAAATGGTCACCAACATGGAGCGGCACATTTTGCTGCACGCCATCGACACTCACTGGCAAGAATACCTGCGCGGCATGGACAGCCTGAAACAGGGCGTGGGATTGCGGGCCTATGGGCAGCGCGACCCCATCCTCGAATTCAAACACGAGGCTTACACCATGTTTGCGGATTTGATGACCAAGATCAACGAGGAAGTGGCCCACCGCGCCTTCCGGGCCAGTTCCTCTTTGCAAGCCCTGGAGAAATTCCTCGGCAACCTCAAGGTCCAGGAAACCCATGCCGAATCCTCTCCTTTCGGACAGGAGGCCCAGCAGCGGGCCAACCAGGCCCGGGCCGCCAACGAAAGCCGCCAACGCATGGCCGAACAGGTCGAAAAAGCGGTGCGGGCGCCCGTGCAGCGCGATATCCCCAAGGTCGGGCGAAATGATCCTTGTCCTTGCGGAAGCGGCAAAAAATACAAGCAGTGCTGCGGTCGCTGACCCTAAGGGCATCCCGGATGAAGACGACCACATCTCCAGACGGGTTGACGGACCGGCTCCAGCGACAATGGCCGGCGGTGCTGTCCGTGTGGTCCGGTTTGGCACTTTTTGCCGCCTTCGAACCCTTTCGGGTGGCCAATCTGGCTTTTGTGGCCCTCATCCCTTGGATGGCGGCCCTGCGGGCCCGACCCGAACAGTGCAAACGACTTTCATTCATCGCCGGACTGGCGTTCTGGGTGCCGGCGGTGTGGTTCATCAGTCCGGTGACCAAGGCCGGTGCCTTGAGTCTGGCCATGTACTGCGCCCTGTGGTGGGTGCCGTCCGGGGTCTTGTGGGCCCGGGCGCTGGTGACTTGGCGACGCGAAAAACCGCTCATGGGCATCCGCTTCTTGTTGGGCGGCAGCGCTTGGTGGTGTCTGATGGAATGGGCACGCGGATGGGCCATCACCGGGTTTCCCTGGAATGGTCTTGGCGTGAGTCAGGTGGATAATTTGCCTCTGATCCAACTCGCCTCTTTGGGCGGCGTCGAGGCGGTCAGCTTTGTGGTCGTGGCCATGAATTGGGGGATTGGGCTGAGCGTGTTCAGCTTTATGCAAACCCTGCGCGAGCGCGGGGCGCGGCGCATGCATCCCGAACTGTATGTCCCCATCCTCATGCTCGCGGTGGCGTTTTCCTGGGGGATGCGACAGATTCGGGCGGAGCGGAACGCGCCCATGTACCGCCTTCGCGTCGGCGTGGTGCAACCCAATGTCGAAGTCAAATGGGAGGCGGAAAGCGCCGTGGAAATCCGCCGGATTTTGTGGGAAATCTCCGATCTGGCCCTTTCCCAGCGTCCCGATTTGCTCCTTTGGCCCGAAACCGCCTTGCCCGACGAACTCCGGTTCAGTCGGGATTCCGCCAATCTGGTGCAATCCCTGGTCGATGAACACGGCATTCCGATCTTGCTCGGCAGTTTGGACGTGAAAATCACCGAAACGGATGACCCCAAAGCGCCTGAAGTCACCTATTTCAACGCGGCCATGCTCATTCGCGGGGACGGGGTGCTCGAAGACATTTATTTGAAACGGCATTTGGTCATGTTCGGGGAATACATGCCCTTCGCCCGACACTTTCCCTTTTTGCGATCCCTCACCCCCATGCCCGAGGACGTGACCCCCGGGACCGAAGTGGGCACCATGGATTTGCCCCATGACGAGGACCGTCCCGCCGTCCGCGTCGGCCTGCTCATTTGCTTTGAAGATCTCATGCCCTACCTGTCCCGCGATCTCGTGGATGCGGGGACGGACTTGTTTGTGAACCTGACCAACGACGGATGGTTCGATCCTTGGTGGGGAAGCCGGGCCCATTTGGACCACGCCGTCTTCCGGTCCATCGAACAGCGCCGTCCCACCGTTCGCAGCACCAATACCGGGGTCAGCGCTTGGATCGACACCCAAGGGGTGGTGCGGGACCGGGTGGAGGACCCGCAAACCGGAAAATATCGTGTCCGCGGGTTCAGCACCTTTGAAATCGAGATTCCTCGGGAACCCGTTTTCACGTTTTATCAGCGCAATCCCGCCCTTTTTCCGATTTTGTTTGGCTTGATGAGTTTGCTCTTGCCCTGGCGCCCGGACCGCCGGGGACGACGCGAAGCGTCTTTGGAGTGCGCGTAGCGAGTGCAACGAAGCTACCGCTTTTGGGGCGAGGGGGGAAAGGAGCGCCGGTCTCCGCACCGGCAGGGGCGAAGGGGGAAAGGAGCGCCGGTCTCCGCACCGGCAGGGACGAAGGGGGGAACTTTGACAACCAAGAAGTCTTGAAAAAGTTCAAAGTTCAATGTACAAATTTTCATCACCCCAACCAAGGACGAAAAATGAAAGCGATTGCACGTATCAGCCTGATGATTGTGACCCTGAGCTTAATGAACGGATGCGGAAGCCGCGATGCAGGCACCGTCGAATGGCCGGAACTTCAGGCGTTTGATGTCGCCGCCGAGCGCGCCGAAGCCAGATTGGACGCGGGACACACCGACGAATTGATCCCACTTTTTGAGCAAATCCGTCAAACCGCCTTCGCCCTCCTCGAATCCGATGTGCCCCATAACGTCCTCAATCGGGCCCAAGTGGACAGCCGTCTGGACGACTTGCGCGAATTTGTGAACGAATTGAGTGCCGGCGGTGCCGTCACCGCTGATAATCTACGCGCTTTTCATGCCATTGCCGAAGACCTCATGGACGCCGCCGGCATGCCGCACGTGCATGATCATGATCACGACCACGGGCACGATCATGGGCACGATCACGACCATGACCATGATCATGATCATGATCATTAAGTTGATTAGTGGCACTGATCGACAAAGTTTGAGATAAAGCTTGGGAAAAAGACATCCCCCTTCGCCCCTGCCGATGCGGCGATCGGCGCTCCCGTCCCCCTTCGCCCCCAAAACCCCAAAACTAACTTCATCACAGCCCTCTACGGGATGAGACATCATGACCCACACCAAATTCCCCGCCGCAGTCCTTCTCATTCCCTTCCTCTTGAATCTTTGCCGCGTTCATGCGGACGGTTTTCGAAATCCGCCCGCGGGTGCGGCCGCGCTGGGTCGAATTGGCGGGCGGATCGCCTACACCGAGGATGCCACCGCGATCACGCACAATCCCGCGAATCTGGTGGACCTCACGGAACCCTCCCTGTTGGGCGCGTTGACCTTTGGCTATTCCAAAATGGAGTTCGAAGGTCCGGCGGGAACGGCGGAATCCAAATCGCCTTGGGCGGTCCTGCCGAATATGTACGCGGTCCGACCTGTCCCCGAGGAGGGACGATGGGCCTTCGGGGTCGGATTGAATTCCCCGTATGGTCGATCCACCGAGTTGGACGAGGGCTCGATCTTCCGTTTTGCGGCACCGTATTATACCCAACTGCTTTCCGTGGAACTGCTCCCCACCTTCGCCACCCGGCTGAATGACCGATTGGCGTTCGGGTTCTCGGTCAACCTCTTGTGGTCGGAACTCGATATTCGACAGAGCTATCCCTGGGCTTTGGCCTTGCAAACCCCCGGACTGCCGGATGGCAAAACGAAGTTTCAAGCGGACGGGGCGGGCATTGGCGCCACCCTGGCGCTCACGTGGAAGGTCGCGGAAAATCAACGCTTGGCAGTCTCCTACCGTTCGCCCATCAAAGTCGAATACGAAGGGGATCTGGACGTGACCGAAATTCCGGAAGGTGCGCCCGCCGCGGCCAGAAGCGATTTTGAAACCGAAATCACCTTTCCGATGGTGGTGGCCGTGGCCTATGGCATTCAGGTCACCGACCGACTGTTGCTGGAAACCAATGTCGAGTGGGCCCGTCAGTCTTCTTTCGACAAACTCGAACTCGACGCCGGCGTGAACACCCCTCTGCTGCCCTCCAACGTGATTGATACCGATTGGGGGGACAACTGGACCTATGGGATCTCCGCCGCTTGGAAATTGAATCAAGATTGGCAACTGCGGACGGGATATATCTATTTGGAGTCTCCCGTTCCCTCCCGAACCATGCTGCCCACCACCGCGGAACAGAGTCAAGGCGTGTGGTCAATTGGCGCCGGGTATTTTCAAGGATCCCACCGCTTGGATTTCGCCTACTCGCTTGGACTCTTTTCAGGTCGACAGGTTGACGACAACGAAAACCCCCTCTTTAACGGCAAGTATGATTTCGAAGCCCATCTGGTGAGCGTGAGCTACGGATATCATTTTTGAGGA
Organism: Verrucomicrobiota bacterium; assembly: GCA_020831635.1. Lineage (GTDB taxonomy): Bacteria > Verrucomicrobiota > Kiritimatiellia > SS1-B-03-39 > UBA6053 > PXAS01. The sequence continues at coordinate 5,156 of JAFIGC010000061.1, read as the reverse complement.
TTTAGTCATCAACGCCATAGTCAATGCATTCCCCGCGACGAAAAGAGACGCGATGGATCTCCGTTGCCTCGGCGTCAGCCAATTCCAGCACGAATTCTTCCCGACTTGTTAATGCCACGTTTTCGATTTCCACTGAGTAGATGGATAGTGCATCAACTTCCGGGTGCGGTTCCGCCCGAGATTTGATGTATTCACGAGCTTTGGTTTCATATTCGGGAAGATGTAAGGATATCCGTTGAAAAAAATCCCGTTGTTCGTGACTGGGACCCTCCTGAGGCGCATCGACCGTGATCATGAATTCACGGAATTCAGAATTCGGGAGAAACACCCACACCTTGTTTTCAAAAGTGAGGGGTCCGAAGACCGGGTCTTTCAATGTGTGGATTTTTTTTCTTTTGAAGAAGTGAAGAAATATGTTCATTGGGCACCTCAGTCGGACCGGAAGTCAATTGCTTTGAATACCACCCATGGTTGGGGGAACAAGCCATTTTGATTTCAATCATCCGTTCGCACGCCTTTGCACCCGTGGTTTGGAGGAAAACCTTGAAAAGGCAGGTGAAACATATTCGATCCGTCTGTTTCCGTGCGGCCCTCCGGGACGCCCATGATATGTGGGACCGCACCCCGAGCTACGACCGTCTGCCCCTCCGGGGCATCATGCGTATTTTTACCCAGTCTAGAGAGCCCCGGGGCATTTCCACTTGTAACTCCCGCTCCGGAGGAGCGAACGGTCGTAGCCCGGGGTGAAGCTGCGGAGGGGAGGTCAACGACCCTCTGCGGCTCACCCCGGGAAGGAGACGAGAATTGTGAGCGTCCCGGAGGGCCGCACGATAACCGGTGGCCAGGCTCATCTTTGCATACAATTTTCGTCATCTGGTTTTGAGCGGTCCAAAGACTTTCGCGTGCAATTCTTGAAAAAACGCCGGACCATAGATTGGCATACCCTGCGATGTGCCCACCAAATCGGGACGATCCTTTTCAAGCCGGCGGCACAACTCTCTCACTCGCTCCGCTTCTTCCCCCACGCCCGAGGTGACGAGGTTGTCCAGCGCCGGCCCTAATCCCTGCATCGCGGCCATGGTCCACCAACGTGTCGCCATTTCGTTTGCAGCCCGATACCCGGCCATGTACTCTTCCTCCGAATCGCAGCAGAGTCCCAGTTCGTGCATGCCTGCAAGCGCATACTGGCAATGCATGTCCCCAGCCTCAGCGTGTGGAAGCATCAGACGGTGCAATTCCGTAAACGCGTCAACATCAGGCCGATGCCAACGGCTCGGATCCTTTGCGCGGAGATCCGTGTAATTGCCCAACGCAACTTGATATCGTTCATAAAGAGTGTGGGCTTCTATCATTGTCCCTCTTTGTCTCCTGGGGTGTGTGAGCAACTCAATCCGTCGGGATCAAGGGTGCAGTTTTTCAGTAAAACACGCAATCCCCTGAGCAAACGCAACCCCAAAATCGAGAAAACCCCATAGAGGCCTATCAGCGGTACCGCCACCCAAACCGGGGGAGACCGTTGGTAAAACTCCGCGGATGCAAAGGTGTTGAGCAGTAGACCCGTTAACAGCCAGAAAGTGAGTAAGCAGTAGATAGTCGTGATTGCCCACAGCCATGCCGCCACATGGGCATTTCGGGTGTGTTCCAGTTTATCCGCGGCGATTGGAAAGAAAAAAATGGCCAAGACATCCACCCAGAGCGTGTTTCTCCAATATGCCACCGGAAAGGGCAGAAGGAACGCCACGAGCGCGTACCATTTGAGCCCGCGAATCAAAGCGGCAAAGGTGGGAGGTGTGAAGAAGAGTTTGGTTTTCGGCATGTTCATTCGGGGTAAGGACGGTCCAGGATCATTCCATAATGGTATAAATCCCTTTGCAGGGCATGGAGATTGTCCGTCTTTGATGCTTTCGCCTTCTTTTGGAGGGCATCGACCAGATCCGGTTCGATATCGAAGGCGTAGACGATGCCCGTCGTCTTCTTTGCCACCGGGAATGTGAAGGTGCCGTACCCGGAACCAAACTCCGCAATGGTTTCGTCGCCATTCACGGCGCATTCGAGTTTTTCCACCATGCAATCCGCGTCGAAGAATGACTGCCAAGACCCCACGTCGGGCATGCCGCTTTCTCTTGCTTTCATTTGATTTCACTCACTGAAAATGGCCTGCGTCCAATGGATCGAAGGCATCGGGAAACAAGTAGATTTGGGATGCGAGAACAAATTGAAATCATCCCAAAAAATGCGGCAACAAGAATAACTGCCGCGGCGGCGAAGGTAAGGAGACCAACTGCTCCAGCTTCCCATCCAAAATATGCCCCGAACACAAGCATGGGCACTAGCGCGATAAGCGATAGAATGAGCAGACCAAAAAGCACCGGTTGGAGCAGGGCGTGGAGTCCTTGTTTGATTCGCTGTGCGCGGTGACATCGCCTGCAAATCTTGTGATGGGTTGTGAAAGAGACGCAAAGCGATTTTTCCACGGTAAAGGCCAGCAGGGAAGTGATCAGGCTGATCAGAAAAGACCAGAAGAGCCACTTTGCTTTGTAGACATTGGCAGACCAACGGATCGTCTGCGTCAACTCCGGGGAAGAGGCTCCACAGCTCTCGCAAGTGTCTGAGGCATGACCGACACGATACGTTTCGGATTGTATCTTTCCGTAATGTTGCAAGGCAGCTTCCCATGAAGGGAAAGCGGGACGCAATTTGCGCAGAGGTTTGCCAGAGGCCAGTACATTGCTGACCAAGTCCTGATCCCTCTTTTCCAGATTTATATTCTCGGTATATTCGTCCTCGCCCGTCATTTCAAAAGCTCCCGAAGCATTTGTTCGTGTTTATTGAGAAAGGATCGCGTCACCGCGTAATGCTCCGTTTCAGTATACGCCACTCTTTCAATCGCATTGTCCGACAGTTGGTAGATCCATGCATCCGGATAGGCCATCAGTATGGGCGAATGCGTCGCGATGATGAACTGGGACTTCAATCCCACCAGCTCATGGATTCGCGCAAGTGCTGACAACTGCCGTGTGGGAGATAAAGCGGCTTCCGGTTCGTCGAAGAGATAGAGTCCTTTGCCCGAGAGCCGATGAAGCAGCAGCGCAAGAAAGGATTCCCCATGGGATTGCTCGTGCAGGGATCGTCCGCCATATGCGCCGATCAATGGTGGCGCCATGGCCGGCTCCGCATCGAGGTTTTCGATTTCCGTGGCCAGGTTGTAGAAACTCTCTGCGCGTAGAAAGAAGCCATCACGGTACGGCGTCAGACCTCGGGAAATCAGGAGGGCTTTGTGTAATTGGGAGTGTGATTGACGAGTGGCGAAAGAGAAGTTTCGGGTTCCACCTTCGGGATTAAAGCCGCTGGCGACCGCCAACGCTTCGAGGAGTGTGGATTTCCCGGTACCGTTTTCCCCGACCAGAAAAGTTACCTTTGGGTGAAAGGTTATCGATTTGAGGTTCCGGACCACAGGAAGCGAAAATGGATATTCGCTGAACGAAGTCACTTTGTCACGGCGAAGACCGACTTTCAAAAGATAGTGTGGTGCATCAATCGATTTCATGGTTTCTTTACCAACAGACGGATGAATCGTGGTATATGAAAACCCCTGCCAAGACGCATGTGAGGATTTGCAGTGTTTGAAGGGTGTGTTTCATCAAGGTTCCGGGTTCGATCTGTCGCGCAGGGCTTCTTCTTCGTCTCTCATGCCGGTTCGGGCGTCCCAGAGGGGTTCGATTTCGTGGAGGGGGGTGAGGAAGCCTTGGGGCAGTTTGTCGTAATGAATTTGATATACGGGGGGGCGTCCGCGAAGGACCAATTCAAAGACTTCGGGATTTTGGCGGATGAATTGGGGGAGTCCGGGACGGTTCCGGTCCAACACCAAATGGGTGACGCCGTAGTGTTGGGCGATGGCGAGCAATTCGGCGGGACGGGCGTTGGGCAGTCCGATGGCGCGGTAGGTTTCGGGGGCGTACCAGAGGGTTTGCCAAGGGTTGCGGCACATGAGGATGGCGTCGGCGGGGAGGGTTTCGGCCATGCGTTCACCCAAGGCTTTGAGGGCCGGATATCTGGGTTCGTCCGGGGGCGGACGGCGAAGGCTTTGCCGCTGGGCCAGGGAAAGCGCGGCGGCCCGGGCGTGAAAATTGGAGAGGATGGCCATGGAAAACAGCAGGGTGAGCACGGGTGCGGCCCAGGCGGGCGTGGGGATTTTGAGGTAGCGACGCCGCAGGCGTTTGAGGGCGTCGATGGAAACGCCCAACAGGGTCCAAGGCAGGGCCAGGGCGGGAATAACGGCGGGGAAGGTGAGCCGGAGCATGGCTTCCCAGAACAAGATGACAAATACGGCCTGCACCGCCACAAAGCAAAAGACCAGCGTGGCCGGGTCGGCGAATCCGCCGCCGGGCGGGGCGTTTTTTCTGAATCTTAGGAAAATCCAGACGCCCGTGGAAATCAGGGTGGCGGCGGCGCCCCAGGCCAGTCCCAGGATTTGCAGGCGCGAAAACCAAGGGAGGCGGGTGTCGGGATCTGCTTCGGGCACGTCTGCGGCGATGTTCCGAAGGGGGTGGACCTGATCGCGATTTAGGAGGGCCGTCGCCCAGTATTCGGTTTTGGGTCCCAGCTTCGACCAATCGTCGGTCTCCGCGTCCAGCCCCAGCAGGTGACCCCGCAGGATGGCTTCGGTGTTTCGGCGGATGCTGCGCTGATGCAGGGTGGGGTGATCAAAGCGGTTGCGAAGTCCGGGCGGGTCTTGGTTCCAATGAATGGAATAAAATCCGTTGTCCCAATGGTTCCAAACCCCCCGGGAAAGGCCGAAAAAAGAACTCACGTAGCTTTGGGTGCTGTGCAGGGGACGTCCGAAATTTCGGACATTGGCCTGGAGCCGGGGAAACATGAGGACGAGGGCAAAGAGGAGTGCGCCCAGAAATTCGCGGCGCAGCAGGAATTTCGGACCGTGCAGCAGGGCGGTGCCGGCGGCGAGAAAGGGAATGAGTATGATTTGCGAGCCTTTTCCGTACCAGGCCAGGGCAATGAGGGGGCCGCAATAAAGGAGCAAGGCGGGAACGCGGCGTGAGGCGGCCAGGGCCGCGAGAAACAAACAGAGAAGGGCGGTGAGCAACTGATCGTTCATCAGTTCCATGCCGTCTTGCATAAGGGCGTCGGAAAAGAGCAGG
>JAFIGC010000297.1 GCA_020831635.1 Verrucomicrobiota bacterium | reverse complement strand
CCCCCCCCCCCCCCCCCCCCCCCCCCCCCCCCCCCCCCCCCCCCCCCCCCGAGACCCGGTCCCAAAGATCAGGGGCGTCCCGGAGGGCCGCACGGAAAATGGGGCGGTAGGGGCATGGTTATGTTTTCTCCCAAGCATTGGTTTCTGTGTTACAATTTGTAATAATCAGCTCTAAATTTGAGGTCTGGAATGTGAAGTGGCGCGGTACCCCCAAATACAGCACCGCCATGATGGGAAGGATGATGTGGGGACGAAACCAGGATCGCAAAATACCTGCGATATTTCTTATGAAAAAAACGCAGCTATTTTTCCTACATAAAGATGTGTCATGGCTAAGGTCAAATATATCCAGACCGTTTCTGGGATAGATATCTTATACATCCGTTGAATGAGCCCAAATGAAAAAGCCATGTAAAGAACAAAAAGTCCAAGGGATAAGACACCCATTGGGCTGGAAGCAGGCACGGAGATAGAGAATCCTGTTGCGTCAAAGACTTTCAAAGCAAGCAAGATAAGCATAACTGGGGGCAAAGAGAGGAGTACATTCGTTAAGAATGAGCGACCGAGGGTTGTGTGTTCAGTTTTGACTGTGAACGAAAGAGCCCACAGCATAAGTATTCCGATGCACAATCGGACGGCCAATTGAATGATTAGGTTGCGGTAATCCATTGTATTGGCTTTTGCTTTCTGTCAGAGGTTTCGTTAAAAATCAGATAACGCTTTAAACCATCGGACCGAGTACTCTCGGTTCGGTGGGTTTTATTGTTCTGCCCAGGCTGGTATTGGGACGCTCTCGATGGCCAAACCGTTGAAAGTATCACGCCAATAAGACGGAAAATCAGCAAAGCCCTCCAGTCCCGATGCAACGAGCTGTGCCGAACGCTCCGCAATCTCCTGGTCTTCTATGATCTTTGTAATCTCTCCATGCTTAGGCGGCTTCCGAACGGCGGTGGAAAAATGCTGGCGGGAGAACTCCAAAAACCAAGCCGCCTCTACCGGACTTGCGCTCTCCCTCGCTACTCGTTGATAAAGTCGAGTTGCAAGATCTGCGTTGGCGGTGAAGCGAATGAGATCGCATGTGCCTGCAGCAATAGTCTCCGAGTGCTTGACGTAGTCGAAATAGCGAAGACCCCACCCCTTCTTTTGGCAGGCGGCATGATCGAAGTGAACTACTTTAAACTCCGCTGTCCACTGATCGAAACAACTTTCCATTAGGTCACGACATACCCCAATCGTTCCATCGGACTCAAGCCTCGGCTGAAACTCCGAAATGAACCAAGCCAACGAAGTGACCAGATCGAGTGCATCATCATCATGGCTTCGAATGTGGTCGAATGCGCGAGGCAGAAAATAGGCGGCTTCCTCGTAGGTTCCTGCAGGAAGAAAAGGGCCGAGAATATGCTGATAATGACACCGTGTCATCTTTTCGTCCGGTGTCTTTAGAATCTCGGCGAGCATGTCCTCAGTGAAGTCGTCAAACGGATCACTAAGCGATGTAGGACGTTGATATTTTAGATCGAGAGCAGGCATTTTATAGGCAGAACAATCAGGGTTTTAAACGATTTTGCATACAATGAAGGTAACAAGTTATTGAGCGATTTTCGGGTATCATGCAAATCCCCTGGGAGAACGTCAAGAAGTTTTGTCAACTTTAGGGATGAAACCCTGATGGCTAATCGTATATCCTTACTTTCGTAAAGATAATCATCACTCGCATATCTCCATGAACGCACCGCCTCCAGACGTAATTTCGGCAAATAGCAACAGAAAATAGCAACAGGTATTTTGCATGATTTGGCTCTGCATCCATGCCATGCCCCATGTTTCAAAAACCCAAAAACCGTTCGACGGCATTGGTGGCATCGCTCTTGGCTGGATACGTGATCCGGTATTTCACGGTCCAGCGATCATCGACAAAAGAAAAGGTATATAGGAGCGATTCGACCGTTTGCCGACGGCCGGCAAAATTTGCCGTGTACGTGAAACGGGCGAAATAACCAGGGCGGTCAAATCCATCATCACTTGCCGGGATTTCTCGTTCTTCCAGCAACTCCGCGTCGCCATGCGCCTGAGTGATCTCCCCCATGGCTCCACGAAACACGCCCTCCGCGATTCGGCCGCGCGCAGCTTCGATGACCGCTGGCGGTGACCCAATCGACCGCACTGGAGGCGTGGGGTAGATGAACACCGTGGCCGCGATCCGGGGAGAGAAAAAATCATAAGCGGCGCTTACATTCAACCCCCGCGCGTCATATTGTCGGACACCCGTCCTTGTGAATTTCGCCTTCTCAGCAGGGAACTCCATTCCAGAATGCACATGACGGACCGTTCCTTCGGGGGTATCTCCAAACGGCGATCCGGGAGGAACCGTTGAAGCCGGATGACGGATAGTTGGACATCCAAGAAAAAGAATGCTGAGGCTGATACAACAGATTCTTGGAAAGACTTTCATTTGTCGATCTCCTCTACGATAAAATTGTAGCCCTGTTTTTTCAAGACCTTCACCATGCGGCCTTTTGGAATGAAGTTTTCGAGACAGGTAGCATCATAACTTTGTCCATTCACTTCGATTTTCCCACACGGCCGCAGATCGCAAAGGCATAGCGCTTCTCCGCCGATGGGCCACGTCTCGGATTCCCCATCCCCGTTCGAAACCGCGTCCAGTTTCTGTTCCAGCGTGAGAGAGGGAAGAAAGAGACCCAGAATAAGCACGACAGGCCAGAGAAAGGAAAGCACAAGCGAGTAATCAGTCAGCTCCTTGGCCGGACCAAAGTATTTGGGGTGCCGCTTGGCCAACGGGATGAGCAGGAGACCCGTGGCCAAGTATACAATGAAGAACAGAGGAAGCCATTTGCTCATGCGCTATTCCCCGGTGTTTCCATGTATTTTTTCAGGGACGCGAGCCTTTTGCGGGTTTCCTTTCGCAAGATACGATCCAAGATCGGCTCTAAGACAGCGGAAAGCGGTTTGGGCTTCGCATCAAAATTATAAATATATCGGGTGATGGATTTTCTCTCTCCGATGTCTTCGTGTCGGATGGTGGCCGCGAAATTTCGGAAGAACAAAGGGTGGTTCACCATTTTCACGGCGGCCACCTCGCCTCTTTCAAAAGAGATATATTCGGTTTTCATGGCAATGCCGCCCAAAAACCATTTGCCCGCACAAACGGAACGGACGCCCAAATCCGCTCGCCGTGCCCCGTCACACAGCTCGGCTTTTCGGAGAAGGCTGTCCCATTCCAGGCGTCGCGGATAATCGTGAATGACATCAAACACCTCCACGGCGCTTCGGTTGATTTCGATGGAGGCTTCGTTCTTTGGCATGGATGACTTTCATTTGGTTCAGACGCGTGACCTTGCAGAAATATGGTTAAGATGTCAACCGGGAATCATGTGGGGCATCCATGGGGGCGTCATTCATTTGCTTTGCATGACTCCGTGGAGGCGTGCGACCCTGTTGGGTCGGCAAACGGAGGGTGGGACGTTTCCCGGGGCGTTGCCGCCGGGCTGACGGGTTGGACCCCGTTGGGGTCATGCGGA
>JAFIGC010000300.1 GCA_020831635.1 Verrucomicrobiota bacterium | reverse complement strand
TAAGGCGCAGCACGTCGTTGCCGCTGGCGGCGGCGGCCGACCAGGTCGGCGCGCCAATCTGTCCGAATTCAAAGGCGAAGTCCGTTCCCTCGGAACCGGTCACGGAGACGGCGGTGAATATGCCGGGACTGTTGCCGGGGCTGACCAACCCCGCGCCCAGAATCGCGCCGCCGATGCGACCGGATCCGCCCAAGGTCCCGCCAGCGGCAACGGTGACCGCGCCGGTGGCGGCGGAATGATTGCCGTTAATCAGGAGGATGCCTCCGTTGACGAATGTGCCACCGAGATAGGTATTGATTCCTGTCAGCTCCAACACCCCGTCACCCGTCTTAAGGAAGCCGGAGGATCCCGTGCCGGTGAGATTTCCGCTGATCACCGCCTTGTCGCCACCACGGCCTGCTTGGACACGGATTTCCCGGAGGGCATTGTTGAAGTTGATGCCGTTTTCAAAGGTGACCACCCCATCGGCGGTCTGGGAGCCGAAAATCAGGGGGGTGTTGTTGGGAACGAAGTTTGTGGCGGCCCAGCTGAAAGAGGCCGCCGCCCCGCCGATGTTGACGGTCAGGTCCCCGCCATGTGCTGAAAACCCGCCACCGCCCTCCGCCACGGCTCCATTGTGGGTCGAACCACTGTTAAAACGGAATTGACCCCGTCCGGTCCCGAGCGCGCGTGTAAAGCTGCCATTGGCTTCCAAGACACCGCCCCGCAGTTCAAGGGCCGTGCCCGTGCCATCCGTGGACATGAGATGGGCATCCGCACGGACGGCTCCTTCCGCAAGGATCCACCTGAACTGCCCGACCGCATCCGCGTTGGCACCCGCGTAAACAATATTGGCCAGGTCCAATGTGCCTTCGCCGAACTTGCTGAATATGACATTGCCCGTGCTGAGTGAAATGGCCGTCGCGTTCTGCGGATCGGAACCACCGGTTCCCTCATTGAATGAAGAAGCCAGGGTAACAGGATTTCCCGCTGTTCCCAGGGTAAGCATTCCGTCCCGAACCAGCATGATCATCCCCCCCCCGGGAACGCCATTGCCGTCGAGCGGGTTCTGGTTGTTGATGCGGTGGGCGTGGATGGCGGAATTGACAAGTGTGGCATCGCCTCCGCTCGAGCCGAAGCTGCCGGTGCGTTCGCCACCGATCAGGAAACGGTAGCCGGTGGGCAATTCGTACGTGTCGCCGCCGGTCAGCATGAAGCCCCAGCCACCGCCCTCCACATTGCGACGGAGTGCCGCAAGGTGGGCGGTGTTGCCATCGTTGCCGGTTGGCAGCGCTGCGTTGTTGGCAAACCGGACAAAAACGTTGTTGTCTGCCACCAACAGTCCGCCTGCACCGGTGTTGATCGAGCTGGCGTTGCCGTTTAGGGCGACGAAACGTCCCCCCGTCCAATGATTGGTGCCTCCAAGCACCACTTCGGCGTTGCGATTGCCCGGGCCAGGATTTCCGCTGCCGAGGTTGGCATTGGCCACGAAAACAGGCGCGCCTGCTCCGCTCAGGCCATTGATTCGATATTCAGGGTGGCTGACCTTGCCTCCGAAGGAGACGCCGGTTGCGGCCAGCGTGATGGTGCGGTCAGCCGTCAACGTTGTCGACTGATCAATCGTCACACCGGCATTGGCGAACAAGTTGCCCGCATTATCCCGCACTGTCGATCCGAGAGTGAAGTTGCGGTCGAAGAAGTTGCTCGCGGAGCCAAAGCCGGCACCCAGGACGGCGGTGTTGTTGCGGGAGGCGAATCCCGCATTGTTGCTCGTGCCCAGCTGCCATTCGCCAGCGTCGGTGCCGGTGGTGAGGCCTCGCGCAGTCGTGAAATCCTGAACGCTGCCGTTGCCAGTCCCGGTCGTGCCGTTGAAGACGAAGACGCCGGCGTTGATGTTGAGATTGCCGCCAGCGATCCTGTCCATGCCGGCGAGGAACAATCCGCCCCCGCTGATGGTGGTGCCGCCCGTGCCCGTGGCGGCGCCAGCCAGATGGAGGATGCTTGAGCCTTGCTTATCAAGACTACCGTTGGTGCCCCAGGCCATCGTGCCAGTGTGGATGGTGAGTGCGTTGGCGTGCACGCGCGCGTTGGCTTGGCCATTGAGATTGATGGTGTTGGCCACCGTCTGGGCAACCGTCGAGAATTGCAGGGAGGTGTTGGACCCACCGTTGAGGAACTTCAGTTCCCCGGATCCGAGCGCGCCCTGGGCATTGCTGATCACCACGTGCCGGTTGCCAAACTCAATCCCCCCGGTGAACGTGTTGTTGGCATGGTTGAAGTTGATCGTTCTGTTGCTTCCCCCGCCAGCCTGCGAGGGGAGGATGATTTTGCGGGGGCCATCCGTCTCGCTGATCAGGCCGTTCAGGTTGAAGGTTGCGCCTTGGTTGTTATGCGTCCAAGACGTGTCCGCGCCCAGGATGATGCCGGCGTTGATGGTGATATTGGAAGCCCCCGTGGCCCCGGACACCAAGTTGATGCCCCCGGTCAGGGTGAACGCGTTGCCGTTGATGGTGAGGGCGGTATTGCGGTTGAGGTCGATTCCACCGATGGAGAGACCGACCATGTTATTGTTGACCGTTTGGTTTCCGGCGGCGGCGGTGTCGCTGTGGAAGACGAGGATGTCGCCGGTTTGCGGGGCCTGCCCGTAAGCCGTGGTCCCTGCTTTGTCGCTGGTCCAGTTCGCGGCGGTCCCCCATTGATCCTCCGAGATGCCTGTCCAATAGACTTGCGCCTGAAGGCCCATGGGGGCCACGAAAACGAAGAGGGCTACCAACCGAAAGGAATTCGAACGTTTGCCGGGGATCAGGTTTTTTTGGTGCATTTAAGTCTCCGTCGATGTGTGGTGTGTGTTGCGAGGACTCGGGCCCCTATAGGACACGCATTTCGTTGATGGTTGGATTTATAGCCGAAAACCGCACTTATAAATACCCCATTTGGGGACAAATCTTTTTATCCTGCGGGACACCCCTCCCCCGGCATATTCGTCAAGATAATGAGTATATGCGACTATGATTGAGCTGTTTACAACGATTACGGTGGATTGTTGACGCGAAGCGTCACCCTTCGACAATCTCAGGGTCTACGACAGAAATTTCAGGCGTATGGGAGAACGCCGTTGGCGTAGGCCTTTCGAACGGAGTCTAGCTTGACGCACATGCCCCCCAGAGCGGGGTTTGGGGAAACCTTTGCCTTACTTGCGGCGGCGGAACACCAGCAGGGATGCCAGCGCCATTCCCACCAAAAGCAAGGTTCCCGGTTCGGGAATGGCCACGAATTCCATCGTCCAGCCGTTGGTGACGGTGCCGTCCGCGAAATTCGCGCTCGCCACTTGCACCACGGAAAATGAGGACAAGGAGAGGGCGAGCGGGCTGAAGGGATTGTAGGCATTGCCTTCGAAACTCACCGATCCGCCCAGGGTTTCCAGATAGAAGTTGAATGTCGCGTTGGCAATGAGGGCGGAAAAATCACTGTCCAGATCCGTGAAGAAACCGCCCTGGTAGGTCCCGTAGTCCGCGAAATACAGATTCACCACGTTGTTGGCGTCCAGGGCTTTCCCAAAGGGCGTGCCGCCGGTTAGGCGCAG
>JAFIGC010000060.1 GCA_020831635.1 Verrucomicrobiota bacterium | reverse complement strand
TCTCATAGCCCTGGGCGGTGCCACTGCCGGTGCTGAAGGAAACATTGACGATTTCCGCGGCACTGACGTTTTCGCCGGTGTTGTCGATGTGGAGCGCTCCGTTTATCCAGACACTGACCCGCCCGGGCTGCAGCGTGTGGGACCCGGTGGGGGAGGGGAAGGTCCGCGGCACGGTGCCGCCATTCGCGGCGAACACCACATCGACAGCATAAACACCGCCGTCCGCCAACACGGTGAAGTTGCCGCTGTTGCCGCCGGAGCCGGTGGTGCGGAACGCGCCGGGATTGCTCCCCCTGGCCTGCAGATTGAGGGTGCCGAAGGCGGGTCCGTTGCCGCTTCCCCCGGCCGGATTGAAAATCCCGGCGCGGAAATTTTGTCCGACATTGAGTCCGAAATACGTGGTGTCGGACTCCGGCCAGTTGTCGGGGGCCAGGCGCACGACGGCCTGAACCACGGCGAAGTTTTCCTCCACGGGTAGGTCGGTGCGGCGCGTGGCGCGGGCGGCGGAGAATTGGGACTCGTTTTCATCGTTGCTGTAGGCGATGGTGTTGCGCAGCCGCCCTCCGGTGATGGAAAGGGTGGCGCGGTTGTCGCTGTTTGCAACGCCGATAAAATCAAAGAGATGATCGTCAGAACCGATATAGTCGCCGACTTGGCTCGAACCGCTGAAGTCCTGCGCGAAGATGGCGCCAACGGGACCGGGCGGAGGTTCGATCTCCGGGGTGCGGAGATACAGGACCGGGCGGTAGGTGGAAGGCACGACCACGTCCAGGCGTCCGGCGTGCGCGTCTTGAACGGAATTCCAGCCGAGGACGTTCGCATGGATCCAGCGGTCGAAGGGGCCGCCGATCCATTCACTGTTCCCCGCGTTCACGGTTTCGGCGAAACCGCTGATCTGGAAATCGTCGCAGTCCACGAAGCGGAAGAGATAGGGCTTGGGCCGGTTCGGATCGGGCGAGGCGAGTCCGCCGCTGCCGAAGACGCGGAAGTGGCGTGAGTCTTCAAAATACAGCAGCGTCCCCTTGAGTTCCGATTTCGTGCCGTACACGCTGACGTTCTCCACATCGAGAAACTCGGCGTGGTTGACGCTGTCCTGTTGTTGAAGGTGCAGGTGATAGAAATGCAAGGGTTGGCGGGTACCCTCCACGCGCAGGAAAGGCACATGACTCCGCAGCGCCTGGCGTCCGTGCACCCAGAAACCGAACCAGCGTCCCCCCCCGTTGCCGCGCACCTGTACGGTGGGTTCGGAGCCCGGCCAGGCCCACATGCCTTCGGGGAAATCATCCTGCGGGTAGTTGGCATTCACCCCGCCCCCGAGTCCGTAAAACTGGGAGGCCACAAAATCGGGGCGGATGTTTTCGGTGGAACGGGACTCCAGTCGCACGCCGCGCAGCACCGAGTCGCCTCCGGATCGCCATTCCAGCGCGTAGTTGCCGACCGGCGTCGGGTTGTGCTGGGCCAGCGGATAATGACGCTTGAGATGCAGGAAGGCGAGCACCGTCTCGGCGTTGGCATCATCCGCTGTGGAAACGATGGGGCGATCCCCGGCCTCCTCGGTGGTGCCGGCAAAACGGTCGTCCAGGGTGGAGAGTGCCTCAATGACGCTGTAGTTGTGGTGCACGCCGATGAGTTTGCTCTCCGGACGCAGATGCAGGGTGTTCGACACCCGGTAATGCCCTTTGGGCAGGAACACGATGTCGTGCGCGTCAATCAGCGCCTGCAGGGCGGCATGATCGTCGGTGACCCCGTCACCCGCCGCGCCGTGGTCCAGGGCATTGACCGCGCCCGATGTTTCCCAGGTGGGAAATTCCGAAGCCCACTGATGGCGGCTTTGGAGATCGGCGGGCGGGGCCGCATCCGCCTCGGATTCCAGGAGAATACCTTCCCGCGTGAGTCCATTGATCCAAACGACCTCCATGGGCTGTCCCCAGCTTTGGCTGCCGGGCCGCACTTCCGCCGCCAGCCGGACGAACCGCATCCAGCCGGAGGGATTCGCAGGCGCGTCCTCCGTCCAAATCCGCTCGCCATTCTGCACGAAAACATTTTCCAGATAAAAACTGCGGCCTTCACCGGCGGGCATGTCGATCACGGTGTTGTCCGGGTGGTGGACGCTGTGAACCACGGTGCAATCCACCATTTGCAGGGTGCCGTCGAAGGGCTGTTCGGCGTGATGCCGCTGCAAACGCAACACCGGCCCCGGGGTGTCGCGTTCGAAATGCGCCCCCACCAGCACCATGGCCCCGCGGGTGCTGGCCCACACCCCGACATCGGACTGGCCGACGAAACCGGAACCCGTGATCGTCACCGTGGGCTGGGAACCGCCGCCGCTGAGATTTTGTTTACGGGTGTCCACGCCGATCACGCCGCCGGTGACAGTGACCTGGTGGGTGGTGCCGCCGGAGCCGGGCACGCCCCAGATTCCGGTGTGGCCGCCCTGAGTAAGGTCGATGTGCACATCCTGGATGGTACACCCCTCCGCGCCCTGCATGCGCAGCGCCACCGCCCCGTCGTTCCCGGATTCCACCCGGAAATCGATGCCGATCACGGCCTGGTTGTAGAGCGTGTTTTCCCCGCTTTCGTTGTCCGCCGTCCCCCGGTTGAAGAAATGCAGCATCACCCTGCGGGCGTCGGGATTGTTGAAGCCGGGGCTGTTGGCGGCGAGCACAATCACCGCCCGCTGCGAAGGGTCCGCCGTCGAACCAATCAACACGGCGGGGTAGTCAGGATCGTCATCGGGCTGATCCGCAATCAGGCGCTCCGAAATCCGGTATTCGCCCGCCGGGAACCACACGGCCACCTGATGGGCGATGCCGTGATTGATGGCGTCTTGAAGCGCGGCGGTTGAATCGGTCTGCCCGCTCGGATCCGCCCCGAAGTCCAGCACCGACACGTATCCGGGGGGCACAGCGGGGACCGAGGGGGCGGCCTCGACCGTCAGGCTGATCTGTTCCATATCCGACAGCCCGCCGGAATCGGTGACCTCGAAGGTGACGGTGTGAATGCCGGGCGAAAGCGTTGTTGTGCTGACACTGCCGCCGCTGCCGAGCGCGCCGTCGAGGGAGGAGGTCCAGGTGGCGTTGGCGGTGATGTCCCCGTCTTCGGCATCGGTGGCGGTGCCGGTGAACGTGACACTGTCGCCTTCCGTCACGGTGGTGTTGTCAGCCGGGGCAGTGATGGCGACGGTCGGAGGCGTGTTGGATGTCTCTCCGACCGAATAGACGACGGTGAGTTGCGGACGGTTTGCCTCTGTGCTCACTTCACGGGATTGCATGCGGACGAAGTTTGCGGATGTGGTGGCGAAACTCACCTTTCCTTCGGCGAGTTGCGCGGCCACATATGCGGTGACATCCGCCTCGTGTTGTGTGCCGGACACCCCGCCGGTGACCATCTGAGCAATGACATCGCCATATGCGGGCTTTGTATTGAAGGTGACCGTCATTTCCTCCCAGCTGTTGTCCGCAATCCCGTGTATGTCCAGGGTTCCGGTGTCATTCGCGGAAAGGGTCAGTTGCAGTGTGGCGGACACGATGGTTCCTGAAACGCCGGAAAGATCAAAGCGGTAGAGGGATTCGTGTTGTTGACTTCCCCGCGTCCGCAGGACCGTGCTTTCTCCGTAGTTGGTGTCCGGGTTGTCCCCCCGCACATCCGTATCCGCCTCCGCTACCAGGATCACGGTTTCGGTGGTGGCGGGTTCCAGGACCGTGAGAACGATCTGATCACTGCCGGTCGCGTTGCCGGAATCGGTGGCGGAAAGTGTAATCAGATGTTCGCCGACGGAAAGGGTGTCCAGGCTCAGTGCGCCTCCGCTACCCAGAGGTCCATCCAGAGAGGAGGTCCAAACGGCGGCGGCGGTCAAGTCCCCGTCTTCCGGGTCGAGGGCCGTGCCTTCAAAGATCACCTCGTCCCCGGCAAAGACCACGGTTTCGTTCGCGGGCGAGGTGATTTCCACCAAAGGTTCGAGATTGATGTCTTCCAGGGTATACACGATCACCAGTTGCGGGTGCCGCTCGGCCGCCGCCACCTCACGGGAATTCACCCGGACCAGCATGCCGGTTCCCGTGGTGGCAAAGGAGGCCTGCCCGTCCGGAAGACGACTCAAAACATAATTCGTGACATCCAATTCCATGAAGTTGTTCTGCCCCACGCCCTCTCCTGACATTTGTCCGATGATTTCGCCGTAATCCGGACGGGTGTTGTAGGTCACCGTCATTTCCCCCCAGGAATTGTCCGCGACTTCCATCACGTTGATGGCCCCGGTATCGTTCGCGGAAAGATTGAGCCGCAATGTGGCGGACAAGAGAGTGCCGGGCACGTTGTCGACATCAAAGCGGTACAAGCCTTCGGCGGATTCGCTGCTGCGGGTGCGGATGGTGGTGGCGGATCCATAATTCGTGTCGGCATTGCCGCCGTCCCCCCGCACCATGGCATCGGCCACGGCGACGCGGACAAGGGGTTCCAAAATGGTGAGGGTGATGCTGTCGCTGCCGGTCTTGCCGCCGCTGTCGGTGACGGTGCGAATGATGGAGTGTTCGCCGTGACTGAGTCCGCTGTAGCTTCCGCCGACGGGTTCAAACACGCCGTCAATCGAGGATTCCCACACCGCGTCGGTGATCTCGCCGTCCTCGGGGTCGGAGCCCGTGCCGTTGAACGAGATCGCAGTGTTCACGGGGAAGGACGCGCCGTCCTCGGGGGAAGTGATGGCGGAGACAGGCGGGTTGTTGAAAAGCTGGAAATGTGCGGTGACCGCAAGGTCGTCGGAGACGTTGGCAATCACCAGGGGGTTGTCGGTCGAGGTGCCGCCGCCGGTCCAAGTCCATTGGGAGAGTTCGTAACCGGGATCGGGCACGGCGGTGACCGCTTCGGTGCTGCCGCCGCCGACGAGAGTTTGGCTGAGAGTCCCTTCGAGGGAGCCGTTGGTCCCGGCGGAAAAGGTCACATCGTAAAAGACCGGCGGCGGGGCGGCGGCGGACATGTACAGGTTGTCAATCGCCATGAAGTCGCCTTCGGCGGTGGTGACATCCGTGGGATAGAAACGAAGCACGTAGAATTCGTAGCCGTCGCCCACGGGCAGGGCCGGGGTTTCGAAGGTCGTCCAGTCGAAGGACCCGGTGATTTCCGAGATGTGCAAGAGGGTTGCGTCTCCGGAGGGATTGGACCCGAGGTTCCAATGATCCCAGGAGAAGTCGCCGTTGATCCCGTAGATGCGCACGTACATCGTGTTGGGTTTGCCGCTGCCGTCGGTGTTGATGAGGTCATGGCGGAAGGAGACCGCGCCGGTTTGGGCAAAGTCGTCTTGATAGACGTACACGAGACCGGGCTGCGCCCCGGTGCGTCCGTCGCGATAGGTGACCGCCCACTGGTTTTCCGCATCGTAGTCCCACTGTGAGTTCGGGGTGGCGGGATGCTGCCAATTGCCGGAGAACCATTGGTTCACGGATCCGGTGTTGTGGGGAGGTGCGGCGAAATCTCCGTTGGGCAGGAGGGTCCAGGTGGAGAACATGTCCACGTCGAGGGTGAAGGACCGGCTTTGGGTGGCCCCGAGCAGATCTTCCGCCTGCAGGGTCAGCGTGAAAGCGCCCGCGTTGGCGGGGGTTCCGGTGATCCGGCCGGAGGAGGAAAGACTGAGCCCGGAGGGAAGTGTCCCCGAGGTGACCGTCCAGATGGCGGGCGGGTTGCCGCCCGAGGTTTCGAGTTGAACGTCGTAGGAGGATCCGAGATAGGCGTTGGGGAGTTCGGCGGTAACAATGGCGAAGGGCGCGGGACTTCGGTCCACCTCCACCATGCGGCCCACGGACGCGTTGAGGTAGCTGCCGCTGGGCGTGTCTTCCATCTTCAATGCGCGGACCATGTACACCACTGGATCGGAGGGCGGGGCGGTGTCGGTCCAGGAGAGTTCGCCGCTGGTGGCATTGACGTGTAGCGGGGACCCGTTGCGTTTGGTGAAGGGCCCCAGCACATCCGGCGCGGAGTAAACATCATAGCCGTGGGTGGCGTCGGGCGAGGCCTGCCATTCCACATGCACCTGGCTGCCGCCGTTGAGCAAACGACCCCGCACCCACGAAGGAGAGGCGATCATCTGGTCGCGCAGGGTCGGGTCCCCCATGTGGTTGTGAAACGTGTAGCCTGCGTAGTCGTTGGTCGCGCCGGAAGGGCTCTGCACCGTCCATGCGCCGTTGATGTAATTCTTCACTGCGGAGCCGTAGAGACCGGAACTGCTGTTTTGGTTGTTGATGGTGGCCTTCATCATGTCGCCGATGGTGCCGCCGAGGGCCATGCGGTGGTACACATACCGACCGCGCGGCGGGGCGAAGGTCCAGCTCAGCGTCCAACCGTTTGGTTCCGCCAACCGGGAGCGGGTCCAACTGGTGAGATCGTGATAGCCCATATGACTCTTGAATCCAGTCCAGAAAACCGCGCGGCTGTTGTCGGAGGGCTGATTCGGCTCGTTGCCGGCCATGAAGAAGTATAGATAAGGTCCGTTGTCATAGGTATACTGCGCCTCCGGCTGTCCAGCGGAATTGGGCAGATCGTTTCCGGTGATGTACTCCAGATTCTCCATGCCGGAGAGCGGGGTGATGGTTTTCCAGAATTCCTCCTGCACGTGTTTGTAGAGCGAACCCGCGTCGCGCACGATGGAGCGACGGCCCGGCACGAAGCCGTTTTGGGCGTGCTTGTAGTCGTGCAGTTTGTCGAGGTAGTTGCGCAGGGCGCCGATTTCGTCTCCGCCGTTGACCGATCCGCGGAAGTCGATGCGGCCCCAGCCCATCTCAAAGGCCTCGGTCAAATGACGGAAATGGGACTGGTCGAAACGTCCGTCTCCGGGGACGTTTTGCCAGGCGTTGTTGACCGTACCGGGCGAACTGAGCGTGAGGCTGTCCGTCCAGGTGTTGTCCACGTCTGCGTAATACATGTCGGCGGCGACCGCGCCGAGATCCCCGTGACCATCGGGACGGTAATACACCCGCTGCCCGGAGCGCGGCTGCGGCACCCGGCCAAGGAGGATCACATGTTTCACTTCTCCGGGATGGGCGTTGTAAATGCCGATAATTTCATTCCGAATCCCCACATGATGCCCGTCCTGGGCACAGGTCCAGTTGTCCCGTCCGTCGGGGGTGAGGACATCGTGCACCGTCCAGCCGTCGCCGACAAGATCCTGTTTGAAGCGGGCGATTTCCGGGGCCAGCGGTTCCTGAATGGATTCCGGCATCACCAGAACCACCCGGCCTCGCGGCCCGGAGCGGTCCACGTTGATCCCGGCCATCACATGGGTGCGGACGTGGGCGCTGTCCCAGGCGGAGGGCACGCCCTGCGCGTGAAAGCGGTATTCGTAGGCGGTGCCCACGGTGATGGCGTGTGGACCGCCGGTGGCGTTGTGGGTCCAGGTTTCGGTTCCGGCGGAAATCGTGGTGATTTTGTTGCCCCAACTTGTTTCGTGCGGCAGCTTGCGGTACACATCCAGCGCGTACGCGGTATTGTGGATGCGGAAGGTGATTCCCACAGGGGCGTCGCTCACGGACTCAACTTCAATGGGGACCACGTAGACGATGTCATCCCCGGAAAGCCCTGCCGGGGGCCAGTTCTCCAGTCCCGTGACAAGGGAGACGGACAACAAACACAAAAGACCGGGAAACGCAAGGGGAAGTAATTTCATGCCCGAAATTCTACCCCGACCCGGCGTGCTTGTGCAGTCCAGGATAATTCAATCTGTTGAATCATCAGGGGTACGGCGGCTCAATCCTTGCTTTTCGCGGTCGCAAGTTTGGGCGCGAAGGATTCCCGTTCCAACCAATCCGGCATCAGGAGGATGGTGCGGGGTTCATCGACCGGACCGCGGATTCCGTAATGGATTTGCGCATCCACCTGGTCCACGGCGGCGCGTCCGATTTTCATTTGGTTGATGCAGTAGCCGCTGAGCGGATCGTACCAAGTATCGTTGGGGCGGATATGAAGACTGATGTAGGCAATATCCTCGGGTACCCGGAAACCATCTTCGATCAGGGCGTAATAAAATTCCAAGCTGTATCCAATCACGATGTCCGGATGGTGTTTTTTGACGAAAGTCAGAAATTTTTTCTTCAAGGCGGGGATTTGATCGCGTGGCGTCGTTTGTTTGTAGGTGAACACCGGAACTTTTTTCTCCGGGTTCATGCGTTGTCCGGTGGTGAGGACCGCGCCCAGCCGGTGGTCGGTTTCCTCGATTTCCCCGGTTTGTTCCGCGAGCACCACGGCAATGTTCCGGTATCCCGCATCCCAGGCCCGTTGGCAGGCGCGACGGGTGACCCCGAAAAAATCCGTTTTGACCCAATGGAATCTTCGGGCCAAATGAGGTTCCACCCCTCCGCACGCCACGACACAGAATGTTTCCCAGGGGAAATCCAGTTCGACCTTCAATTCCCGGACGGGTCCCAAGATAACGCCTGCGAACCCCCGCTGATAGAGCATGCGCCCGAGGGCGGGGAGGGATTTCTGGGCGCTGAGTTCGAAGTGTTCCACCCGATACCCGAGTTCCTTGGCGCGGGGCGCGGCGCCATCCATGTACGCGGTGACATACGGAAAATTTGCGTTGGCTTTGCTTCCCAGATTCGGCAGATACGTCAGATACGCGATCCCGAGGCCCTCGAAAGTTTCCGAATGGCGAAACTGACGGGAGGCGAGGGAGGACAGCAAGGGGTTCGGGGTATACCCCATTTCCCGTGCCAAGGCATTGATTTCATTGCGGCGGGATTCTTTGATCCGCGGATCATTCCGCAGGGCTAGCGAAACGGTGGAGACGGAGACCCCTGCTTTGTCGGCAATCGATTTTAAGGTGACGCGCATGATGCATTTTATTGTATTCGGTTTCTCATGGCGAGTCCATTCAACAGTTTGAAAATTTGTGGTTTTCCATTTTATTTGGGAACGCCTATGTTTGCCTACATGAAATGGATCTGTACGGTTTTTCTATGGATGCAGTGTTTTTCGTTCCGTGTTGGCGCGGGCGAAGCCGTCTGGCATGAGGTTTTGACACTTTCAAATGAAAATGTGCGGGTCCAGGTCGCCCCGGAAATAGGGCGGATCGTGTATTTGTCCACAGGGGAGGGGCCGAATCTTTTGCGTCAGGACAAGACCCTTGTCGGGACGACCCAAGTGCCGCCGGGCCGTTGGGCATGGAACAATTACGGAGGGGACTGGCTTTGGCCCGTTCCCCAGGATCATTGGGAAGCGTTGGGGGTGGACCGGCGTTGGCCGCCTCCGTCTGAATTCGAACCGGTGGCCTGGTCGGCGGAAATTCGCCAGGACGCGGAGGGGCGGGAAGAAATTCATATGCGGTTGGATGTGGGCGAACCGCTGAACATTCGTGTGAGCCGCATCTTGAAACTGTCGGACGATCGTCCCGGCGTGTTGATCGTGGAGCAAAGTCTGATCCGTCAGGCACCCTCGGATATTGTGGTGTGCCTTTGGCAAATTGCCCAGATGGACACACCCCGGCAGGTACGGCTTGAACGTCCGGAAAACAGTCGGCACGAGCAGGGGTGGCGCCGCATTCAGGGGCCGGAACCCGAAGAGGGCGCCTTGCAGGTTCTGGACGGAGAGGTACAACTCGAAGTCGAAAAGGCCAAAAGGGCCAAATTGGGAACCGATGGGTTGTGGATCGAGGGGACGAATGCGGGCGGGACGCTTCGGATTTTGGTGGAAAACGGGAACGAACCCGGGGAACTGCCCGATGGCGGATGTTCCTTGGCAGTGGCGATTGGACGTGAGGGCGATTACGCCGAGTTGGAAAGCATGAGCGTGGAGCGAAATCTCCGGGTGGGCGAGCGACTCGCAAATCGGCTTCTCTATATTTTGGAATAAGGTCGCAAAGGGATTACTCCGGGTCACGCGCCGCGCGCCCGGCCAGATATCCCCAGTGATAGGCGGTGGGGCCGATGGTCTGGTGAATGGTGTATTCGCTTTGCGCGGGCCAGAGAAAGATGTCGAAATAGCTTTCGGCGGTGGGCCAGGTTCTTGACGGGGGAACCACGGAATCGGTGAGTTGCCAGGTGTGCACCCATTCATTGAAGCCGTAATTCATTTGCGGATCGGATTGACCGTACACGGTGATGCCCGCGGGGGCAGGTTGGGCGGTGTATCTGCTGTCGATGTGCAATGGGTTTTGAGGCTGGCGCCGTCCAACGCCCGTGGTATAGACCATGTTGTTGGGGTTGGCGCCGGCGGAAAAATTCGCAGCCCCCACGGCGCCGGCCAGGAAACGTTCGTCATCGGTGAGGAAATGGGCGCGCGGAAGAATGGGGGTGATCATGCCGGGCACGGAAAAATACCCCACATAGCCCATGAGCGGCAGATTGGGGGCGTCGGTGGCCAAATGGTAGGCATTGCCCGCCTGAAAGCGCAACGCGATTTCGCCCAGCGCCACGATGGCTTCCTTCGCGGCAGTGCGAAGATGCGCGTCCCCAAGGGAGGGCGGCAGAGTCGCGTAGCGGAACAGAACGTGGCGGTGAATGCGGTGGTCGTTTTCGTCGCCTTCGAGAATGAGTTCGTCCCAGGCAAAGGCGTCATGATATTCCCGGGATCCCGTCAGGGCATATAGCTCCAAAGCGGCGAGACGTCGCACCCAATGAAATTCCTCCACGTCCTGCCAGCGTCGGGTCACGCCTTCGCCGGGATCGAGAAGGATGTGCTCGTTTTCACGTGCCCAGTTCCAAGCTCGCTCGGCGGCTTCGGCCAGCGCTTCGCCGCGGTCCGCGTCCAAGTCCCGAAGCAAAACCGCGGCCTTGGCGCCGTTGACGG
The DNA here is from genome assembly GCA_020831635.1 of Verrucomicrobiota bacterium. GTDB lineage: Bacteria > Verrucomicrobiota > Kiritimatiellia > SS1-B-03-39 > UBA6053 > PXAS01. Next base: position 18,223 of record JAFIGC010000060.1, on the reverse strand, counting down.
CCAGCCAGTAACTGCTGTTGGGGTCGGGGGAAAACACGCCCACGAGGAGCGATTCCTGCCAACTGGCCTCTCCGTCGCGTGGATGTTCCGTGGACTCCACGCCGCCCCGAACGCCGCCATCTTCCATTTGCAGGCGATGGTAAAAGTCGATGTTCCACAACGCCTCGTTGAGCAGGTCGGGCAGGCCGTTGCCGGATTCGGGAACGGCGAGTTGAATGCGTTGAAAGGCTTCCGGGAACATTTCCAGCAACTCAAGCTGTAAAAACGAGGCCACCATGTGCATGGAACGGCGGTCCCAGTCCCCGGCGTCCATATACCCGCCCCACGCCTCGGGAACTTCGGGCGGGGTGTCGCGGAGACGGTTCAGCGATTCGAAAATGGCCGCGGACTCGCCGTCCAGACGACTCACGTCCGCCTGAAACAAGCGTGTGCCCGCATCGGGATGAAATCCCAATGGGCGAATGTAGTCGGTGAGAGGCGGACCCAATTCGATGCCGCTGCGGTGGTGCAGAAAGCCCATCATGGAGGTGCGAAAGGCCGATGCCCAGGCATCTTCTTCAATGGGGAAGGGGAAACTCACCCCCACGCCGGGCACATATACCCGCCAAGTGCCGGTCTGGCTGAAATTGGAAAAATCGAGATGGTAAATATGGGTGTGACTATGGTTGCGGGCGTTGCGGAAGCTGGATTCGATTTCGGAAACGTCGCGGGCCTTGTGAATTTGCCCGGCCTCCACGGGATCGCCCCCACCTTCCGGCAGCAAATAAAACGGTTGGCCGACGAGATCATCAAACGAAAGCGCCCCGCCCGTTCCCAGCCACATGGACAGGGTCGCGGATTTGAAGGGATCGTCCGGGCGGTATCCGATTTGTGAAACTTGGAGGGCTTCGTTGCGGTTTTGCTTGAAGTCCATCTCCAGCGGCACGGTTTCCGCACGGGTGTTGAGGGCCCAAGGAGAAATTTGCACGGTTTGGTTCGTCTCCAGCGCTTCGGGAAGTTCCAAATACACGGTGTGAAGCAGTTCCTGCGGATCCGCCACCCGGTGCCCATTCACGGGTTTGCTTTTGAGGTGGACTGCCAGGGGTTGAATCCAACGGTTTTCTTCCACATGGACGCGCCAAGCCTCGGTTTCTTGCAAGAGATCGCGTTCCAGGGGTTGACCCCGCGCGACATTGGCCAACCATAGTTTTCCGACGTTCGGAAGGGGGATGCCGATGGCTTTCCGACCGTCGGAAGTCTGCTCGATCTTCTCAAAAAACTTCGGGGTCATGGCCGGTTCCCCGTCCACCCACGCCAGCACCTCCTTGGCGCGCGCACCGGGGCGGATTTCGCGCGGGTCGTCGGGATCCAGGTCCACTTGTCCCCCGGAAATGATTTCGAATTCACGGATTTCCACCGCCAGCAGGTTGGGACGCACGGCCCAAACCCTTTCCACCCACGGTCCGTCTTCTTCCCTGTGGGCACCCTCTTCGAGCAGGCGGGCCATGCGCTCGGCCAGGGCGCGTTCCGCGGCGGCGGCTTCGTCGGCTTCGCGTTGCAAGCGGTTGCGGTGCGCTTCGCGTTTCGCCTCGAATTCTTCCGCGTCCGGCAGGGTGCGGAGTCGATGCAACAAGAAGGTGACGGCCAGGGGGCGCCAGTCTCCGAGGAACTGGATGTTGGTGATGTTTTCGAGATCGAGTACGCCGTCTTCGCCCTGTTGGTCCACGGCCTCTGGGCTGTCGAGCATGAATCCGTTTTGCTCGGCCAGCACATGGACTTCACCTTCTTCCAGGCGGAAAAACCGAAAGCGGAAGGAGGCCCGGGTTCGGTCGGCATCCATGAGGCGGAGTTGCAGGTTCCGGGAGTTGCCCATCTGTATCGGGTTGAGGGTGAGTTCGGGGACGCGTCCCATGTGAGCACTGAGGTCCCTTTTTCCGGTAAACCCAAAACCGCCGCGGGCGTTGGGCGCTTCGAGACGCAGGCCTTGTTCCACGACCTGAACTTGATTTTCCCAGCCGTCGAAGCTGTAATCGGGCAGGTTGTCCAAGGGCAAGAGACCCTCCGCGTGCAGGGTGGGGATGAAGCAAATGAGTGCAAGTATGAGAGATGATTTCATGATGGGATTCAGGTTGAATGTTGGTTCGGAAAAATCAAGCGCTGACCAAGGTTTGTCTGGGAAATTCAGTGTCGGTGCGAATTCCCCAATCGAGCAGTTTCATGAGCAGGATTTCGCGGGCATCCCGCAGGGCGGGGTCCGCAAAGCGGTTGTGAAGTTCGTAGGGGTCGAGGGTCAGATCGTAGAGTTCGTGGTCCCCGGTTTCGCGGTAGATCAATTTGTGGGTCAGGGTGCGGACCATTTTGGCGCGGGCCATGGTCTCGGGATGTTTCAAATAGGTTTCCTGCTTGTCACTGCGAATGTGCACGAGAGCCGGATCTTGGTTTTTAAAGGGGTCATGCACGCGGTTTCTGGACTCTTCTTCGTGGCCGCCGTTGGCAAAGACCGCATCGCGACCCGGTTGGATTCCCTGGAGGACGGGCACCAAGTTTTGTCCCTGAATGCCGGGAAAGGGGGGGAGCGACAGAAGCGCGCAGAGGGTGGGGGCGATGTCGGTATGATCGCTCAGACCCATGAAGTTCATGCCTTTGGGCAGACCCGGGGCGACCAAACAGCAGGGCACCCGGGTGAGGCAGTCGTTGAAGCTGGTGTCCCATTTCTCCCACAGTCCGTATTGTCCGGCGAAATCGCCATGATCGGACAAAAACACCACCACGGAATTTTCGTAGAGTCCTTCGGCGTCGATCCGGGCAAAGATTTTTCCGCAGAGTTGGTCCACTTTGGCGATCATGCCCAAATACACGGCTTGGATTTCACGCAAGGCGCTTTCCGGGACATCATTGCCCAGACGGATTTCCCGTTGATACCGAAGGGAGTCCGGGGCGTTTTGGGGGAGTTCATGCGGAAAGGAGGACATGGTGTCCCGATTGACCATGGAATACCAGGGTTCTTCCACTTCGTAACGGGGATGGGGGGCATTGAAATTCACGTGCAGGTAAAATGGTCGGTTGGGATCGCGGCCATGACGCAGAAAAAAATCGGCCTGTTCGGCAAAAGCCTCGTCCTGCAATTTTCGGCGGCAACGAATGTAGGCATGTTCCTCGGCCGGGTTCAATGCCGGATTTTCCGCGGGTTTGCGCGCCATGACCCGGTCATAAATCCTTTTGTAGCCATTGGTCCAAGAATGTTCGTCGAGGCGGTGGCCTTTTTGATCCGGGGCCAGTTCGGGCGGGGTATGGGAGGCTTCCAAGACATTTTCCCAGCAGTGGTTTTTCCCGAAAAGCGCGGTTTGATAACCGGCTTCGATCAAATGGGAAAGCAAATCCGGTTGGCTGGCGGGCAAGTGTTGGAAGATGTTGCGGTAGCCATCCGTGTGGGTGTAGCGTCCGGTGGTGAGGCTGATGCGGGCGGGCACGCATTTGGGGAAGGGGGTAAAGTGGCGGGTGAGGTTCACGCCGCGTTGGCCAAACGCATCCATGTTCGGGGTATGGACGTCCGGCCAGCCGCAGTTGAGTCCCAAACAATCCCCGCGCATTTCGTCCACGGTCACGATGATCAGGTTTTTGCTCATGCGCCCCTCCAATCAAAAGCCGTGCTCAATACTTCCGGCTCGGCGAGGGTTTCGTAGACGGTTTGGACTTCGCGGGGAGGGACCACGCGAACCGCGCCCTTGGGGAGCACGAGCCTGTTTTCCTGCATCAAATCCAACACGGTCCGGGTATCCGCCGGGGTTGAGTCCCGCGGAAAGAGGAGTTGTACTTCGCGCGTAAACGCCGTGTCATACGCAATGGAAATCTCCCCCGGATAACTTCCCTGCACCACCAAGCGCAATCCGCGTGACCCCGAGACTCCCCAGGGGAGTTCCTTGCCGGCCCGCATGAGTTTGTTCAGCAACCCGGGCGCACCGGTGGCGTCGATGAGCACATCGGGGGCGGCATTCGCGGAAATGGCCTCGGCCAAATCCGGGACGTCCCGCGAACAATGGGCGTCGATTCCGGCGGATTTGGCCAAGGCCACGCGACGGGGAGAAAGGTCCCAGGCCGTCAATCGCCGCCCCATGGTGTTGAGAATCAGCGCGGAAAAAAAGCCGACCATGCCCAAACCGACCACGGTGACGGATTCTTCGGGTGCGATGGCGGCCATGGAGATGCCGTGTTGGGCGATGGCCGCGAGTTTCGCGAAGGCGGCGGTTTCCAGGGAAAGCGTTTTGTCAATCCGGTATGCTTTTCCCGCCTCCACCACGGCATGGGAAACGTGTCCGCCCCACATCAGCGGAAAAGGAGCCTTTGACGTGCCGTGAATCATCACAAGATTTCCGGGGGAAAACGCGGGATCCCGGGAGACCTCCACGGCGCCAATGGCCTGATATCCGGGAACAAACCCCGTGTCGGGCGCACCCGCTTGCTGACCCACGAAACATCGGCTTTCCGTTCCAGGACTTACGCCCGAAAAAATTACCCGCACCCGAATCTGACCTTGTTCGGGTGTGGGGAGAGGCATTTCCCTGATTTCCATATGCCCGGACCGGGGACAATAAAGACAGTTGGCTGTTTCCATGTTTCCACTAAAACCCGAAAACGACTCCGGGCTCAATGCAATATGAACGCCCATCTATTCAAACCGTGTAATTTCCAAAAGGTTTCAACGGATTGAAATCCCAACGCTTTGACGCGGGGCCATGTCATGGGGTAGGATGTGGGCATGAAAACATTACTTAAGATTGTCTGGTCATTGTCACTTGTCTTGCTTGCCGCTTGCGGTTCCCGCAGTCATCAATCCGATTTTCGGCAGGCGCTCTCCCACGAAGAAAAAGTGGGGGAACAGTTCGCGAAATTGATTTTGGAAAACGGACATGGGGATGGGGAGATCCTGGTCTTGATCCATCCCGAGGGCGGTCGGCGGGTACGAGAGATCGAAGCCCGAAGAATCCGGGGGCTCAAACGCGGATTGGGGAGGTCCGCCTCGAACTTGCGGGAAGTGGCCGCGGGAAGTCCCGAGGATCCCGCGGTGATGATGTTGATGAACGATTTTTTACCCGTGGACTTGTTGAAAAGCGCCATGGAGACTGCCCAAAATCCCTCGGCGTTGATCTCCTTGCTGGGATATCCCTACTTGGAGCCCGCCATGGAAAATTTGCCGCCCATTTATGTGTTTGGGGTCAACCGCCAGGATTTGGCCCGAGAGGCGATTCACAGTGGTTGGGCGGAAGCCGCCTTGTATTCCAAGGGATCGGATGACATGCCCGTGGCCGTGGCGTCCTCCCGATTGCCGCCGGAACTTTTGCAATCCTACGGACTGGCGGTGCGTCCATGAAACGTTCGGGATTCACATTGATTGAAATGCTGGTGGTGATTGCGATTCTGGCGCTCTTGGTTTCCATCACCGTTCCCGCCGTGGGCCGGACCATCGAGCGGGCGCAAACCACGAAATGCGCCGCTCAATTGCGGCAATTTCACCAAGCGGCCATGATGTACGCGACGACCAACCGGAACCGCCTGCCCGCAGTGTGCGATGAGCAGGGCTTTGTGGATCCCGCCACCGGAAATCGAGGCCGTTTCAATTGGCCGGGGACCTGGCCTTTTGTGTTGGCCGAATATTTGGGTCTTCCCGACATTCAGCCGGGGCAACGCTTGGACACGCCGCTGACCCATACCATTTTCACCTGCCCCTCATATCGCAAATCTCCCGCCTATGAGGTTTGGAACAACCCTTACGATCGCAATTTACTGGGAGGATACGGCATGAACCGACGGTTGCCGCCCAACGAAGATCTCGGTAACAATTGGGTGGGTGAATATTTGGCCCAAAATTTCATTCAATCCGAAAACCCCTCCGCCCGGCTTTTGTTTGCGGATGGGTCCGGAAGGAACGGAGATTTGGGCACCCGCTTTGACTTCAACAGTTTTGGGCAGGCCAATTTTCAATACCGCGTGGATCCGGTTCGCCATCTTGGTGGGGCCAACTTGTGTTATTTGGATGGTCATGTTTCCTTTTTACGTGAGGCGGTGATTGTGGCCCGCGGGGTGACCGGCGCCCTTTTTTACGACTAATCCTACGGAGGGGGAGGGGATGCGGCCAAATTTTCTCATCATTCAGTGCGACGATTTGGGGTGGGACGACCTCGGTCTGCATGGAAACCCATGGGTGAAAACCCCCCATTTGGATCGCCTGGGGCGCGAGTCCGTCCGCTGCGATGACTTCAGCGTGAATCCGGTCTGTGCCCCTTCGCGGGCCACGTTTCTCACCGGTCGTCACTTTCTCCGCACCGGTGTCAGTCATGTGCACGGAGGCAAGGATTTTCTGCATCCCGACGAGCGGACCCTGGCCGAACATTTTCAGGCCGCCGGGTATCAAACCGGGATGTGGGGAAAATGGCATTTGGGCCATACCGAGGGGTACCTGCCTTGGCAGCGTGGTTTTGGCGAAGCCTATTTGGGGGAGCTGTACGCGCATCGGGAGGCGCGGGGGCGGTTGAACGGCCAGTCGGTACAATCCGAAAAATGGTCCGACGAACGACTCGCCGATTATGCCATTGATTTTATTCGCCGACATCGCGATCGGCCATTTTTCGCATACCTGCCCACACTGACGCCCCACACGCCCTGCGACGCCCCCGAGACCCTGGTGTCGGATTACCGGAACCTAGGCCTTTCCACTGGATTGGCCACGGTGTATGCCATGGTGAGTTTTCTGGACACGCAAATTGGCAGGGTATTGGCGGCGCTGGACGAGGAAGGGCTTGCGGATCGAACCGTGGTGGTGTTCATGAGCGATCACGGCCCCGCCATCAATGAACGGGAATTGGATGACCATGACCGCAAGCTCCGCAAGGTACACGAGCGGCGCGGATGGAAAGGGGATCTTTATGAAAATGGGGTTCGGTCTCCTTTTTTCATTCGATTCCCCGCAATCCTGACCCCAAAAGTCATTCAAACCCCCTTGTCCTTGGAAGGTTTGGCCCCGACGCTATTGGGTTTGGCCGGCATTTCCCCCGTGCCGGATACTCCGCCCATGGATGGGAAAAGTTTTGTGGCGACGTTGAAAGGCGAACCCGGACCCGAGGGGATCATCTACAACCATGCGCATCGCGGTTGGCTGACCTCGGGGCCGCCGTATTCCTTGGCAGGCATTCCCGGGGAATACGATCCCCTTTCCAAAACCGATGCGGAAACAAACGCCTTTGAAACGCAAACCTTGAGTGTAAGAAAAGGCGACTTCAAACTCCTTTTGAACCCGGATTTTGCTTCGAAATCGGAGTGCAGGCTCATCCATCTGGCCCAAGATCCCGGAGAAACCCGTGATGTCGGGGAGGCCTTTCCCGGGATTCGTGACGAGCTGTATGGGAAGGCACGGTCATGGTGGACTTCGATTTGCCGGGAATCCCATGCCTTTTCCCCGCCGGTTTTGCGGGGGATGGAAACGAAATGCATGATGCCGGGCAACCTGCCGTGCGCACTTCATGGCCATGCCCGCAACAGCGTCAACGCCATTCGGAATTGCCGACATCCCGGGGACGGCGCGCGCTATAGGTTGAGGTTCGACGAACCTTGTCGGATGTCGATCTCCATTGCGCCCGAAGACGCAACCGTTACCTGGCGTTGTCGCGTGAGCGAAACCGAATCCGAGGCGACCTGTACGTCGCAACAGCCCGCCGTATTGTCATTTCCGGCGGGAGACGCTCATTTGGATGTTGTCCTCGAATCCGTGGAACCTTGTATGGAGGCCCGGATTCAAAAATTGTGGTTTTCTTGATTTTCAGTGTGCTTTTGTATTGCATCCCGCCGCTCCGGTTCTTAAATCGAGCCCATACAAGTGAGATTTCCCTGGCCCGAATGCGTGCCCGTCTCCAAAGGAATCCCCGAAAAGGCTAGAAAGAAGAAATACAATGAAAACAAGATGGATGATATCCCGGACCCTTGCCTTGCTACCGTTTGCCCTTTCTCTTTTTGCCCAAGCGGATGATGCCGGTGCTTCGGTGGATGCGGCGCACTATGCCGAACTGGTCGAAACCCGCACCTCGGTGCCCCAACTGGTGCCGCCGGGGACTTACGAGCCGAAGGACAATATCGTGGACGTGGATATCAGCGAATACGCGGGTTATTCCGGCATCATCGTGGCCAACGGAGGCTTGGAGCCCAACGAGGATTCCATTTTCTTTCAAAAATACGGGTTCAAAGTTCGTTTGTCTCTGTCCGAGGAGGACACCTGGTCCGATCTGAACAAAGGACGCATGGCGGTATCCGTCACCACGGCGGATGTGTTGCCGCTCTATGGCAGCCAGTTGCAGGTGGTGGTGCCGGCTCTGATCGGCTTTTCCCGTGGGGCCACCGGGATCGTGGTCCGCTCGGACATCAAAAGTCTCAATGACTTGCGCGGTAAAACGCTGGCCATTGCGCAGTTCAATGAAACCGATTTTCTCATCCGCTTTCTGGCGGAACAGTCCGGCATGAGAGTCAATTTGTTAAGGGACCTCAACGCCCCGCGGGATCCCACCCGGATCAACCTGATTGCCACGGGCGATTCGTTTGGCGCCGGCGATTTGTTTTTGCGCGAGGTGATGGCGGGGCGTACGCAGATTGACGGGTGCGTGACCTGGGACCCCAAAACCGGCGAAGTGGTTGCCGAAAGCGAGGGCAAGGCCCGCCTGCTCATGAGCAACCGCAACCTGTTGGTGGTGGCGGACATCATGATCGTGAACAAGGGCTTTGCCGAAGCCCACCCGAACAAAGTACAGGCCTTGGTGGAGGGCATGTTGCAGGGCAATGAAAAGGTGCGCGACAATCCCGAGGCCCACGTTGAGTTGATCGCCGAGGCTTTTGGTTGGGATGCCGAGGACGTGATCCCCGAGTTGCGCCAGGTGCATTTGGCCAATCTGCCGGAAAACGATCAGTTTTTCGCCGGGACCATTGATGCGGCTGGCAGTTATGGCTATATTTACGAATCATCGGTCATGGCGTATGGGCCGCTGCTGATTCCCCGCCCGATTCCTTCGGAGCGTTTTGTGGAGACCCAACATCTGGAGGCCATTCGCGCCTCGGGCGCGTTTGCGGACCAAAAAGCGGAAATCAAGATGATTCAAACCCAGGAAGCCAACTTGGAAACGCCCACCCTCGCGCGAGACATTCGCTTTCTGTTTGAGCCGAATTCATCGGATTTGGATCTCCAAAACCCACAGAACATTGAGGACTTGAAGTACATGGCCAGCATGTTGCGCATCAGCCCTGGCAGCACCTTGCTGCTTCGGGGACACGTGGACAACGCGCGGGTGCCGGAATTTGAACTCCAGGGCGGACCGGAGTTGGTCCAGCGCATGGCCATGCGCGCGGTGCAGTTGAGTCGCGACCGCTGTGATTCCGTGGTCAAGGCTTTGGTGGATCTTCAAAAGGTGGACAACTCCAGACTGGAAAGCGTGGGGTTGGGCTGGCGTGAGCCGTTGGAAGACGATCCGGAACAAAACCGCCGCGTGGAAGTGCAGTGGTTTACCATTGAATAGGCTTACGCTTCGGATTCCAGATATTGCCGCTCCAGGGTCAGGATGGCGGCTCTGTCCCGGTGTCCGATGAGCTTGGGATTCGCTCCGGCGTAGATGCCCCAGGGTTCCAAGTCTTTGCGCACCTGACATCCGGCGCCCACGGCGGCTCCTTCGCCGATGGTGACCCCGGGGAAGACCACGGTATTGCTGCCGAGGACGGCATGGCGTTCGATGCGGACGATCCCCCGATGGACGTTGGTGAATTCGGGCGGGACGGTGGGGTTGGTCATCCAGGGCCCGGTGAAATCGTCGCTGCCGGTGATGATGCGGCATCCGGCGCTGAGTCCGGAGAAGTCCCCCATGAACAACTCTCCGCCGCCGATGACGCTGCAAAAGCTGGAAATATGGACGTTGCGCCCGATGCGGCAGCCTTCGCCGATGAAGATGAAGGCAAAGTCGTCGATTTGACTTTTGGGTCCCAATGAAAACAGTTGCATGTCGCCCGCAACCTTGGCCATGGGGTAGATCGTCGATCGTGGATGTTTCATGGCTTCATTCTACGCTGATCCGGTCCCGTCTTGCAATCGAATTGATGGAAAATCACTTAATCCCACTCGTAATCCTAATCCTAATCGTAATCCTAATCCTAATCCTAATCCTAATCGTACTCCTACTCGTAATCGTAATCGAAACCACCGAAATGTTTTGAACAGAAGGACGCAGAGGGAGCAGAGCAAAACCACTGAAATTATTCGCTTTCTTCGCGACCTTCTATTCAAAATGAGTAAAAGGACCTGCGGATGCCGAGACACGGCCTGCGGATCTTCCGGCATGGAAGCTGATTTTCACACGGCTGAGTTTCAGAGCATCCGCAGGCCGTGTATTGGCATCCGCAGGTTTCAAAATCCAGTCTGACTTGATCCGTTTTCCTTGCCGCGACTGCGGCACATCCATTGGCATTGCTCTTTTTTCGGTTGCGGATGTAATCTGCCTTAGGAGAAACTCAAAATATCAGCCGTGCCCCAACTGACGATGGCCGAAACAGCGGGTCACGTTTTTTTCGACGACTTGGCGGAGGAGGTCGAGGGACACTTTTTTGATTTTCGCCACTTGTTCGGCCACGGAGAGGAGTGCGGCGGGTTCCTGTCGGTGGGCTTTTCCCTTGGGATGTTGCCAGGGGCTGTCGGTTTCAAGTAAAATGCGGTCCAAGGGGATGGCCTGCACGGCTTCAACCAATTTGCCGCTTTGAGGCTCGCGACAGAGCGCGCCCCCAAAGGAAAAGTAGGCGTTGCATTCGATCCAACGGGGCAACATGTGGGTGCCGCCGCCCCAGGCATGCAGCAGTGCCGCGCGGGGGCGGTGGGTTTGCAGATCCTCCAACAGTTCGTCCCAAACCGCCCCCACGGCATGGATGGTGCAGGGGCGTTGCAGTTCGGCGGCAAGGGCCAGTTGTTTCTGAAATGCCGGGCGTTGGGTTTCCAAGGGCGTGTCCGTGAGTTGGGTGTCGAGTCCGATTTCCCCGACCCCGGCGTGCGGGTGACGCAGAAGAAATTCCTTGAGTTTGATCTCCCAGTTTTCAGTTTGCGCGGTCTGCCAGGGATGCAGGCCAAACTGTGGATACACTCCGGGGAAGTTGGCGGCCAATCGGGCCACCACACTCCAGTCCTCGGGTCGGGTGCCGTTGACGCAAAATCTTTCGATTTTGAAGATTTCGGCTCGTTTCAAAATCGTGGACAGTTCCTCGGCGGGGAAATCCTGCAGGTGGCAATGGCTGTCCGTCCAGCCGACGGTTCCGAGTTCAATCATGGGTCTCTGTCTCCGGGTCGAGATCCACCACCAGCACGTATCCACTCTGTCCAAGGCCGGGAATGTGGCCGGGGCGGTCGTTTGGCTCGTGGGTCACCACCTCGTCGGAGCGGGCCATGCCCACGAGGACGACCCGGGTGCCGCGGGATTCCACGCGGAAAGGTTGCACGGCGCCCAGCGAGGTCGCGAAGCGACGACTTAGGTTTTCATCCAGAATCAGCAAACTTCCCCCGGGAGAACGGGGTGGGAATTCGGCTTCGGACCAGGCGTTTTCACTGAAGGGAAAGCGGGTGCTGTGTCGGGAGGCCACGGCCACGAGTCCGTCTGGGAGGGGGGCGATGTCGATGGGCCAGGCGGGGGCAACGCGGTTGCGCTCATCCCGTCCGTTCAGGGCGAGTCCGCGTTTGAATTCGCCGGTGAGGCCGTCCACGCGGACCACGCCACCCCAAAAGAGGGTGCGTCCGGCAAATCCCCAGAGATTGTCCTGCCAGCGTCCATTGGGCACGCTGTTTCGAAAATCGAGGGGATCCCGCCGCAAAATCGAATTGCCGCCATCTCCTTTGACCACTAGCAGCAGGTCGCCGGCATGGTCGTAGTGAACGGAGGCGACGGCGGCATCGCTGACCAGGGTTTGCATGCGGTCGTCGGAGCCGGCCATGGGGCTGGGGGTGTAGAGGGTTTGCCGCAATTCGCCGTCGGGGGTGAATTGAAAACAGAAAGGCGACCACCAGGGTTCGCTGCTGGTTTCGCTGGGCGACCAGCCGACGATGGTGAAGGAAGACCCATCCGGTGCGGCCCGGAGGCGGTGAATGCGGGTGTTGCCCAAGGTTTCGTGCGGCCAATCCCAGCCCAAGTGTTTTTTCACCTTGGCGGGATCATTGGGCGGGGTGAAAATTTCTTTTTTCCAGCGGCGGGTTTGCAAGTCGGGGGACAAACGGCTGACGTAATCGGGCACATGGTAGAAATCGCGATAGTCGGGTCTACGGTCTCCGTGATCGGAAATGATGCCACCATCGTGAGACACGAGGACATCGCCTTCGGGGAGGAGGGCGATATCCACGGGTTGCCATTGGTCTTCGCCCAGGGGACGAGGCACGTGCCAGACCGATTGCCAGCCCTCCAAAAAAGTGCCGGAGGTGATTTCGGAGAGGTCTTCCTTGAGTTGCAAGACAAAGGGGACGCCGCGTTCATCGTGCAAGTTGCGATTGATTTGGGGGTCGTGTCGGTGCACGAAAGGGGCCCAACGAGTGAGTTCCTTTTGTCGGGTGGTGGCTTTGGGAATGAGGGGCTCGAAGGCCCCAATCAGCGGTTCGAGTCCTGCCGTGGCGTATCCGGCCAGATAGATTTGACCGTTCGGGGCGGCCACGACCGTGGTGGGATGGCAAATGCCGGGCGCGAATTGCAACATTGCCAAAACCTCCCGTCCGTCCGCGGACAGACGGGCCACGAAGCCCGTTTTGTATTGGGATTCCGTCTGGGGCTCGCCCAGGGTGGGTGCCTCCAGAGACTCCCCAAAGGTGCCGGTGATTAAAATCGTGTCGTCGGGCGCGAAAGCCACCCCCTCGATACGGTCATTGCCGGGAGAGCCCAGGCGGGTGGCGGTTAGGAGGACGGGTTCCGAGGCGGAAAGGAAGGGGAAAATGCCCGTAAAAAGGAAGATACAGAAGGGAATCGGATTACGCATTTGGGAAATAAACACCTTTTTTGAAAGAAAGACCAGTGTTTTTTTAGCTTCTTTCCACCCGAATGCGCCCCTTCGCCCCTGCCGATGCGGAGATCGGCGCTCCTTTCCCCCTGCGCCCCAGCCGATGCGGAGATCGGCGCTCCCGTCCCCGAATTCCTTCAAAATGCATGACCCCGTGCTTCCCGCTTGCCATGATGGGGATTTCCGGTAGAAGGAATCCGATTTCCGCAACACATTTTTGAAAAGGACGCCACCATGTTTGAAGAAATTTCTCCCGCCCCCCCCGACGCCATTCTTGGATTGACGGATGCTTTCCAAGCCGATCCCAATCCCGAAAAAATCAATTTGGGCGTGGGGGTTTTCATGGACGATGCCGGGAAAACGCCGATTCTGAATTCCGTGAAAAAGGCGGAAAACCTCCTTTTGGAAGGGGAAATCACCAAGAGTTATTTGCCCATTTCCGGTTCGCCTCAATACGCCTCCGGGATTCAGGAATTGCTGTTTAGCCAGGAACATCCCTTTTTGAAAGCGGGGCGGGTGAAAACCGCACAAACCCCCGGCGGCACCGGCGGACTGCGGGTGGGCGCGGATTTTCTGAAGCTGTTTTATCCCGAAGCCACGGTTTGGGTGAGTTCGCCCACCTGGGCCAACCACAAGGCCATTTTCAAGGCCGCCGGCTTTCCGGCGAAGGAATATCCCTACTACGATCCCGAGACCCGCGGGCTTGATTTTGACGGCATGGCCGCAGCGTTGGCCAAAATCCCTTCCGGCGACATCGTGCTGTTGCACGTGTGTTGTCACAATCCGACAGGAGTGGACCCCTCGGAAGCACAGTGGCAACAAATCGCCGATCTGGCCGAAACGCAGGGTTGGGTTCCGTTTTTTGATTTTGCCTATCAGGGCTTCGGCGCCTCCGTGGAAGCGGACCGTCGGCCCCTGCATTTGTTTGCCGAACGCGGATTGGATTTTCTGGTGTCTTCCTCCTGTTCCAAAAACTTCGGTCTCTACAACGAACGCACCGGCGCTTTCACCTTGGTCGCCCAAAACGCCGACCGCGCCAATGCCGCGTTCAGTCATGTGAAAACGGTGATCCGTTCCAATTATTCCAACCCGCCGCGCCATGGGGGTGCGATCGTGGAGGTCATTTTGAACGACAAAATCCTGCGGAAGGAATGGCTGGGAGAATTGGACGCCATGCGGAAGCGCATCCGGTTTTTGCGCACGGAACTGGTGCGGGGGCTCCAGCAACGCGGCGTCGATGCCGATTTCTCCTACATCGAACAACAAAACGGCATGTTCTCTTTCAGCGGTCTGAATGAAACGCAAGTAAAACGCCTGCGCGAGGAGCACAGCATCTATATCGTGGGCGGTGGCCGGATCAATGTCGCCGGCATGACTTCGGATGCCTTGAATCGACTGTGTGACGCGGTGGCCAAGGTTTTATAAACGGGTTCACCATGTTCCGCATGCGCGCCCCTTCCGCAATTTTCCTCATATGGATGGCCTGGGCGTGCGCCTGGGTTCAGGCGCGCCCGGTGCGAGTGACGCTTTGGATTTCAGGGGGAACTTCCGGGATTTTGACCGCCGGACGGGAAGCGCCCGGAATTTTGGGATTGCTCCGGCATCAACGCGAGACGGATGACCGGGGGTTTTGGCTGGATGTGGGCGGAAGTCCGACGTATGCGGCCTTGGCGAATAATGGACACCCGGACGTGTTGGTGCCCAACGCGGAGAGTCTGCGCCTGGGCGGCCTTCCCCTGCTCGTGGAACCGGAGATGCCTTGGACTTTTTTGAACACCGGAATTCTCCCGCAATACCCCGGGGAGACCGTTCCGGGTGAACGCGCCATCACGCTCAACCATTCCGACGGTCCCCGGATTCAGGTCCATGCGCTTTTGGATGCCGAGTTGCCCTTGCAGGTGCCCCCACAACAACTACGCCCCTTGCATATTCAGGATCCCAGAGAGGCGCTGCGGGCCCGTTTGCCGGAGATTCGCGGGGAGTCGGGTGTGTTTCAAGTGCTGGTTTTGCCGGAACATGCGCGGGGTGGCGACTGGAGTCGGGAATTCCCGGACTTTCCCCTGGTGATCGAGCACGCGGGTCCGATTGCGGAAGTGTATTCGCTGGATGACGGCGCCCGGTTGCGGGTGCGTCCGGGACGGTTTGGGCGTACCCTCGTTCGCGTGGATTTGACTTGGGACACGGTGACCCAAAGCTTTGGGCCGCCGGTGGGGGAGGTGGTTTGGGTGTCCGCCGCCGGTGCCGATGGTCTGGAGGTGCCGGATGAACTCAGAGCCCGCCTGCGGCCCCTGCATCAGGCCCCCGATCCCGAAAATTGGCGGAGTGACCGGGATTTTGAATCGGCTTTTTCGCAGGCGGTATTGGCGCGTGCGGACGCGGAACTGGTTTTGATTCCGCGACTGCGGCGAAACGAGATCGTCTATCCCGAAATGCCCGAATTTTGGCGCGTGGCCTGGGTGGAGGAAGATGACGTATGGGTGAAAGTCCGGGTGCCCGCGCCGATCGCCCGCAGTTGGCGGGACGTTGAACTCGCGGGCGCGTCCTGGTGGGGCCGGATTCCCGGCGGGGAAGGGGACGTGACGGTGGTGATGCCGGGCCGAGTGGCCGCCGGGTCCGGTGGCGAAACCTGGCATTTGCGCGAGGTGCTGGACGATCCGGAAATTGAAACGGAGATTTTGGAAATGACCCTGCGGGATCTGTTGCCTTTGAGCCTGGAGGAATCCCAATGAGAGATACGCTGAAAAAAACATTGTCGGCCAATCCCATGCTCTGGTTTTTGGCTTTGGGGTTGTTCCTGTTGCCCATCAGCAATTCCATTGGACAGGTTCCTTTGTATATTGTGGCCGTCCATTGGTTGGTAGGCGCATTGCGGGGACATCGTTCGCGACCCGACAAATACTCCTTGTGGTTTGTCGCGGGCTTTGCGCTCCTGATCCTGCTCAGCATTCCCATCGCCGCATTCGTGGCCAACACCGATGTGAGCCGGGTGTTTGACAAAATCAACCGGTTGTTGCTCTTACCCCTGGTGTTTGCCATTCCCGCACTTTGTGGTGCCGGCGAAAAACGGCTCGAAAATTTATCCGTTCTGATGGTCGCGCCCGTACTCGGCATTGTCCTGCTCGCCGGATATGATTTCGTCAGGGTTCCTTTGGAAATACGCGCGGGCACTCCGTTGTTCCATACCGGTAACATGTCCTCGCCTCAACTTTACATGGTGGCCTTTTTCTTGGGGTTGGCGTTGATTACAGATCGGAAATTTCCGCGAAGCCAGTGGCTGTGGTTTTGCCTGGCGTTGGCCTTGGCGGGCATTCTCTTGCACCACAAGCGGGGCGTTTGGCTGGCCACAACCATGGCCCTGTTGGGGTGGACCTTTTGGAGCCGGCAATGGAAAACGCTTTTCCTGATGGGGGTCATTGGACTTTTGGCATTTTCCCTGCCCGATGTGCGCTCGCGTTTGCTGGAGTTGCGGGAAGTCATTCAGCCCACCCATGGCGGGCGGATGGTGCTTTGGACGGAGGTGGTGCCCCGCATCCTGCCCGAGTATCCCTTTGGCATGGGCTACAATGCCAGCCGATACGAGGATTTCCGGGCGGTATTGCCCAGGGAAATTCATCTTGAAGAGGGCTTGAGGCATTTGCACAACAATTTCTTGCAGAATCGTTTGGAGCTTGGATGGCAAGGGGTGGTGTGGTGGTGCGCCTGGATGTTGGTGGTGCTTTGGAAATGTTTCCGGGGTCATCGAGGCCAATATCGGGGTCAGTCCCGTGTCTTGGCTGCCGGGGTGGTTTTCGCGTTGGTGGCCCTTTTGCTCAACGGCATGGTGGAATACAATTTCGGCACCTCCGAGACCTTTATGCTTTACCTGGGCCTTTTTGGCATGTTGGATGTCTTCGCCCCAAAGGGCTCTCCTTCCGCCAACGCCATTCTCCCCAAACAGGAAACGCCATGAACTACCCCGAAAAAGAACTCGAAGAACGCAAGCAACTGGAAGCCAAACTCCTGGAGGCGCCCGCCTATCAACTGGCTTTTGAAGATCTTGAATTGATGCACCGCCCCGAGATGCGTCCCATGCGCCTGTTGTTGGAGTTGCACAAACCCGAGGTCGCGCAACATCAGCAAAACATCCATTCCACCATTGTTGTTTTCGGCAGTGCCCGGACCCTGCCTCCTGAGGTGGCCGAATCGGCTTTGGCCGCCGCGAAGGATGCCCTGGCCGCATCCCCGGACGATGCATTGCTCCAGGCGGAAGTGACCCGCGCGGAAAAAAAAGTGGAGCAATCGGTCTATTATCAAATCGCCCTTGATTTCAGCCGCATCGTCTCTTCCAGTTGCCAAGTGAAAGGGGATTGTGAATACGTGGTGGTCACCGGAGGCGGACCCGGGATCATGGAAGCCGGAAACCGCGGTGCCTACGACGTGGGCGCCAAAAGCATCGGCTTGAACATCGTCTTGCCTTTTGAACAGGCCCCAAATCCCTACGTGACCCCCGAACTTTGCTTTAACTTTCGGTATTTCGCCATTCGCAAAATGCATTTTCTTATGCGGGCCAAAGCCCTGGTGGCCTTTCCGGGTGGATTCGGCACCTTGGACGAGTTGTTTGAAACCCTCACCCTCATTCAAACCCACAAATCCCCGCCCGTCCCCATCATCCTCGTCGGCAAACGCTTTTGGGACCGCATCGTCAATATTCAAGCGATGGCGGAAGAAGGTGTGATCAGCCCCGCCGATCTCGAACTCTTCACCTATGCCGAAGAACCCGAGGAAATCTGGAACATCATTCACGATTTTTATCAAGCCTAATAAAATGGTGGGCAGTGAGGGATTCGAACCCCCGACCCTCTCGGTGTAAACGAGATGCTCTAACCAGCTGAGCTAACCGCCCTTCATTGAATGGGATGTGCCTGTACGTGAAAAACGAGGTGCTGTCAACCCTGCGGGTGAGAATCTTCATTCCGCCTAAACCGCCATGGCAATTGCCAGTGTGATGAGTGTCGCGCCCACGAGGCGGTAGACCGTCCGGAGTCTTCGCCCGTGTTTCTTTGCCGGCGGCATTCAAAAACAAAGCCGCGAGCGCACAAAGCATCGCGGACGCGAGAGGGAAAAGGGTTGCGGCGGTGAACATCCTCGCAAGCTTCCATGAAATTCATGAACCCGTGAGATATTTGCAAAGAAGGCGTGCAAGATCATGGAGCGAAAGGGATTGTCG
>JAFIGC010000059.1 GCA_020831635.1 Verrucomicrobiota bacterium | reverse complement strand
AGTCGTAGCGACACCCCCGCGACAAGCACGGGGGCGGCTTTGGGGCGCGTGGGGGACTCTTCGTGCACAGAGTCGTCGCTCCCCCCCGACAAGCGGAGGGGCGGCGGGAAGTCAGCAACAAAGCAGCTTTCAATTCTCAAAAAATCAGCCGTGCCCAGTCGATGATTCTGAACTTCTCTTCTTGTTAAACCGTTCCACACTGGCGATGTAGACGAATGGGGCGAATACAGGCACACAAAGGAACAGCAAAACCTCCCTAAGAATATTCGTTGGAGAATACTCGTTGTTGGGTAATGGTTCTCACAGAGGCACCAAGGCACGGAGGGGATTGGTAAAGGGATGGGGTATATTGCGATTCCGTTTCCCTCTCTGCGCTCTCCGCGTCCTTCAGTTCAAAAAATACGTTGGATTGGAACGGATGTTAGGATTAGGCGTTCATTCTTCCGAACGCCAAACCGGATCATCCAAGTAGGATACCACCTCAAGGATTTCCTGGATCCGTTCTCCCGTTGCCCTCAACACGATTCGATTCGCCATGGGAATCAGGATGAGACGCTCTCCCGGATGAAGTGGCTGGAGTTCTCGCAGTTTATCAGCAAGACGCGTGGCGCTTCCATGACGAATTTCGACGGTATGGGCGATGCGTACTTGTTCTTCGAGGGAATCATCCTTTTGTGGCGGTTCTCTTGTAAAGTGTTCGGGAAGGGTGTCAGGCCAGACCATTTCAGGATATATGGGGGTAGGTTCAAGACGCCCATACAGGTCGATGAGTTCTTGAATCCGGTCATGTTCAGCCCAAGTGGCCTTGATGGCAATGGTGGCGTTTTCCGGGTCGGGCTCTGATTCGATATTCTTTTTGCCCAGCGCCTTTGACAAAAGCCGCAGTGCATAATCGACATCCTTGGAGGGGACGGGATAGTCGATTCTCACCGGAGGCAACGCATGATAGTCTTCCAAGGTTAAGATTTTCACACTCCCCTCCCGATCATGGTACATAAAGCCCATTGTCGGAAGGATATCTTTCATCACAGTTTGCAATTCGAGTTCATACAAATCAGCGGAGAAACGATGATCTTCCGTTTCTTCGGCAATCTCCGCCAACTCGACGCCTGACTGCTTCGCCCATTCTTCGATCAAGGTTCGGAGCTTCAAATTTTCCGTATGAATGGTCCACGTACCATCCGGGTTTTCGGCGGCATGAAACGCTCCATCATTCCGGTTTTCGGCGGCATGATACTCTTCTTCAGAGAGTTGAGGGCGAGGAGAACAGCCATTCTGCACCAACAAGAAAAGGGCACAAATGAGTAATAAAAAAAACGGGGTTGGAGGTCGGGTCGGCATGAGGGACAATTTTCAGGGCTATTTTATGTATTCATCATTCCCCTTTGGACGCATCGAGGGCCTCTTTGTCCAAAACCACCGATTCCAGGGCGCGTTGCAGACGCGAAAGCGCTTTTTCATTCAGTTCTTCACTGTTCAGATCCCGCAAAAGTTCGTTGAATTCGATGGTGACATAGAGGTAGAAAGGAGCTTCGAGGGTGACCGCGACATACCGCACGGCGTTGAGCCGCCCTTCCTTGTCGCTCTGCAAGATTGAGCCTTGAGGCAGTTGGATTCCCACGACAAGGGCAGTTTTTTCGTTCAGCGTGACAAAATTCCGCGAAATGATTTTCGCCTGCTCAATGGTGCCATAGGTGTGGGGATAATACCGTGTGTCAAAATGTGTGTTCAGCAAGGCTTGCCGAGCTTCTTTGTCATCCGCGTTTGCAATGGCATCTGCTTCGAGCAGATCGGCTTCCACTCTCAGGTAGTCCCCGAGATCATTGGTAACAATCAAGATGCCTTCCGCTCTTTGTGTTCTTCGGCCCAGTTCCCTCACCGGAGGTTCATTCAATCGAATGACACCGGTCGTATCTTCAAAAAGCGAGTGGTCCTCCATGGGGGGGACGAATATTCCGGGAGGCAGGCGCGTTTCTTCGAGCAGCGTTTCCCACATTTCCATGGATTTTTCCAAGGGAAAGTCCTCTTCTTCCGGGATAAAGAAAATAATTTCCACCGCCCAGCCATTTGGAGAATTGATGCCAAACCACAAACGTGCAAATGCTTCACCCGTGGGCATGTTGCCGGAGATTGCGAGGACGGGGTATGTGCCCCACATGGTTTTTTTGAGTTCGAGGTTCTTCGCGCCAAACGCGCGAAACATCTCCTCAAGGTTTTCCTCGATTGTGAAGCGGTTCCCAGGCAACTGGGCGACGTCTACACTCAGTTTTGTTACAAAGGCCGGCTGTTTCAGTTTGCCGCCTTCTTTGATAATTTTGGAGAATCGAAACTCATCCGCGAGTTTTTCCGGGACCCAAAATACCCCATAACCCATATCGAATTCCTCGGGATCCTCACTTTGGGGGTCGGCATTGACCACCACGTAACCTTCCGGCAGGGCAGGGATGAGATGGATTTGGGTGATCATTCCCGGAAACCACAACGATGTTTTCGCTTCCTCGCCCCGGCCGGGCGCCGGGTGAAAGATCCCCAAAACCAGGCAGGCACAAAGGAACCCCATTCGTGTGGGGAAAAATCGAGTAATGGCGGGCGTGGCGCGAGGCGTATTCATATTGGAAGCATCGAGGATGGGAGGCAAAGAGTCAAGGCTTGAATGGGACGACCTTTTGGTTTCAATGGCCTCCATTCTTTTCCGAGGCCCTCTCGCTCGCACCCCTTCGGGGCGCCCCAAATTTTTGGCACGGAACCCGGGGCTGCGGAGCGCCTGCGCGCTCCTAACCCCGGGCTGACCGCTTTCGCCCCTCCGGGGCGGGAGGATTGCAAACTCCACCGAACACATTTTTTCGTGCGGCTTTTCGGGATGCCCATGATGATTGTTCCCCCACGAAATAAGTTCAACCTTTCAACCAAGCGAATCGCGTTCACGCGGTCCGGTGGGTTTGTCGGTTGGTGGAATGAGTTTTTTCATTTGGAGAAAATGGGCCTCAAGGGAAGCATGATTGCAATCAGGTAAATGCCCTGCGCATCCTTCAGGGCATAAAAACAGACCCCGGGACAGCGGATTTGCAGCAGATCATTCTTCATTGGCAGAGGTTTTCGCTCCATTCGCAAGTAATAATTCAATGATGTTTTCACGAGCGTATGCCCATTGCATATGGTAATCAAGGGCGGTCATGCCATGCTTATCGACGGCGTTGATGTCTTTGGCGATAGGGACCAGCATTTGAAGGATTTCAAAGTTGTCCGTCCGGTAGAGAGGGGTCGTGCCGTCAACGGTCGCTTGAATGTCCACGCTGGCCCCGGCATCGATGAACATCCTCACAACTTCAAGATTATGGGGAAAATGCAGGGGTGTGAGACCATGTTCATTTGGCAGATTCACGTCCGCGCCACAGGAAATCAGATATTGGATGATTTCGGTAGCCGCAGGGTCCCTGTGTAGAAACCTGTTTGCTTCCCACAACGCCAGTGCAAGAGGCGTATCACCAGTTGGCGAGCCTCCGGTTCCGATTTTTGCATCGACGGATACTTCGGAAGGGATCAAGCTTTTGAGAAGATCCAAGTCAAATTCACGGAGGGCTTGTCTGACCTGATCTTGTGGAGTCTCTCTGTTTTCTGAGGGCGTGGTATTTGGGTCGAGTTCAATTTTTTTGGAGCACCCGACCGCAGTGAACGAGATGAGCAGGATAAAACATGAGCATGCGAGGTTATTAGCGTTTGGGATAATCATGTTTTGCCTCGTTTTCGCCCCGTTTCCGCATTTTGGGTTTTAACCACTGATGGACACTGATGAACACTGAATATTTTTTCCATTGGTTGCTTCCATGACTTCCGGGGGATAGTCTTCATGCATGATTATTCTGAGCACCCGATGAATCGATGCTGTTATTCTGATACCCCCTGTCGTTGCGCGGCTTCGCGGAAAGCGGCTTTTTGGTCTTCGCGCAATATGGACTCCACGTAGCGGGCCAAGTTGTCCGGCCTGTTGGTTTGTTGGTTCTGAATCATCCTGAGGTTGATCATGGCCGCTTGCCCCTTTGTGAGCTTGAGCCCTTCCAAGCCTTGCGGCGTTTCGGAGGGGGTGGCAAGTTCCTCCGCACGTGAAAGAATCCGGCCTTGGGGTGGCGCAACCACAGGTATCTCTTGTGAGGCCCCGTCCACATCACTCGATATGAGCACCACATTGTGGAGTTCGGCTCTTCGAAGATGATCCAACAGTGAAATGAGGCGTCCATGTGGCACTTCGGGGTCCGCAAGAATTTCAACCTTTGCGTCCTTCGGTAACTCCGCCAAACCCGGCTGGATGTGTTCTTCGGAGATTTCCGTATCCCCGTAGAAAATTCCGTCCGGATTTATGGTGATGCGGTATGCTTCGGCTTGGTTGCCTTCGAGTATCCGTAGCCGATCCTTCATGGCTTGAAGGAGAGTTTCCTGCTGATGGATTGCTTCGCGAAGCGCGTCTATCTCCATGGTGGTGAAAGGTTGCTCGGCGTGAATGGAGCATGCGAAGAGCAGATACGTGATGCCTGTAATTATCTTTTTCATGTTGGGTTTCCTTTTTCCTTCAATGGACGTTAGCCTGAAAAATGTGTCGTGCGTTTCATTCCTGCCCTGCGATATCCATGTCTGCAAGAAAAATATATTCAGGTCTGCCGACGGTTGCTGGAATGACAAAGGTGGGGAAGGCCAAAGTCCCGACTTTAGTCGGAAGTCCACGAGCACCCTTCAGGGTGCGATACGCGTCGGAAGAGGCCAAAACGACTCAAGGACTCACGTATAGGCCTTGGGCTCTGAAATCCCGGACCGTAAACGGTCCTCTGGACTTCCGACTGAAGTCGGGACTTCGGCGAAATCCAATTCCGCTTCCTTCGCTTACGCGAGCGGTTTTGTGGCGGTGGTTTGCACGGCTTGGTCGTGAAAGTTGACGATGGCGGTGATTTCCGGGTTTTCGGCGGTTGTTCCAAAGGCTTCGAGCCAATCGCATACTTTGTAGTTTTGGCTGTGTTGGTTGTAGGCCTGGAGCCAGTCGCGGTGCAGGCGTTCGTCGTCTTCTTTTTCGCGGGGAAAGGTGACCGGGGGACGCGGACTTTGGCATCGCCAGGGTTTGGCGGTGAGGCGGGCCCGGAAACATTCCTGTTTTTCGGTGAGTTTCATGTAGAGGGGGTCGGCCCCGAGTTCGGTGAAAATGCGGGCGGTCTCTTCGGCGGCGGGTTCGTACAATTTGTCGGTGAACAAGAGCCGCAGACCTTCAAGGGTACGGTACATGCGAAAGGCGCGGGCGGGATTTTGGGCGGCCCAGTCTTGGACTTTCCGGATGCGGTCTTCTATCACTTCCTCGCGGCGGGCGCGGCGTCTTTCCCCGGAAAAGAGGAGCAACACCCCATCCCAAAATCCTTTGGCCTTGGGGGCGGGAAAGTCGATGTCCACAAACATCACCCGGCTGCAGTTGAGCACCAGGGCCCCATATCGATTGCGGGTGATGATGGCCGATTCCGCGCCTTCTTCTCCGATGCGTTCGAGGATTTCCTCGCGGATGGGGCGGTCATGATATTCGTATTTTTCGGGACGCTTGCCGCTGCGCACCATTTCAAAGACGCGTTTGGCCCGTTCCACGCCGTTTTTCCGGGCGTCTTGTATGGACTCAAAGGACCATCCGAAGGCGACAAACTCGGCGGGTTGTCCGGATTTGTCGGTGTCGGTGTAGAAACCTCTGGCCCAATGCGGCGGAATTCTCATGTCTCTTTCTCCTTCGCTTCGAATTGGTCACAGGTGTCGGTGGCCGAGACTTCGATGTCGTGCAGGGAA
Source organism: Verrucomicrobiota bacterium (assembly GCA_020831635.1). GTDB lineage: Bacteria > Verrucomicrobiota > Kiritimatiellia > SS1-B-03-39 > UBA6053 > PXAS01. The sequence continues at coordinate 23,668 of JAFIGC010000059.1, read as the reverse complement.
CAGCGCTGGGTAAAGGGGTGGACGACGTAGTGCGCGCACTTGCGGCAGAGGCGTCCGGTTTCCGCTTCGACGTCAAAGAGGTTCAGCGGTTTGGCTTCGTCTTCAGACGAAAAAGCCGCCCAAGCCGAGTCCCCCTTTTTTTTCAGGGGCTTTTTGGCCGGGGCGGCATCGCGCAACACATGCCCGCAGGCGGTGCATCGGTGGGTTTCGCCGGTTTTGCGAAACCCATCGTACACCGCCTCGGTGACGAAGATGACGTCTTCTCCACATGCGGGGCAGTGTTGGAACATGGTTTAGTAGCGGTAATGATCGGGTTTGTAGGGACCTTCGGCGGGGATACCCAAGTATTTTGCCTGCTTTTGGGTCAGTTTGTCAAGTTTGATTCCCAGACGTTCCAAGTGCAGGCGGGCCACTTCTTCGTCGAGGTGTTTGGGCAGGACATACAAACCGACCGGATATTTTTCGGTGTATTGGTAGAGTTCGATCTGCGCGAGCACCTGGTTGGTGAAGCTGTTGGACATCACGAAGCTGGGGTGTCCGGTGGCGCATCCGAGGTTCATCAGCCGGCCTTCGGCCAGGAGGATGATGCGGTTGCCTTTGGGGAAGGTGATGAGGTCGACCTGCGGTTTGATGTTTTCCCACTTGTATTTGCGGAGCTTGGCGACTTGGATTTCGCTGTCAAAATGTCCGATGTTGCAGACAATGGCGCCGTCTTTCATTTGCTTCATGTGCTGTTCGGTGATGACATCGCAGCAGCCGGTGGTGGAGACGAAGATGTCGCCATAGCTGCAAACCGCGTCCATGTGGTTGACTTCGTAGCCTTCCATGGCGGCCTGGAGGGCGCAGATGGGATCGACTTCGGTGACGATGACCCGCGCGCCTTGTCCGCGCAGTGCCTCGGCGCTGCCTTTGCCGACGTCGCCAAAGCCCGCGACCACGGCCACTTTGCCGCCGATGAGAATGTCGGTGGCGCGGCAGATGCCGTCGGGCAGGGAGTGGCGGCAACCGTATTTGTTGTCGAATTTGCTCTTGGTCACGGCGTCATTGACGTTGAAGGCGGGGAAGAGCAGCTCGCCCTTCTTGTGCATCTGGTAGAGACGATGAACGCCGGTGGTGGTTTCCTCGGAAACGCCCTTGATGGATTCCGCCAATTTGGTGAAGCGTCCTGGACGCGCCTTGACCGCTTTTTTGAGTTGGGCGTAGAGCACGGCTTCTTCTTCGCTTCCGGGTTTGCGGTCGAGGACCTTGGGGTTGCGTTCGGCCTGATAGCCCAGGTGCACGAAAAGGGTGGCGTCGCCGCCGTCATCGAGAATCATGTTGGGATATTCGTCGTCGCCCCAGTCGAGAATCTTGTCGGTGTATTCCCAGTATTCTTCCAGGGTTTCGCCCTTGACCGCGAACACGGCGGTGCCCTTGGCGGCCACGGCGGCGGCGGCGTGGTCTTGGGTGGAATAGATGTTGCAACTGGCCCAACGCACTTCCGCGCCGAGGGCTTGCAGGGTTTCGATGAGCATCGCGGTTTGGATGGTCATGTGGAGGGACCCGGCGATGCGGGCGCCTTTGAGGGGCTGCTCTTTGCCGAATTTTTCGCGCAGGGACATGAGGCCCGGCATTTCAATCTCGGAGAGGATCATTTCCTTGCGACCGTAGTCGGCCAACTTGATGTCCTTGACGATGTAATCGTTTTTTTTGCTCTTTTTCTTGCTGCTCATAATGGATTGTTCCTTTTGTGGCCTTTGTGGGGCGGGGTTTTACGTGCTTGAATCAATAAAACGGGGAGTTCGGGGGTGGCGCCCGGCAGGCGGGCGGTGGAAACGGGTTCGAGGCCGGCGGCTTCCAGATGGGGGGCGAGGTCGGCGGGATCGAAGCCCTGCCAGAGGTCGGCATATTCTTCGCGGACCCATTCCTGTTCGTGGGCCCAGAGATCGAGCAGGATCAACATGCCGTCCGGCTTGAGAATTCGGGCCGCCTCGGCGATGGCTTTGCCGGGTTCGGCGGCGTGGTGTAGGGCCTGGCTGATGAACGCGGCGTCCACGGAGGCGTCGGCGAGGGGCAGGCTTTCCAAATCGCCTTCCACGGTTTTGATGCGTTTGGCCATGCCCGCCCGCTCCGCGGCTTCCTGCAAGCGCATGAGCATGTTGGGGGACAGATCCACGGCGATCACTTGACGGCAGGCGCGGGCCAGCAGCAACGTCAAGGCGCCTTCCCCGGCGCCGAGATCGGCGACCACCTGATTTTGAAAGCCCAGGGCCAAACCGGCCGCCAGCGCGGGCCAGCCGCCGCCGGGTTCGGTCAGGGATCCGTAACGTCCCGCCACTTCGTCAAAAAACTCGCGATTGTGGGCCCGGCGTTGATCCAGAACGCGGCGCACGGAGGTCCGATCTTCGTTTTCCAGGGGCAAGTCGGCGGTATAGCGGTCCAGCACCGCCGCCAAATCCGCGTCGGCATACGCGCCGCCGCGATGGTAGAAGACGGAGGTGCCGTTGCGCCGGGTTTCCAGCAGACCGCATTCGCGCAGGGGCTTGAGGTGACGGCTCACCGTGGATTGGGGGAGGCCCATGACCCGCACCAATTCCGCCACCGACAATTCGGCAATCGACACCGCGCGCAGAATGCGCAAACGGCAGTCGTCCGCCAGGGCTTTAAAGAGTTGTAATGATGGGGATTCCTGATTCATCTGTTTTTCCGGATTTACGAATATATACAGAAATCCGGAGAGTGCAAATGGAAAATTTGAAGGGGAATAGGATAATGGATAATGGATAATGGATAATGGATAATGGATAAGGGATAATGGATAAGGGATAAGGGATAAGGGATATGGGATAATTCCGCACTCCGCACTCCGCATTCTGCACTCCGCACTCAAAAAGGCACGGAGTGGAATGGCACGATCTTCAGGTCTGCTGAAGCCGGGAGTGGATCTCGATACGCAAAGGTTTGCGGCCCGAAGGTTCGCGCAAATACCAGCCCAGTTGAAGTTAGTTATTGGGCATGGCCTTTTCGGGGCCACGGGGACAGGAGCGCCGATCTCCGCATCGGCAGGGGCGTAGGGGCACTCCGCAACGCAGGATTACTTCGCTTTTTTGGCCTGCTTGGCTTGTTTCTTTTCTTTGGGGGTCATCGCCGGTTTCTTGCGGGCTTCTTTGCCGCCTTTGTCTTTTTTGCTTTTGTCACTCATGATGGTTCCATGGGGTGGGGGGTGGGTTCGCGTTTCTCAAAAATCTTTGGGAAATGGCGGGGACATAGACAAGCTAACCGTTTTTGTGGACTTGTCGCGCTATTTCAGCGGAAATATTCAGGATTCCGAAAGCCCGGCGGCACGGTTCAGATCCGCTTGGATGTCATCCACTTGGGTGCGGGCCTGTTTCAGGGTCTCTTGGAGGGGGCTGTCGGGTTGTAGATCTTCTTCCATGTCTTGCAGGAGTTTTAGCAGGCGCATCAGTTTTTGTTTCAGTTCAGGCTGCGGCCATTTGGTTTCCGAAACATCCTTGCCAAAGCCTTCGATTTCCACGACTTCCCCTTTTGCATTCACCTTCGCCTCGGCATGCCAAGCCAACCAACGCCATCCCCGGACCGTCATGGCCCGGTTGATCAAATCACAGGCATGGGGAGGCGACCAGAGCAATTGCATCTGCTGCTCCGTATGGTCCCGGTCCGCCTCGTGAACCAAAGGCATGAACCAATTCCCCAGCAGTTGATCCGCGGTACGGCCAAACAGCTCGCAGTACGCCTCATTGGCTTCAAGATATCGATCCTCCGCATCCAGCCTGACAAAAAGCGGACGAGAGGAAAAAGAGGCGGATGTATCGGGCTGTGTTGACATGCGCGCATCCTATTGTGTTTCGCGGGAGTTTGTCGATAAATTTCCAGCATGAATAAAAATGAACCACGGGTGAAGGCTCAGTATTGCAGCCTGCGTTAGAATCAGGATTGATTGAATACACCATCCCCGACAAGCCTAACAGCCGCCTCCAGAAATACCGACTAACCCCCAAAGGCAAACAGCTTCTGGAGGGCACCTCATGATCTCACGTACCGCAACACCCGCTTGCCAACCCCGCGCCACCCATGACCGAAAAATCAATTTGTGGGCCATCCGTGGCCACCAAACCGTATTTCGTGCCACCCATGGCCGACAAGGGCTGATGGATTCGACAGCCTCCCCGCCCGTTCGATGTTCAACGTTCGCTTTCCATTGCCCCGACTCCCCCCTCGAAGCTCTGGTCGTGCCTCCCGGCGCTTCTTCGCCCCCAAAGCGGAAGCAAGCTTCCGCGCTCCAAGGCGCTTCGCGCACCCCTTCAACGTTCAAAGTCGGACGGCCTGCCCGCCAAAGCTCGGAGAGCTTGACATTGTTGTAAATACATGTCATAAATTACAACATGAAAACCGACGACGCCCCAACCCTGCAAACTCTCATCCTGGACCGGATCCACCAGCACGGCCCGGATTGGGCCTTTGGGCCTTTTGATTTCAACGACATTGCCGATCCCCGGGCCGTCGCCGTGACCTTGGGGCGCATGGTGAACGCGGGTCTGATCCGCCGCATTTCCCACGGCCTCTATGACAAGCCCCATGCCCATCCCATCCTCGGCCAGGTCGGCTCCGGGCCCGATGCGCTGGTGCAGGCCATTGCCCGCAAACGAAAGCTCAGGGTGCTGCCTTCCACTTCCCTTGCCGCGAACCAGCTCGGGCTCACCACACAGGTCCCCGCCCAGCTCGTGTATCACACCGACGGAGCCGCCTCCACCTTTCAAAGCGGGGCCCTCACCATCCAGTTCAAGCGCAACAGCGGCAAACTGCTCTCCCTGGCCAACAGCCCCACCGGCTGGGTGGTCCAAGGCTTGCGCGCTTTCGGGAAAGACGGTGTCCGCCCCGACCACATCCGCACCCTCCGTCGCAAACTGGACAGCAGTGCCAAACGCCGCCTTCTGGCCGAACAATCCGCCGCCCCCGCCTGGATGCGTCCCCACCTCACTGCCATCGCCAGCGAGGAGGCCCCGGATGCCTGAAGACCGCTTCCTTGCCCTGACATCCCATGAACGCCGGGAACTGATGGAGGAGGCCTCCCGTCTCACCGGGCTCGCACCCATCATCTTGGAAAAAGATTTTTGGGTGTGTCACACCCTCCACCATCTCTTTTCACTGCCAGAATGGAAAGACCACCTCATTTTCAAGGGCGGCACCAGCCTCTCCAAAGTCTATGGACTCATCCATCGTTTTTCGGAAGACGTGGATATCTCCATCCACCGCGATCTCCTAGGTTTCGCCTCACCCGACACCGACCCCGAATTGGCCACCGGGAAAGAGCAGCGGCGAAGGCTTGAGGCGCTACAGACCGCTTGCACCCTGCGCATTCGCGACGGCCTCCTTCCGGCCTTGAAGTCCGCTCTGGAAAATATGGGCACGCTCGACGCCCCAAACGACCTCACCGTGGACCCCGATGACCCGCAAACCCTGCTCTACCGCTACCCCCGGAGCGGCATCACCGGACCCGAATACCTCCGCCCCGTCATCCGCATCGAACTGGGAGCACGCTCCGACGCCTGGCCCGCCGAAACCCGCACGGTTCAATCCTATCTCGGCGAGAAATTTGGCGGAGGCATGGGCGAGGCCAGCGTAAGTGCCCTCAAACCCGAGCGCACCTTTTGGGAAAAAGCCACCTTGCTTCATGCGGAAGCCCACCGGGATCCGGCCCAACACCAACCCGCACGGATCAGTCGACACTACCACGATCTCGCCAGCCTGGCCTCCAGCACCGCTCTACTCACACGGGCGCTGGGCGATTCCGCATTGCGTGGACGGGTGGTCCGCCACAAACAGATCTACTTCCGCAGCGCCCGGGCCCATTACGAAGACTGCATCCCTGGAAACTTCAAGCTCCTCCCTCCCCGGGAGCGCCTTCCCGAACTGGAGCGCGACCACCAGGACATGCTCCCCATGTTTTTCACAACCCCTCTCGATTTCAACACCATGCTCCAATCCCTACAAACCCTCGAAACCCGGATCAACTCTTAGCGTTCAATCTGCAACGTTCTCATTTCCCAGTATCCTGTATCCTTTATCCCTTTTCCTCCCTCCCGTTTTACCCCCCTCATGCTCATCTCCACGCCCACTCCTGACCTCGTGCAAGCCTACCTCACAAAATGGCAGGGCCTGGAGAACTAAGTCATGCGGGTAAGCAAATTGAGCAATGTCGATAAGCTCCTCATGCATTTCAAGAAGCAGGACCGGTTCTGCGACTTTAAAAATACCGACCTCGTATAGCAACAGGTAATTTTTGCCGGTAAACGGCACCCTCGGTATAAAACGATGCGGAGAATATCCCTTGTTGAACCAAGCAGCATGCGGTAGAATATGAACATGAAACGTTTCAGTATTTTCATGCTGATGTATTTCCTGCTTGTGTGCCTGGGTATTTGGGGCATTCACCAGTGGCGGAAAAACGCAGACTCGAAAATCGAGGTTACCGCGCCCTTTTTCCGCTTCGATGCCGAAGCCTATCCCCCGGGGCTGCACCTGTTGCCAGCCGAAGACTTGGTGCTGGGGGAAGCCATGACTATGCGGATGCGTTTGCTGAACCATTCGTCAAAACCGATTTGGATAATTGGGTATGGGCCGCACAGCATCAAAACCGTTGAAAAAGTGAAACGTGGAGACGAATGGCGGGAAATTCCCGATTTAAGTTGCTGGACAGGAAGCGGTACGATGGAGGTGCTTCCGGGAACCGTCCTTGATTTTGAGGCGAATATGCACGCATGGGAAAATCCCGTGAGGGTGGGCCTTCCGTATGATCATGAACCCTACAATCATGACCCCAGAATGACGCTCTGGTCCGAACCCCTTGAGATCGAGTATCCTGCCGAGTCTGAAGAGGATTTTCTATTCGGTCGGGAGCCTTGAGTAAATGCGGTTTCATCCTTATTTTCAGCTCTTTGCCGTGTGGATGGAATCCATTTTCGATGCGGTAGATTCCCCCTGCGCCCCAAAGCGGTAGCTCTGGTCGTACCTCCCGGCGCTACCGCACTCCAAAGACGCTTCGCGTCGGGGCGTGGGGAGTTGATGAGGCATCTTTTGTTGGGGGCGGATCGGAAAGAAGCGGTCATTCGACAAAGTGCCCCCGTCGTTATCAGCAGGAAAATTGCCCCTTGTTGAATCAACCCCCATGCGGTAGAATATGAACATGAAACGTTTCAGTATTTTCCTGCTGATTTTGGGCCTACTGGTGGGCTCCAGTCTTTGGGGCATTTACCAGCGGCGGAAAAGCCCTGGCCCGACAATCGAGATCACCGCGCCTTTTTTCCGCTTTGATGCCGAAGCCTATCCCCCGGGGCTGCACCTGTTGCAACGCGTCGGGATGGAGATGGAGGAGGGGCGGAGCAGTATCGCAAGGATGCGGTTGGTGAATCATTCCTCTGAAACGATTGCATTGCTTGGCTATTGGGAGGAAAACCCCAAAACCGTTGAGCAAGTTCATCATGGCGAAGAATGGAAGGAAACTCCCGATTTGAGTTGCTGGTCCGGGCTCGTGCCGATTGAAGTGCATCCGGGCGCCGCCCTAGATTTCGAAACTTTTATTACGGCAAAGGACGATTCCATACGCGTGGGGATTCCGTTCTATGATGATCCCAGGGGGACCCTCTGGTCCGAACCTTTGGAGATTGTGTATCCCGCCGAGTCCAAAGAGGATTTCTTATTCGGTCGGGGGCCTTGAGGAAATTCGGTTTCATCCTTATTTTCAGCTCTTTGCCGGGTGGATGGAGTCCATTTTCGATGCGGTAGATTCCCCCTGCGCCCCAAAGCGGTAGCTCTGGTCGTACCTCCCGGCGCTACCGCACTCCAAAGACGCTTCGCGTCGGGGCGTGGGGAGTTGATGAGGCATCTTTTGTTGGGAGCGGATCGGGAAGAAGCGGTCATTCGACAAAGTGCCCCCGTCGTTGAAAGTGCGGGGACGCGGAGCGTCTTTGGAGTGCGTGTAGCGAGCTTGCGAGCTGCCGCTTTCCGAAGCCTGGGCGATTGGTCCCGGCAAGTGAAAGCGGTAGCCCCGCTTGGTCCTCACTGCGCCGGGTAAACCCGAGTCGGGTAGAAACTGCGGTTCGGCGACCAAACCAGTAAGGAGGAATATACCTTGTTGAACCAAGCAGCATGCTGTAGAATATAAAAATGAAACGTTTCAGTATTTTCATGCTGATGTATTTCCTGCTCGTGTGCCTTGGGATTTTGGGCATTCACCGATGGCGGATAAGCGCGGACGCGCGAATCGAGATCACCGCGCCCTTTTTTCGATTCGATGCCGAAGCTTATCCCCCGGGGCTGCACCTGTTGCCAGCCGAAGACTTGGTGCTGGGGGAAGCCATGACTATGCGGATGCGTTTGCTGAACCATTCGTCAAAACCGATTTGGATAATTGGGTATGGGCCGCACAGCATCAAAACCGTTGAAAAAGTGAAACGTGGAGACGAATGGCGGGAAATTCCCGATATGAGTTGTTGGCAGGGAAGCGGGGCCATGGAGGTGCTTCCGGGCGCCGCACTGGATTTCGAGGCTTATATGCAGGTATGGGAAAATCCCGTGAAGGTGGGCCTTCCGTATGATCTTGAACCCTACAATGATGCCCCCCGAATGACCCTCTGGTCCGAACCCTTGGAGATCGAGTATCCTGCCGAATCCAGAGAGGATTTTCTATTCGGTCGGGGCCCTTAAATGCGGACATCCTACAGCAGGAATTTTATTTCCTCAATGCCGCCGCAACATCCACCATCTGCTGGCGGATCTGACTTCTTCGGAAGCTGATGTCGGAATGTTCATCCGGCTCTCGTTGGCCGAGCAGGAAATGACTGGCCCGCACGGGGCCGGGCGCCTGTTCATCCTTGAACATCGTTTCCAGACATTTCATCGCATCAATGCAGGCTCGGTTTTTGGCACGTAACTCTTCAGCAAAACCCTTCAAGGCCGCATCAGGGCCCCCATCATAGTTCTGTACGGTGTAGAGAATATCAAACACATCCTTGCCTTGTTGGCGGTCCAGAAAAGCCCTGAGCTTCAACGCCAAGAAAGGGCCGATTTCGCAGACGCGCGCCACAACCTTTTGTTCGGCACCCTGTAGATCCTTGCCTTGGATTTCCACTTCCCGTGCCGTGGCAAGGGCGCGGTTCACGCCCGGCATCACCGTTGCGGTGATGTTATCCACTGCAACGGTTCCCATGTTTCCTTCGTTGCTTTCGACAAGAAAATCCAACGGTATGATTATTCTAACCCCGTCTACGTCCACTTCTTTTTCAAAGCGATGGAGCATTGTCGGGTGACGATTGAAACCCTGTCCGGCCAATGCGGTGGAAATTGGATCGTATTGTCCAGATTCCGTTCCGAGTGCGATGCCAAGATCCACATCGATGGTGGCAGGGGGTGGGAGGGATTGCCTTTTTGGCGGTTTACAGATGTAGCGGGGAACCAAACCGCCCAACAGCACCAAGTCTTGGTGCCAACGTGTAAAGCTGCTCCAGATTGAAAGAAAAGCGGATTGCGCCATTTCAGAGCGACGGGAGTCGTATTCGGCGTAGGTTTCATGTTTCATGGCGGCAGAACCCCTCCCAGTCTCGAAGCGCTTTGCCGGCATCCGGTCCGCGAAGGCCGGTGTGTTGAAGATCCAAATAGATTTGCGCATCGGAAACTATGAATCGTCCGAGAGGGTCATGTTTCTCAAAAAACACGTTGTTCTCCTCGGGAACATACAGCCAGATAATCCCCGCTTCCGGAACCTCCCGGAACCCCAGACTTTCCAATTCCCTTTGGTTGGGGAACCGCGAAACATAGGCTGAACAGATTTGGGGTTCGGTATATGGATGCCGTTGCCATGCGGCGGACCATTGGGTGAACGCATAGTCAACCGATCCCTTCTGCGCCCACTCCTCAATTTTCATCTCACAATCATACGTGTCGAATGAAAGACCCGCATATCGCTTCAAGCGCGTGCGTTTATCGATCTGGTCTGCCCGTGCCCAGTCGTCCAACAGGTTCAGGGATTCATGAAGCCGGAAGGTACGCGTGCCGGTTTTCGTGACGTATCCCTGTTTCAACAAATAGGTGACGACTCTGGAGACCAGGCCGCTGCTGGCTTCGGCGAGACCGCACAATTCCGCCTGCGTCCATTCCCGATCCCGATCGGTCAGCAGGCTGCGAACAATCCGTTCGCTTTTCCCCACGAAAATGTTCCGGGGTTCGAGGTCATACCGGTAGTTGCGCCCCTCAATCGGCCCCCGGTCGATCAACACGGCTTTGGAGCGTACCCAAGCCTGACCATTCAGATCGATCACACTGATCTTCAAATCCTTGCAACGTTGGAGCAATCGGTCGTTCAGACAAGGGACCACCAAAAGGGGCTGTTTGCGTCCTCCGCCCACGGCTTTCAGGTCCTGCTCGCCGGGATAGATTTTGTATTCGACCGCGAAATCCAACGTGATCCCGTCGATTTCCAGGACAACGTTTTCACTTTCAGGCAAAATGGGGGATTCCAAGAACCAGTCAAGGTCCGGGTCCTGGTCAGCCAGATACCGGAAGGTTTCTCTCAGTTGTTTTGGGTTACTTATACGCATTCTTACTCGTATGTTAGATTCTTAATCACTATTAAGAACTATGTTTTTCAGTAAGTAAAGGAGATTCTTTCGAAAATTTGGGAGTACCCCGATCACATCGAAACCGTTCCTGGGACAGGTCTAGGGCCAGATTGCCTCTGAAGGGACCATTTTGAGCAGCGATTTGTGAGGACAGTGGATAGGTATATGAGGATGCCGGTGCCCCTGGCCTTGATTATGCGGGCTCTTTCTCTGTCGTAATCTGCTTCCATTTGAAAATTACTCCTTGAAAAATTAAAAGAAGATGCTTGGTTGATAGGGTAGACCTGTACCGGGTGATCTTTTACCTGGTACTGAAAATTTGACTAAAATTCTTTTCAAGATGAACCAGCCCGAAGCACATATTGAAATTAAGATTGATTCGTGCGACGCCATGCATGATGCGCTTGGCGCATGGCTTGTTTTGCAGCGTGACAGTGACCGTAAAGAGACACGGTTTGATGACGTTGCCGTTTTACAACGATCTCTGAAAGCTCCTCAGGTAAAACAGCATCTGACATTCCCCTGTGAAATACAACTTCGAGAAAGCCCTGACTTCCTTTTGAAATCCAATAATCTCAAGGTGGGAATCGAAGTGACTAGATTTCTTTCTGAACAACGTGCGCGTAGCTTAAAGATTGCAAAAAATGAAAATAAAGATATTTGGATATCAAATTTTGATTGCGACAGGCCCCGGAGAAAAAATTCAGATATCAGAAATATAATAAGAAAACCGATGCATCAACAGATAAAGTTTTCAACAATTAAAGGGAAAATAGATCAATATGCCGAAATGTTCGAGAAAATTGTTATAAAGAAAACCGAAAAAACAATTCAAAACTCTGATTTGGAGGCGGATGAATTCTGGCTGTTCATCGAAGACCACCAAAAGCTATGTCCTTTGGAACTTGAGGAATTGAAGAATGTGTGTGGCCAATTGTTGTCGAATTATTGGAAAGATCATCCAACTTTTCATCGAATATTTTTCATTTCCCTCACTGACGAGGCGCATTCCATTGAATACACACCCCCAAATACATTAAATCAGGTGGTTGCGGATCGCAAGCCTACAATGCGTTGATACCTTCTTCCTGAAGGGTTATCGATTGTGTATCGGGAAAACTACCCTATCGTGAAAGTTGTATGTATATCCTTCTTCAATAATGTTGTGTTTCGTAAAAACAATTTGGCGTTGGTTGTTGAGATACATAATGATTTTACCATGGTTTATGTATAATTCGAGTTCTTCATTATTCGACAAATCCACTTCGTAAAAATCATAGAAGTGGTGTGTATGATTTTTGTCTTTGTCAATTTCAAACACTTCTCCTTTGGCATTTCTCTTGGCTTGATTTTCATAATAGAGCAATCGTGCGAAACCTGCACCGGGATCCGTTCTGTGGGGCACACTAATAAAATCAGCATGATGCCGAGATTGAATGTTGAAAGATATAACATTTTCATATACTTGATAAGTGCCCTGGAAAAACACAAACCTATAGTTTGTTTCAATTTCATAGCCATTTCTTTTTTCCCAGGTGGTCACTCTTGATGGGCGTTGAAATACATATAAAAACTCACCAGTATCTGAAAAATAAAATTGAAATACCCGTTTTTCAAAAGCAACCTGCCTTAGCAAATCTATTTCATTTAATTCTACTGCAAACTTTTCTAATAATTCGAGCGACGGTAGATATTGTTCATGGGAATTAATTTGGGCGGAAAATACACTTCCTTTACGAATGCTAGATACAAGGTCTTGATCAACTTTTGGGGGAATGTATTGTTTTTGGCAGGAGATCAAAAATATCATGCAAAAAAATAAATATTTCATGTTGTTAGCGTTGTAGTTTATGGGTTAAGTGAGAACATGGGTATGATGTGGGTTTATTGAAATCTTAGCAAGATTGTACAGTTATCGTATAAAACCATCCTAGCTTCTTAATGCATGGGTGCAGTTCAGCATAATACTTAGAATGGTTTTTTTGAAAGTGTTCCCCACAACGATATCTTATGACCGCACCCACCTTTACGCGGGGGTTTTGTATCTTACGACGTAGTTGGTTGCCAGCTTGTGATAATACTCCCACACTTCTATTATTGTGTTGTATTTCGTTTCTGAAAAAAACCAAGCTGTCACCAGCCTTCACGTGATTTCTGATATACTCTTGTAAACCAGCATTGACTTGTTCTGTGCGGGCTGACCAAGAGAGGAAGACCTCCTTCGGATCACCTTGGAAACCAGAACTTCCCATATCGCCATCGTGATGAAATGCTTGCCCATGATTAAACCAAGCTTTCAGTCTGGGGCCGATAATCAGGTGCAACTGGTTTTTCGCTCTGGTCAACCCCACATAAAGGAGCCTGGCCTCATCCGCGCGCGCACGGGCCATTTCGTCGCCAACAAAATCAAAAATGTTCTGGTATTGTCTGCGTCGCCCAAAATCGGAAAATGATGGGGTGACAACTACGTTATCAAACTCAAGACCTTTCACCATATGAATAGTGGAGATGATGATTTCGCGATGGGCATTTTTGCCGCTGACCCGGTGGCGCTGCTCGAGTCGGCTGATGTCCGATGATCTCGTCTCCATGAGGAAATCAACCAGATTCTGGCATCGGAGTCTTCCATGTTCCCTTCGGGCTGTATCATAAATCAGCTGGTACCACTTGAGCTGTTCTTCGAAGTCAGGAAGGCCCTCTTGCCGGACTTTGTCCATGATCTCCAGCCAAACATGATTTTCCACGAATTGGAATGAATCGTAGGTCTTGCACACATCCAAGAGGATTGCCGTTTCACGGAGCTGGAATAGTGAGTAATCGGTTTGCCCCAGCATGCGGACTGAAAACTGGTTCAAGCACTGTTGCTGTTTCAGTAAATGCAGGATGGCAAAGCATTCCTTGTTGGTTCGACACAAGATGGCGTTGGTTTCATGCTGATCATAAGAACCAAGAAGAATATCCAGAAGTCGTCCGCTTGCATCAGCAGGTGTCAAAATCGAATGGGTTTTCGCATGCCCCGGGACATCGCGATTGCAAGACATGGGCTCTGTTTTCACACGTTGGAAACCGCAATTTTCTTTGCTTTTTAAGATGTTGCTGTTCGCCGCATTCACAATAGAGGTGGCTGATCGATAATTGACAAGAAGGTTCTCTTCACTTGGTTTAAATTGATCCCGGAAGTTGGTGAAATACTCGTAAGCTTCAAATGGCCCTTTTTTTCGAATCCATCCGAGAATATCCTGGTCATCATCTCCGATCACCATGCCCCCACCTTTGCAGTGGCGGACGAGCTGGGAGACGACAGTGTAGAAATCGCTGGTCATATCCTGGAATTCGTCCACAAGAACCGCCTGATAATTGGAGGCCAAGCTGATCGCATAGGCATCATTCACCATGCGTGTCGCGAAACGTTCCAGTGCCTCGGCAATTCCTTCATCGTCGAATTTGTCAACATCTGGAAGTTGCTGTAAGGCGAAGCTGTGAAAGGTGAAAACGTTCAGGGAACGCGCATAGCCACCGTATCCAAGCTCCCGGAACAGGGATTGGACCCGTTCCTTGATTTCGGAGACCACCGCGCGATTAAAGGCCAGAACCAGGATTCCAGAAGGGGGGATACCCTGACGGTGAATCAGGTGCGCACACCGCATGGTCAGGACCTTGGTTTTTCCCGAACCGGGTCCAGCATTCACCATGATGTTTTGCCTAACATCCATTGCACAGACGCGTTTCTGGTTTTCATTCAACCTGTCAAATTCCTCGGCAAAACGTTCCTGGCGGGCCTCCACCAACAGAGCCTGTATGTCCTCTGAAGCAGTTGTTTCAAGTTCACCCGCAAACTTCGCCAGAAGGCTTTGCAGATCTTCCTTTGATTTCGCAAGGAAATAGCTGTCAATAAAGTGCCTTTTTACTTCATCAGGCAATAGGCAGAGCAAGTGCATGCAAAGCCCCCTGATTTTGCGGAGGGCATGACGTTCCTCCATATCCCGATAATACTGTTGTGGCAGTTGTGTCCTCGGGTCTTGCTCGCTCGAATTTTCCGGGTCCCAGTTTTCATCAAAGGCGGGAAGCGCATCTTCCCTTACGACCCGAACCAGTACATTCCATTCCAGTGCTTCCCCTGACCAGTGAAAAATCCCGGCCTTGGTCAGGAAGACCATGCAGTGCCTTAAATCCCTGTAGGGGGTATTTGACTCCATGATGCGAAGGGCGTCAACAAGTTGAATCGATGCTTCCATTCCTGCATTTGAATTCAGGTCTTCTCTAAGTCTGAAGGCTTGTTCCCTCCAAGCCGTCACTTGCCGGGCCGCACGCGGGGTGCCGCCACTCGGCACCGACCTTACGATTACGTTCACCCCGTTTCGGTTGATCCGCTCCTCTATTTGAAATCCGGCATTTTGTAGCAGATACACCGCGCACCATACGGCCCTCTTTGTCTCCCACTTTACCTGACCCTCGATTTTCTGTTGTTTTGTCTCGAAATCAGTTAAGGGGATGGAGGCTTTGATCATTTCCATATGCCATTCTCCATATTCCTTGAAGATCTGGCTCACCGGGACTTCGATGACTCCTCCATCAGTGTCATTTTTGAAATCCTCAATCACACGATCCAAAAGAATGTCAAAATTTTCCCCGCTTTCCATGTAAAACTGTTCAGCCTTGATTTCACGGTCAAGGGAAAGCACGTGATCCTTTATGAGGTCCAGCACGGCAAGAAATATTTCATCCATGGAGGCGAAATCGCAGTCACTCAGAAGTTTCTGAACGGGAACCGCAAGGGGAACTTCATTTGCAGTCGGAGTGTTTCCGGTGGCAGCTCCCGGAATTGGCTGTGGATTGGTTTTCATTCCAAACAGACTGAGCACACCGGCTTTCAGACCCTTTAAAATACCTGTAAACAAGCGTGAGGAGGATGCGAAGTCTGTTTCTCGCCCTGTTTCGTTCGAGGTGAGCGGGTCAAGTTCAGTTTGCAGGAAACGGGCAAGTGTCCGTGCCCTTGCCAACGAGGCGGCACGATCCAGCCAGTTCCGCAGCGTGTAAGAATAAACGACGAATCCCAATGAAGGAGGAAAACGTCCTTCAATCTGCATGGCCTCCATGCGCTCCAGCCAGAAAAGACCCTGATTCAACTTCACCTCATTCTCAGCCTCGGGCAAAGACTCGTGAAGGTTGATTGGAACCAAACAGAGAGCCGGCTGCCCCGCCACCGGGCGGATCATGTTTGCCACGATCCACTGATGAAGATTTCGGACAAAGGCAGGCTTGACACTGCTTTTCTCCACCAGTTCCTTTTGTCTGCTGATTTCATCCTCGGAGTACAATAGATCGGCGGTCACCTGTTTGTGTCCCGCGTCTATTCGGCTTTTTTCACTGCGGCCAATTCGGCCGACCTCCTGCAGATAATCCTCAATGAATGTGGGTGGCGTCAGATGAATGCAATGATGAATGTGCCCAATGTCCATGCCCATGCCAAAGGCTTTGGTACAGACCAGCACATGGATGTCCCGATGTTTGAATCCTTCTAAAATTTCTGCTTTGTTCACCTCGTTCATGCCCGCATGAAAGGGTGCGGCAAGACATCCCTGCTTAGAGGCCTTGGGCTTGATCTCTGTCGCATTCAGATATTCCGCCACGTCAAAGCAGTCTTTCCTTTTTCGGGCAAATACGACCAACCCGCTCTTGTCGATGTCAAATTGCCTGATGCGGTCGACAAGCCAGAGTAGCTTCTCATTATAGGCCGGGTCTTCAGAGGATTGCGCCTCCACGGAATTCAGAATAATAAAGTCCTGTATGGGATGGGGCATTGTTTCGGGAAGATCGAGGTACCCGCCCCCTTCAGGGCCCCCGAGAGCCAGCTCTCTCTCCATATCTTCGCGGTTTTTTTCTGTTACCGTAGCGGAAAGTGCCAGTATGCGGTGAGGGTTTCCCGCGATTTCATCCATCTTCAACCACTTGCGAATGTAATTGGCGGCAAAGAGGTAATCCGGACGAAACTCAAAACCCCACTCGCTCACGCAATGAGCCTCATCCATCACGATAAACTGGAGACCTCCATCCAGAGCACGCCTTCGTTCAATAATTTCGGTGAAACGGGGCAGACGAAACCGTTCCGGGGCTGTGTAGACCAGTCGAATGCGTCCATCCAGCATTCCCTGATACACGGCTCTGTTCTCCAAGGGATCACGTCCACCGCTCAAATAATCGACCGTATCCCCAAAACCTACGCGGTTCAGGTTCTCCACCTGGTCTTTCATCAGCGCCCGAAGCGGACTGATCACGACGGTAAGTCTTTTTGTCTTTTCCCCGTACCACAAGGCGGGCACCTGAAAGACGATGGATTTACCCGCACCTGTGGGGAGGCGGAGCAGGATATCACTTCGGGTAGAGACGATGGCTTCCATCACCGGCCTTTGCAGCGGGAGAAAATCGGAATAGCCCCAATTTTTTTCAAGAACAGCCTGCAGGTCCTGATACTGGCAGGCGGGTTCAACCGAGGGCGCGGGGGAAATACACCATTCCCTGTAAAGTTCGCGTTGGCGTTCATCCACCAGAATATCCTCTTTGTGGTAAGCCACATCCCGAACGGAAACATTAGGAGCAGCCAGGGCGGCGGCCCTTGTGGGTATGCGGGAATCCAGCAGTCCAATCGAATCAAGGGCTTCGGACCAGCCTTTGCAAAATGCGTTCAGCCAACTGGTCAGAAAATTCTTGACGCATCCTCGCACCATGGCATCCGTCATGGCTACCCTCTGCCATTCTCCTTTTTGACTGGCAACCGGATCATCGGCTGCCTGTTGGAGGGCGTGGGACAGATACACCCAATCCAGCAATGGCAGCTCATCGAACAAAACGTGGCAGTGAAGTCGCAACAACTCCGCATCTTGTAGCACGGCGGGAATGTCGCGGATTGTTGTCACCAGGACATTCCTGCCCTTTTTTTCCAGATTTTCCAGCTGACGGAGGGGGGAATCCGAATGATCCACAGAATATCCAAGAAGTGTAAGCATTTGCAGCATCCAGTCGGCTTCACCTCGATGCCTCATCGCCAGAATCCAGATGCCTTCCGACTCCTGTCCGTGGATCAGGTTCAAAACACGGAGCAATAAGTCTTGAAGATAGAGCCTGCGATTTGTGGTTTCCGGAGAAATGAAAAGCCAGTCCGTATCAATCTTTAGGAGAGCACCTTCCCGCCATCGGGGAATCCACACCTTGGCTGGCACCCGGAGATCCTCAAGAGTATCGAGAAAATTAGCAGAAACCCCGTATGAAATCTCGGGCAGCAAAGCCCAGAGCTGGCCGGCATCACCAAGTCCTGGCGGGTCAAAACGGAGCCACTGGACACCATCATCGCCCTTCATGGTATAAAGAGCACTTGTCGCCGGGGGGCGTGGGGATTTGCCGCATCGCCTTTCCAATTGTTGGATCGAAAGCTCCCTGCACTGTCTACCCGCCATGTAACAAAGCAACTCCACAGGTCTCGGAGCGAAAAAGCCTGGATCCGACAACCTTTGCAAAAATTCAACCCATTCCATGTCATCCACAATGCAAACGTTGATGGGGTTTCCGGCGTCCTCTAATGCCGGTCGAGGGCTGGACATGTGCAGCGCCCGTAAAGTCGATCTGGAAGCGTCCTCCAGAATGTACTTGGGAATCATGGAGAGGCGGACCTCCACTCCATTTGCCTGTGCCTGGCGTACCACAATGGCCAACAAGGTCGGAAAGATGTCGCCTGTTCCCCTTGCGAGATCGCTGCACAAGGACGGCTGCAAAACGGGATCACGGGTATCCAGGCCGCCGACCGGATCTAAAAGCGTGACATGAGGGCGCCACAGATACTCCGTCAGATCCCCCTGGGCAATCAAGAGGGTTTTATCCCCATGGAACTCCGGCGAAGAGGGGTATTCCACAGGAGGGAGGCCCAGCCCCCCCTGATCCAAGTTGTTTAACAGGCCCTCGAGAACCCAATCCATGTTGCACACAATTCCTTCGACGAAAGGAGCGAAATGTTCGGCCTGTTTTCTGAAGAGCTCCAGTGTTGCGGAGGCATCCGATCCAGCCTGATGGGCTCCATCACCCACAACCAGCGCATGTCTGCGTTTCCAAGGTTCAAGAACCCAGCCCATCAACAGCGTGTCCCAAATGGGTGTTTCCTCCGACAACGAAGCACCGATTTGCCTGAGGCGGCGAAGGTCCCGGTTCAGGATGTTGTGCCCGGTCCAGCAGCTACCCGGCATCTGTTGGTTGGCGCTGTCGAGTACACCCTGAATACGGCCAGGGGCAAGGCCGCCTGCCTCGTGATCGTCCGATGCCCCGTTTGCCCAGCAGCAGGCGATCTGGAATACTTCCCTGTCATTCGCCTCGATGTCCAGAGCCACCGCATTTCGCAGGCGGCTGTTCCGCAGGAGAAGCTCCCGATGTGGATCCCAGTAGGATTCATTCAGCCCTTTAAAGGCCCGACCGCTGGGACGGATCCAGAGGGATGTCTCTTCCAGATCATCCGGCTTGAGGCGCAGGATCTCAAAGGGGTCCACAGCCTTTTCTTCCTTGCGGAACCAGTAAGACTGGGAAATCTGGAAAAGCAGTTGGTCCAGGTCTTCAATCGTTTTTTGGGACTGAACCAACTGTTTCAGCCAGTTGATCATGTAAAGCGATGCTTTCAGGCCGGAGGGTGGATCGCATTTCGCAACCCGTTGCCATAGTTGTTCGTACCAATCTGCTTCCAGAAGTTCTATCGCATTTATGCCGCTGAGTCCGGAGATATAAGCCTCATGTTGACTGGTGTAGGATGAGGAATCCTCCTTATGAGAAAAACCCGAAATGTTCTCCAGGGGAATCCACTCCACCACAGAGTCTTCCCAATAATCTTTTTTTAGTTTATACCCCTGCGGATTTCCGCCCAGTGCATATACAATTTGTTTCCCTTCCATGGGCAACATGCTTTCAAGTCGAACTCTGCATGCGGCGATATGAACAAAATAATGGTTCGCATATCCAAAACCATTTTCACGGCAATCTATCAGTGTGCCGACATATGGATATCTGCTGAACGCATCTTCCCTCTGGATTTGTTGTGGATTAGAGTTGTCTAGACCCGTGCTCATTGCAATTCATCCCTGCATGGCGATTTCATGGAGGAGTTTTCCGGTGTGGTGGATGCCCTCAAGGCCCTCCTCAATGGCACTGGTGGCGTGCCACGGTTCGAGAACTCAATCGTAGACAAAGATGGTCTCGCGATATTGACCAGTTCCGAAACAGCAACGCAGGAGACTCCCATGGAATCACTGGATGTGTGGTCGAGGCGGCGGACCTTCACTTTTCTCCCCCCGGACTTCCACACGCGCCCCGGCGGTGAGTTGCACCTTGGTACGGTTATACCCCGGCCTTTGTCGCAGGTCCTCCGTTCGTTTCTTTAGAATCATATCCATGATTTGACCCTATGAAAGCCGCATTTTTAAATCAAGTGTTAACTGTGGTTACAGGGATGAATTGTCTGCCCGAGGAAAGAACAACTGAAAGTGTTTCCGCGTTTTGGTAGCAAACACAACAGGGATATCTTTACAACCCACCAGCCCAGTTCCGGGCAACCCGCTGGGTTTCCGGGCGTATGGTTCGGTCGGGATAGCGGCTGCCGATGACGTAATAGCTGTAGCCTCGCATAAGTGAGTTGGTGAACACGTGGATGAGGTCTTTGTCGGAGTTCTGTAATTCAAACAGTAGACTTTCTCCTTCGAAAAGGGCCGGGAGAATTGAAAACACATTGAAATGGATCCGCTTTCCGGCTTCAATGATTTTTGAGAAATCTACGATTTGAAGGGCGTCATTTTTAAGCGGCTTTATCTTGGGTGGCGGGAGGGGTTTCTCGAAATAGGTGATGGCCGCATCCCGGGCCAGGGAGTCGTAGAGCGAATGCCAGGTGCTTTCCATCTCTTTGAGGCTGGCGACGTGTTTGACGGTGCGTCCCGGTCCCCCATGCAAATATGCCAGACTCATCTTTGGAATATCCCTGATGCACTCATCGAACACCTCGGCCTGCTTCGGATTTTTGGAGATTTCCTTGGTGAATGCGGGCTCAAAAAACGACATGTAATCGGGCACGTTGTTGAGGATGGAAAACGTGGCGTCCGTCAGCTTGCCGGCGGCGTTCAGGTGTGCGCGGGCCTGTGGAAGCGGCCAATTTTTGTAGAGAAAGTCCCAGAGCCTATCCACACCCATCGCTTGGCCGAGGTCCGCATTCTCGATGACTTGCAGGAGATCGGCATCCGCCTCCAGTAAGGCGAAGGGAAGCAACTCCTCGGGGGGACCATGCATCTTCTTTTTGAATTCCAGTCCCCATAATCCGTCCCAGCGTTGTTGATGCAGGAAACAGGCGAGGATCACCGTGAGGCGGGGATGTCGGTCGTAGAGGTCGAGGCCCGGTTGGCCGGTTTCCTGGAAAAAGCGCATGAGATCCATGGCAAAGTTGTACCAGGGAAGAACCCGTTCCCGATATGGGCTTTTCAGGTTATACCACAGTAGGGACACGGCGCGGCTCATGTCATCAAGGGCGGGTGGGCAGTAGGGCAGGGAGACCTCGTCGGTCAAAGGGAGGGTGAGTTGTCGGGGGTCCTCCGGTTCCGGCTTTACGGCATATTTTTCATAGATATGCAGGCGCGTCGGTTGTGTGAAGGGAATGGCTTCACCCGACCGCAAATCCCACCACTGATACCCAAATTCCGGCTCCAGCCAGACTTCAAATCGGTATTCCAGGTTCCAGGCGGTCACTCGGTTTTTCGAGAGTTCCCACATCATTTCAATGACATTGGGCGGAATGGGGGTCAGGGGAGACAAAAAATTGTGGATTTCGGGGTGACCCTCGGGTTTTGGCATTACATGAGCGTCAAACATTTTGTGACTCTAGCCTTTTCGGAATCGTTTGCCAAGCCTGCGGGTTTTTTGCGGGTGGTCTTGGGCGGTGCAAAGCGGTAGCTCTGGTCGTACCTCCCGGCGCTACCGCACTCCAAAGACGCTTCGCGTCGGGGCGTGGGGAGTTGATGAGGCATCTTTTGTTGGGAGCGGATCGGGAAGAAGCGGTCATTCGACAAAGTGCCCCCGTCGTTGAAAGTGCGGGGACGCGGAGCGTCTTTGGAGTGCGTGTAGCGAGCTTGCGAGCTGCCGCTTTCCGGAGCCCGGGCGGGAGTTCTCGGCCAGTGCAAAGCGGTAGCTCCGTTCGTTCCTCACTGCGCTACCGCACTCCAAAGACGCTTCGCGTCCGCGCGTGAGGAGTTGATGAGGCATCTTTTTTCTAAATCCGGATTTCGAGGCCTTTTTCGCGCAGGTAGGCTTTGGCTTCTCCGATGGTGAAGGTGCCGAAGTGGAAGATGCTGGCGGCGAGGACGGCGTCGGCTTTGCCGATGGTGAGGGCTTCGGCGAGGTGTTCCAGGGTGCCGGCGCCGCCGGAGGCGATGACGGGGACGGAGACGGCTTCGGCCACGGTGCGGGTGAGTTCGAGGTCGTAGCCGTCTTTGGTGCCGTCGGCGTCCATGCTGGTGAGAAGGATTTCCCCGGCGCCGCGGTCGACGACTTCGCGGGCCCAGGCGATGGCGTCGCGCTCGGTGGGCTTGCGTCCGCCATGGGTGTACACGGTCCATCCGCCGCGGTCGTTGCGGCGGGCGTCGATGGCCACGATGATGCATTGGCATCCATAAAACGCGGAGGCTTCGTCGATGATGCCGGGGTCGAGGAGGGCGGCGGTGTTGATGGAGACTTTGTCGGCGCCGGCGTTGAGCATGCGGCGGACGTCGGCGGCGGTGCGGATGCCGCCGCCCACGGTCATGGGCATGAAGACCTGCTCGCCCACGCGTTTGACCAGCTCGCCGACGGTGTCGCGGGCCTCGTGGGAGGCGGTGATGTCGAGGAAGGTGAGTTCATCGGCGCCCTGGGCTTCGTAGGCGCGGGCTTGCTCCACCGGATCTCCGGCGTCGATGAGGTCTACGAAGTTGACACCTTTGACGACGCGGCCGTCGCGGATGTCCAGGCAGGGGATGATGCGTTTTGCGAGCATGGGAAGGCTCCGTTGTCATGCCGGGGCGGGGAGGTCAAGATTTTCCTCTGTTCGAAAGCGAACGTCGAACGTTGAGAGAAGGAGAGAGGGAGAGAAGGAGAGAGGTAAAAGCCGAACGTTGAACATCGAACGTCCAACATCGAACGTTGAACGAGACAGGAGCGCCAATCGCCGTATTGGCGGGGCTCTGGGGGGATGCCCCTAACTTTCTGAACTTTGTCTCAAGCTTTGTCTGAAACTTTGTCCCCGAAGACCATTGACTGAACATCGAACGTTGAACGAGAGAGGTCAGAGGTCAGCAACGCCACCGGGAAAACACCGGAATTTACAGGGATGAGACTCCTGCTCATAGCCTTAATCGTAATCCTAATCCTAATCGTAATCGTAACATCCGTTCCAATCCACCGTATTTGTTAACAGGAGGACGCGGAGAGCGCAGAGGGAAATGGTAGTGGGGTTGCCTTTGCTTGCTTCCGTCCCAATCCTTTGTGTTTTTTAAACAGAAGGTCGCGAAGGAAGCGAAGCGTTTCAATGGTTTTGCTGGTATGCGAAGCTCCTTTGAGGGTGGAAATACGCGAAAATCCAACCCGTATCCACACGCACTCACGTTCAGGCCGATTTTGTGTAAAGGGAGGTGCTTGTCGCGGGGGGCGCTAAGACTGAGTGCGCAACTTTTGGCCAAACCGCCGACAGTCGTTGCGACACCCCCGCGGCAAGCACGGGGGCGGCAAATTTTCCGTTTGGAATGATTCGGGCACAGAGTCGTCGCCCCACCGTGGCAAGCACGGAGGCGGCGTAACGGATACGTCCAACGTCGAACGTTGAACGACGGGGAGACGGGAGCGCCGGTCTCCGCACCGGCAGAGGCTCAGGGAGGATTCCCTGAACTTTGTCTTGAGCTTTGTCTGAAACTTTGTCCCCGAAACTGCTGATTTTTTGTAGGTTGGATGCTACTTGGTTGCCGACTTCCCGCCGCCCCTCCGCTTGTCGGAGGGGAGCGACGACTCTGTGCACGAAG
>JAFIGC010000058.1 GCA_020831635.1 Verrucomicrobiota bacterium | reverse complement strand
CGAAGCGTCTTTGGAGTGCGGTAGCGTCGGGAGGAACGACCAGAGCTGCCGCTTTTCAGCCGCCATGCCCTCTCGCTCGGGCTCCGGAAAGCGGCAGCTCGCAAGCTCGCTACACGCACTCCAAAGACGCTTCGCGTCCCCGCCTTTTCCGCGACGGGGGCACTTTGTCGAATCACCGCTTCTTTCCAAACCGCGGCTGCCAAGAAATCCCCCCCAAGATCAGTGTGCTCAGTGTTATCCGTGGCTGAATTTCCAACAGCTTTCAACCGGACTCTATCTTTTCTCGCCCAAAAGCCGATGCAAACTTGAAGCCGCAAAGGGTTTGGGCAAGAGCAGATCTTCCGCCCCAAGGGCGGGGTCCCTTTCCCGGGTGGGTGGCATCCAGATGACGGTCGTGGGCAACTGGGTCCCGGATTTCAGACGGGCCGATCCGCCGCCGGGCAACCGGGTGTCCATCACTGCCGCCGCGAAATCCGTCCCTGAGGCGATGCATTCCATGCATTCCAGAACATCCGCCACGGCGGTGACCTGATATCCGTGGGCGGTCATTTGTTGCGCGAGGTGGGCGCGCAAGACCGGATTGCCTTCGGCGAGCAACAGCGCGATCCCGTTTGCGGGCTCGGGGATGGGTTCGGGTTCCATGACTTCCGGCGAGGTGCGGGGCAGCGTCAGACGGAGTTCCGTCCCGTTTTCGCAGAGGTTTCCGCCATAAGCGCCGACAAGTTCGTGCACCGATCGCGCGATCAAAGGAAGCGCCCAGGCGCCGGAAGCGGCCTCGAAGTCCAGGAAAACCTGCTTTTCATCGGCGGTGATCGCGACAGTGATCCATTCGGGCGGAAGTTCCCCGGGGAAATCGGCGAGCACGGAAAGGACCATGTGCTCCAAGGCGCTTTCATCCGCTTCCACGAAAACGGGCGCCTCCGGTAAAATGAAGTCCAGGGCGCAGGCATCGCTGAAGAGTCGACGGGCCAAGTCATGGAACCGCTCCAAGGTCTGGCCCACGTTTACCGGATGCGGGGGATAGGTTTCCTGACGGGCAAAGGTCTGCATCAGGCGAATGAGATGGCTGGCCTCCTCGGCCGCGTGACGCATGTCCACCAGAAACTCGACCTCAGAGGGATCGGGCACCATTTCCAACAACATCAAATTGCCCAGCAATGTGGTCAAGTGATTATTGAGATCGTGGGCCACGCCCGACTGAAATCGGGCGATGGTCTCCATGCGTTTGGCGTGGGACGTCGGGAACACGGGATCCGGGTCGGAGATCGCCATGGCGTGTGAAGGCGGCCTGCCGCCTCAGCCCAATTGGTTCAAAACCGCTTCGTAATTGGGTTCGTGGGACATTTCCGGGACTTGTTCGGTGTAAACGATTTTTCCGGCGGCATCGATGAGCGCCACGGCCCGGCTCAGCAAGCCGTTCAAGGGGCCGTCCAGAATGGTCAGGCCGTAGGCTTCGCCAAAGGCGGGGGAGCGAAACGCGGAGAGGTTGGTGACATCGGACAAGCCTTCGGCGCTGCAAAAACGCGCCTGGGCGAAAGGAAGGTCCATGGAAACGTTCAGCACCACCACGTCTTTCACTTGGGTGGCGATTTCATTGAAACGGCGGGCGGACGCCTGACACGTCCCGGTGTCGAAACTGAGGGCGACATTCAGCACCACGGTTTTGCCCGCGAAATCGGCGAGGGAGACATCCTCCAAATCGGCGCCGCACAGCACGAATCCGGGTGCGCGGTCTCCCTTTTTGGGAAGGTTGCCGAGGGTTTGTACGGGAGAATCTTTAAAAGTGACTTGGGCCATAATCGTGTCCTGTTTTGTGGGGTTGGAGGCGTAAAGAATGAATTATGACCTTTTTTTGGTGGAATTCAATCTTATGTCTGTTAAAAATATGTGGAGGGAATTTTCGATTGGAGTTGATTCCCGCCGAAAAATCGTGTTTTTTAGAGGACAGGCGATATCTTAACGAGCCCACAAGGACAATTGATCATGATCACGCATAAACTTTCCCCCCTCTTTCTGAGCATTCTCATCTGCACGGGCACACTGGCCCAAGCGCGGCGCGCCCCGCGGGTCGTGGACTATTCGGTATTATTGGTTCCTTCCAGGCACGGGGCCGTGCAAATCGGCAGGGACATGGAAGCCCGGGAAAACATTTTGCTGATGAGCTACGACCCGGAAGCGTCGGCGGATGATTTGTTTATCCACGCGTGGGACGGTGAAACCTGGCGGCACGTGCCCGCAAACAATTTCGCGGCGGGCGCGTTTGTGCAGACCCAGCCGCTGCGGGTCATCGTCGTGGGCCCCCCCACTCCGGTGGTTTCGAAACTGGTGGAAAAATCTTCCACCTGGGCGCGGCGTGAAGTGCTGAACCTGGAATCCGAGGACGCGGCCGAGTTCATCAATGCCATGGGCCGGATTTTCCGGTTCAAACCCAGGGATTGGAGATGGTTCGCGGCCCGCTATACCCTGGATCTCGAAGACCTGAACAAGGATTCGGAGCATATCAGTTGGTACGACATGTACCGGGCCAGCGATTTGCCGCCCCCCACCAGTCCCTTTGGTCGCCGGCGCGAAACCGAACCGGAAACCGGACTCCGTCCCATTATTCGCGTGGAGGACGTTCCCGAAAGAGAACCGCCCCAAGAGTCCGAAGATGATGGAGAAGGTTTCAGCTTTGATCTTGAATAAGCTCAAGCGTCATCTGAAACTTTATCCCATGATCCTGTTGGCGATCATGGCTTGGAGCTGTGTGCGCGTGGAAGAGCCCCGAAAAAGCTGGCAAAGAACGCCCATGGTGATTACCCGGGATCAGCGGGGCGTGACCCTGCACTTGACCACCGTCAAAGACCAACGCTACAACATTCTCTATCAGGACCCCGCCCCCGGCGGCGGGAAAACCGATTGGAAAATTCTCCCCAATGCCCGGGAAATCCGGGGCACGGGGGACGTGGTGGAAATTTTTGACGACGATCCGCGGGCTCGCCGCCGCAATTACCGCCAGCAAACCCTGTTGGCCATGCCCGCCTCCAAAGTGCCTCCGCAGTTGAGGTAATCAACCCAAAACGGCACGGGCATGGCGGGCGAAATGGGCCCGCAGGTCGCGGGTGTAGTGCAGGAGGATTTTTTCGCCCCACCCCTCGGGGTCTCCACAACGGTACAGTCCCCGGGCCAAATGCAATTCCCGCAGGGCGTTGTTGCGGACGGAGTTGTCGTTGGGGTCGTCGTTTTGCGCGGCTTGCATTTCCGCGACGCTGGCGTGGGCGTGTCCGGCCATGCCCGGCAGTTCCAAAAGCCGTTGCAGGGCTTGCGCGGCAACCGGATTCGGATGACGGGGATAGAGGCCTTCGGCGGATTCCACCAGGGCCCGGCAATGCGAAAAGGCGGCGTCCGCATCCAATTCATCGGCTTTGGCCTTCCATACCGTCCAAGCATCGGCATCCCCTCCCCGTCCGAGACAGATCAACTCCACGTCCACGGGCGAGAGGCTGAACCCAAACTGGTGCATGCCCCGATAATCCCAACCTTCATCCCAGGGCGTTTCAAGCAAATGGGCCTGCACCATGGGACAGCCCGTGTGATCCCCGAGCAGGGCGAGAATTTGGGCCAGCAGCAGTTCCGGTTCCCGTGAAAATTTCTCCCGCAGCAAGGGGATGGCCCGTTCGGGCTCTGAAAACACCAGAGCCAAGCCGCGGAAAGTATTCAGTTCGGAAAACACGGCTTTTTGCAGTACTTCGTCCGCCACCGGAAAAGTTTCTTCATCCGTGAGCACCCGCTCCGGCAAGGAACCGATTTCCACGAGTTGGCGTTGAATCCGGCTCAGGTCCAAATCGCGCAGATCCCGGTCCGTTTTCGCGGAGGCGGCGGCCAACAAGCCCGCCGCGTAGCCCTGGTTCTGTACGTCGGCCTGCATGCGGATGACCGGCAGGGCGTCGCGGTGACAGCTCACGCCGAGTCCGGTGGCCAGCACCCGCTCCACCCCGCGCGGCAACAGGGCCCGCAGGGGCACGTCGGACCAGAGGGGATCTTTGTTGGGGGCTTTGATCATAAACAAGGGATGGATCGTATAGCCATGGGAATCAAAGTTGGAGGTGGCCACACAAATGGTATCGGGAAACCGACGTTCCGCGAGAATGTCGGCGGGGCCGAGTTCGATGTCTCCCACAATTTGACGGCGTTCGCGGGAGTCGACCAACTGTCCGGCATCAAAATGGTCCCGAAACTTGAGTTTGGCGCTGACCAAGGCGGCGGTGGTGTTGAGCAGGTCGGTGTCGTCCACGAAGTTGTGATCGGAATTATTATAATCCTTGCCGGGCTGCATGGCCGCGAGTCCGGTCCCCTGCACGGCCACGTGTTCGGCACCGATGACCCGGGTGGGACATCCGGCGGCGGCGGGCACATCGGCACAGCCGGAGCTGTCGATGACGCATTTGGCGCGAATCAGGCCAAACCCGCGCGGGGTGGCCACCATGAGGCCTTGAACGCGCCCGTCTTCCATCCAAACGCCGGAGCAGAGGGAACGGAAGAGCAAGGTGGCGCCGGCGGCACGGGACTCGCGATGGTACCACTCGGATTTGGCGGAGACGGACCAGCTTTTGCCCAGTTCGAATTTGTCATCCACTTCCAAGGCATGAACGCCCCGGTCGATCTCGCCGGTGAAGCCGACGCGGTTGCCGCACCAATACACGGCGATTTGGCCGGCGGTGCCCACGCCGCCCAATTGGTCGGTGGCTTCGACGACGATGGTGTCCGCTCCGGCGCGGGCGGCGGAAATGCCGGCGGGCGCGCCGGCGGTGCCGCCCCCCAGCACCAACACTTCGCATTCGTCCAAGAGCGGAAGCCGATCCACGGGAATCTCGACCGATGCCGCGCCCTCGGGCACGGTGCGGGCGGCGTCGAGGACGGTTTTCATGCGGCCCTTTTCTTGGGTGCCGTCTTGAGTACTGTTTTGGGCGATCATGCGGACATGGTCGAAGCGCAATTTTGCGGGTTGCGCCGGTTCAGGCAAGGTCGCGGCCAGTTCGGGGGCCAGGTTGGCGGAGACATCCATGGATTGGATGGGCGGCAAATCGGCGATGCCGGAAAACAGGAGCAGTCCATCGACATCGGGAACCTCCGCGAGGTTGGCGGGCGGCGTTTTCAACAAACGGTGGGCCAAACGCAACCGCTCCTGGTGCTGGTATTCTCCCGGAACCCAGCAGCGTTCCACGATTTCCGCTTCCGCCCGGGCCAGATCCCGCAGGTTTCCATGGCCAAAATCAACTTCCAGACGATACACCCGGGGGGTCAACAAGTACGGTTTCCCCTGAATTTCTCCGGAAAAGACGGGTGGGGTGGCCACACAGTCCACATCGGAGGCCGCGCACCCTTCCCCGAGGGTCAGGGTCGTGTGCAAAACGGGTTGCTTGCCTTGGGGAGGGGGAATGGCCGCCCCCGCGGCTTCGGCCAGGGAGCCCTCCGTGCTGGCGTCCACCACCCTGCGGGCGGTCACGGCCAGGGGACCGGAACGGGTGGCGAAAATGGCGCCCCGAATCCGTCCCGTTTCATCGCGCAAGAGCCCTGCGGGGGGACAATTCAGAAGAAAAGGCACGTCCGCCCGCACCATGGATTGCTCCAGGGTGAGCTTCACGTGCATGGGGGTCACCGGGTTCGGCCCTTGTTCGTAAACGGCTTTGGCCAATTTGGATACGGGTTTAGCCTGCGCATCCGGCCAAAAAAGCATGTCCCCGGCAATGTCTTCGCCGAGATAAGGGCGGGCGGCGGCCAAAAAGACATTTGCGCCGGAGGCCCGCGCGGCCAGGGCCAAGGAAACGCCGGCGGAAGTGCCGCCGGACACCAATACATCAACTTCGGCAAAAACGGGAATCTGGAGTGTGGACATCATGGAAAGAGGGATTCGGAGATTCGGAGTGGAGGATTTGGCTCGGTAGGCTTACCGGGATTCGTGCAATATTCAGTGGAAGCTTCATGCTTATCAAATTCAAAAACTTTTTGCGATGAAAAGAAGGGTGAAATTTTGGGCAAACTCCGTCCGCAACCGAAAATCACATCTGATCCGTATCATACGCTTCATCGTGCTCGTAATCATAATCGACGAACGTTTGGTGATTTGGGTGCCGATTCCGATTCCGATTAGGATTAGGATTACGATTACGATTACGATTAGGATTTTGCCATTTCTCATTTGCATTCTTGATCGAAAGAGTATGAAGTAGGCATTGCCACAAGATTTTACCCACCTTTCCCATTAATTCCACAATGTCATCGCATGCCAAGGCCTTTTATTTACGACCGATCCCATTGGGCGGGTTCGCATTTCTTCTTTACTTCTTTACCCGCGTTCAGGGATACATGCCGGGGGAATCCGCGTTCGCGGTTTCCCAAGCCCTGCCCGACTCCATGTTCCCGACCTTCGGTCACACGGTCTGGCACTGGATCGTGCGCGTGCTGGCCCGACTCCCCTTTGGCACGTTGAGCACCCATTTGGGCATTTTCTCGGCCTTTTGCGGCGGCGTTTCGGTCATGGCCCTGGCCATGCTGGCGCAACGGGTTCCCGTGGGGCAGACCCCCGAAGAGGAACGTTCGCCGGCCGATCCCGAATTGATCCGTCGGCTCGTGGTGGGTTGCGCGGTGGTGACTTTTGTTTTTTCCCCGCCCATTTGGTTTGCGGCCACGCGCCCCCTTCCGCAGATGTTTGGGCTGACCTTGCTGCTCCTTACCGGCGCCTGGACGGTCAAAACCTTCCAGAAACGCTCGCCGTCCATGCTCAATGTGGCGACACTTTGCTGGGGATTTTTGGTCACGGAATACGCCACCGCTTGGTTTTTCACGCCTTTTTTCTTTGGCCTGGTGCTTTACACGGGCTTCGACACCCTGGGGAATTTCCGTTGGAAACGCAACCTGCGTATTGCGGGACTCTTTCTTTTGGCGGCCATGGCCGGATATTTGTTCATGGCGTTGACGGTCCTGAACCATCGACACGCCGAATTGCAAGGCATCCATCATCTGGGCCGCGCCTTCCTCGACTCCCTACGCGTGCAACGGAATTTGTTGACCCAGGCGGCCCCGGCACGCGGCAGTCTGCTGATCGTGATCCTTTTCGGAGCGCCGTTTCTGATTGCGTGGCTGCCCAAAATGCACAGCACCTTGGAAGCCCGGGTGGGGTCGGTGATGATGCACTTCGCCTTCGCAATCTCCAATGGGTTTATGTTGTTTCACCCTTCGATTTCTCCTTGGGGCATGTATCTGGAGGGACAATTGGGGGTTTTCATGGTGGTCCCCTACGCCATGCTGGCCATCAGCAATGGATATTTGGCGGGGTACGGGGCGAAAGTGCTGGCCAAATACGACCCCTACCAGCCCCTGGCCCTTCGCGCCACCCGCTATCTGCTCCGCGCCCTGGTTTTGCCGGTCATTTTTCTCCTGATCTCCGTTTCCACCGCCATGAACCTGTTCACGCACAAAGATCCACACCTGCGCGAAGTCAATCGCATTGCCCGTGAAATGGCCGAAGAACTGCGGGAAGTGGAAGTGTATGTGGGGCAAAGCGGATTCAACCATGTGCTCCGGCTGGTTCTTCGGGACAAAGGGTACGGCACGAAAGTGCTGGATTTGGATCCCTCCCTGTGGAGCCGGGAAGCGTACCGGGCCATTATCGCGGAAGGATTTGCGGAGGAAAATCCCCGCCTGGCGTCCATGGCCCGAATCGGCCCCGGCCCCTTTTTGCAAACTTGGATCGTCTCCGATCCGGACTTTAACCGCAAAGTGCGGGGCGGGGAAATCGCCGACATCATTCGACGCAGCGGCAAACAGGCGCTTCCGGTTCCGTATGGATACCATGCCGTGGAGTCAATTGCGCCGGAGGATGTCAGCACATCCGCCGAGCGAATTCTGCGCACGGAATTTCCGAAGCAAAAGGAACTGTGGAAAACCGCCGGAGAAAAACGCGGACGGGGCCGATCCGTTGGCGCGCTGGTGATTTTTTACGGCCAGGAAAGTCGGCGCATGAACAATCTGGGCTACCTGCTGGAAGAGCATGGCCAGGAGGCGGAGGCTTTTGCCGCCTATCGCGCGGCCCGAAATTTGCGACCCGACAACGTCAGCGCCCTGTTGAATTTGGCCATGCGCATGGAGGACCTGCCGGAGGCCGAACAAGCGCGCGTCAAAGCGGAAATGGATGCCTTTCAAAAGCAATTGGGTGGCGGGAACTTGGATTCGGCGCGCCTCTGGCGGTTGGCCGCGCACTACGGATATATTCGCCATCCGCGCATGTTGATGGAGCGAGGCTGGGCCTGGGTGGCCAGCGGCAATCCCTCCCTCGCGGTCCCCGAGTTGCAGGAGGCCCTGCGACGCTTTCCCGGGGCGGAATCCATCCGCCTCCAGTTGGCCCACACCCATTTTGCCGGACAGGATTTGGAAGCCTCGGAGGCTGAATACGTCTCGATTCTCGAAAGCAACCCCGAATCCGCCAACGCCCTGCTGGGCCTGGCCCGCATTTCCGGGATGCGCGGCGACACCGACGAAGCCCTGGGCTATTTGGCCCGCCTGCGGGAACGCGGTGCCAATGAAGCGGTGCTGCGACGGGAGGAAGTGGCCGTGCTCACCATCGGCGGACGTTATGTCGAAGCCGCTCAAAAAGCCGATGCCTGGCTGCGAAACCAACCCGACAATGCCCAAGCCCTGTTGACGCGGATCCTGATCGCCGAAGCCACCGGCGAGGAAGAGAAAATCGAAGACCTGATGCAACGCCTGGAAGGCCTGGACCATTTGGAGGCCCGGGAGCGGCTCATGCTGGCCCAGTTCTTCCTGCGGGCCAATAAAATTCCGCTGGCGCGCCGACAACTCCGCACCGCCATCGAACGACCCGACACCCGCATCCAAGCCATGGAAATGTTGTTGCGCATCGAAGTGCACCAGCGCAATCGGGAAGAAGCCGAAAAACTCGTGTCCTCGATTCTCCAACAGAACCCGGCACATGCCTATGCGAATTACATTCTCGGCACCTTGCGACTGGCACAAAATCAACCTCGCGAAGCCATCGCCGCTTTTGAAACCAGCATTGCCAGCCAACCCAGCGCCGGCGCCCTCAACGACTTGGCCTTTACCCTATACGACCAAGGCCGCGCCCGGCAAGCGCTCCCCCTCATCGAACAAGCCATACAATTGGATCCCAACTCCCCCCATGCGCAAGGAACCCATGCCGCGGTTTTGTTGGCCCTCGATCGGCCCGACGAAGCGGCGGACGCCATCGAACGCGCCCTCGCCCGGGCACCGGACCATCCGCCCTTTCTCATTACCTTGGCCCGCGTGT
This sequence comes from Verrucomicrobiota bacterium, assembly GCA_020831635.1. Lineage (GTDB taxonomy): Bacteria > Verrucomicrobiota > Kiritimatiellia > SS1-B-03-39 > UBA6053 > PXAS01. The sequence goes on along the minus strand of JAFIGC010000058.1, from coordinate 20,499 downwards.
ACAAGGCTCGCGGAAGGCTTGAGGAAGCCAAAAACATTCGCGACCGTCTGCTTTCGATTCAAGGGACGCTCGATCCGGCAACCGTTCACAGCCTGCAGGCCCTCAGCGACGAGTTGCGCCCCTCCTCTTAAACCTGAAGCGCTTCTTTCTTTTGGGTCACGACTTTGGCCTCCACGTCTCCGAAAATAATTTCCATCCCGGGAAACAAGGCCAACGGGGCGCTGATTTGCATGTTTTCCACCCAGGTGCCATTGGTCGAACCCAGATCTTCCAACCACCAAAATCCATCCCGACATCTTAAAAATTTTGCATGACGGTTGCTGACGGAACCTTCGTAAATATGCAAGTCACATTCCTCCGCGTATCCCAGCACACATTCGGGCGCCTCCAGAAGAAACCTCTCTTCCGTCCCGTTGGGGTGGACCACGTCTAAAATCCAGTCTTCCATGTCCTTTTGCTTGTTATTCATATTCATGTTTTTTCCTCTGGGTTTTCGATTGAACCGAAGGGCTTCAATTCCACGCCATTGACTTTCCCGTATCTGGTGTGCCTTGTTGGGAATTGCGCGATTTGGCTTGGCAATGGGAAAACGCTAAAGGCATTTTCAATAATGATCAATAAAAAAATAATGTAATTGAATGTATTTATCATTTTAACTTTTTTGCATATTGATCGAGATAACGGAACTGCCAAATATTCGTGATCCGGTCGGAATGATCATTGGTGACTCGAATTTGCGTGATTTGGAAAAAATACAGCATAAGGCAGAAAGCGGACATTGTGCACGAACAAACCCGGAATCCGACAAAACGCCATTCGCAATGAATCTAAGCTTGCCCTCTTTCCCGGAATGGTTTACTGAAATCCAACATGCCCAGGTGGTGGAATGGCAGACACACGGGACTTAAAATCCCGAGCCGAAAGGCGTGCGGGTTCGACTCCCGCCCTGGGTACCACTTGAATATCAAGACCATATTCCTCAAGACCGCATCGCATAATCGAAAGTAGAAATAATGACCTCGCATTTCCTTCGTTTGTTTCTTTTCATGGGGCTGTTGTCCTCCGGGCAGTCCGCCCACGCCGCCACGCCTTCCCCCGGCATGCCCCACACGCCCGGCCTTCATGAAAACATTGCCATTGAAGGCCTGTCCCACAGATGCCACCTGTATTTGCCCGAAGGGTTTGATCCCGGATCCGAACTGAAATATCCGGTGTTGGTCTTGCAGAGTCCCAGTGGCCGCACTCGCGGGGATTTCCCCCGTTTCATCCCTTGGGCCGACCGGGAAGGCGTCGTGCTCGTGGGCATCAATGGTCCCCGAAACGGCATGCCGGATCATGACAAACCGCCCATTCAAGATCGAACCCTTCGGGCCCTCACCGAGGCCTTGCCCCTGCATCCTTCGCTCCGCTTTTCCACCGGAATGAGCGGCGGCGCCGCAGACGGGTGGCGCATGGTGAGACGTCAACCCCAGAATTTTGCCGGGGTGGTCATGCAAGGCAGTTCGGGCACCCCGGGGGACCGTCATGGCAACCTCTTGTTCGTCATTCATTTTGGGGCCAAGGATGAATGGAATGTGCGCGGGATTTATGAGAACGTCCTCCCGGCCATGGAACGCATGAACATCCCGGTCTGGGTGGATATCGGCGTGGATCGCGGACATGAATGGGCGCCCACCGAGGAACAACACCGGGCCTTGACGTGGATGGTCAATCTCGCCCGCCTCACCCATGGGCGCCTCACGGACGCGGAACGGGAAAGCTGGAACGCGTATCTACAAAACCGGGTAACCCAACTGATCGAAACCGAGGATACGGACACCATGGAGGTGTTTTTGCGGATTTCCGAACTGCCTGGGCTTCCTTCGCTGGCCAGACGGCGTTTGGAATTGCTCGACCTTTCCGATCCGTCTCCCAATGCCCGGGCCCTGAAACTGCAAAGGGTCTTGTCATCCGAATGGGCGGAAAAGGCCGAGGGAGAGATTTACAACCGTCTCCGCCAAACGTTTGGGGAATTGAAGGACATGGACGGCGTTTCCCGCCATCTGCAACGGGCCCAAGCATTTGAAATTTTGCTGGAAATGGAAAAACAGGCCGGTCTCTATGCCGACCACCTGCAACCCGTCAAAACCCAACTCGAAGACTTCATGGCGGAAGAAAACGACGAATGGGCGGTGGCGGCATCGGCAAGGCTCGAAATCGTCACCGCATTGATCGAATCTCCGCGCCGGCGGATTGGAAACTAAGGGTCCACGCAAATCGCGGATTTTTCCCGGCAGAACACTTGACACTGGGCGAAAAAAGCGTTATCTCCTCCGTCCCTTCCCAAAGTGGAAGTTTATGGTTGCCCGATGGTGTAATGGTAGCACAGCAGGTTTTGGTCCTGTTAGTCAGGGTTCAAATCCTTGTCGGGCAACCACTTTTTTTTCATTTTTTCCGTCCGCCCCCCACCATGAAGCTCATTTCCGGCACCGCCCATCCCGTATTGGCAAAAAAAATATCCGATTACCTCGGGCAGAGCCTGACCAAGATTGAGGTCAAGCGCTTCCCCGATGGGGAAATTTTTGTCAAAATTCTGGAAAACATCCGCGGGCACGATGTGTTTATCATTCAGCCGACTTGCCAGCCGGGCAATGACAACCTGATGGAACTGCTGATCATGATGGATGCTTGTCGGCGGGCCAGCGCCAAACGGATAATTTGCGTGCTTCCTTATTACGGATATGCCCGCCAGGACCGGAAAGACCAGCCCCGCGTCCCCATCACCGCGAAATTGGTGGCAAATTTGCTGGTCACCGCCGGCGCCAGCCGCGTGCTCACCTTGGATCTGCACTCCCAACAAATCCAAGGATTCTTTGATATTCCCGTGGATCATCTCTACGCCAGCCCCCTGATTGTCGGCCACTTGAAAAATCTGGGCTTGGACAATCTGGTGGTGGTCTCCCCGGATACGGGGGGCACGAAAATGGCCTACGCCTACGCCCAATTGCTCAATGCCGAAATTGCCATCGTCGCCAAAAACCGCCGCAGCGCCACCGAGGTGGACGTCATCAGCGTGGTGGGCGACGTGGAAGGATGCAATGCGGTGCTGGTGGATGACATGACCACCACGGCGGGCACCCTTTGCGCCGCCAGCGAAGTCCTCAAACAAAGCGGTGCCAAATCGGTCATGGCCGCCGTTTCCCACACTTTATTGAACCAAGACGGGTTGGATCGCCTTCAAAAAAGCGCCATTTCCAACATCGTCACCACGGATTCCGTCCCCGCACGGGTCGAAGAAGGTGACTTGGTCACCCGACTCTCCCTGAGCGAACTGCTGGGGGACGCGATCATGCGAATCCACAATTATCAATCCGTAACTTCCTTGTTCCGGATCCACTAAGATTAACCCAAAGACTAACCCCGAGGTATTCCAGATGTCTGCCACTCAAATTCTTGTCAAAGCCGAAACCCGCACGCGGGGCACGCAAGCGGATATGAGCGCCCTGCGCAACAACGGCAAACTGCCCGCCGTGATTTACGGTGACGGCAAACCCGCCGAAACCCTGCAACTCGACGCCCACGATTTCAAAATGATGCTCCAACACCATCACGGTGAAAACCTGATGATGGACATCGAAATCGACGGCGGCCAACCCCGTCACGTGTTGCTCAAAGACGTGCAACATCACCCCATTACCGCCAAAATCCTGCACGTGGACTTCCATGAAGTCAGCATGACCCGCAAAGTGAAAGTGCACCTGCCCCTGAACTTGGTGGGCACGCCCAAAGGCGTGAGCCAAACCGGCGGCACCTTGGACATTCAGCTTCGCGAACTGGAAGTGGAATGCCTGGCCTCCGAAATGATCGAAGAACTGGATGTGGACATTTCCGCGATGGTCATCGGCGACAGCATGACCGCCGAGGAAGTCACCCTCCCCGAAAATTTCCGCATGATCACGCCCGGAAACGTGAGCATCGCCACGGTGCTGAAGCCGCGGGTGTTGACCGCAGCCGAGGAAGAAGAAGACGAAGCCGCCTCTGCCGCCGGATCCACGGCCGAACCCGAAGTGATCAAGGAGAAGAAAGACGAGGACGAAGAAGGCGACGACTAAGCTTTTCCACGACTTCAGATGCAATCCCGCGTGAAATTGGTGGTCGGGCTCGGAAACCCCGGGAAGAAATACCAGGCCACCCCCCACAACATCGGTTTCGAGGCCTTGGACCTCCTCTCCGGACGGAAGGGGAAAAAATTTCATCGCGCTTTCGGCTTGCGTGCATGGGGGGTAACTTGGCAAAAGGAGCCCTTCACCGTTCGCCTGCTGAAACCGGCAACGTTTATGAACCGTTCCGGAGAAGCGGTGCAACGCGCGTTGAAGCGGTGGAATCTTTCTCCTGAAGAGATTCTGCTGGTCTACGATGATCTGGAGTTGCCACTCGGTCGCCTGCGCATCCGAAAAAAAGGAAGCGCGGGGGGCCACAACGGGGTGACTTCGGTCATCCGGGGATTGGACGGCGTCGAGGCGTTCCCCCGCTTGCGCATTGGCGTGGGCCCCCGTCCGCCGGGCGAGGATTTGGTACGTTATGTACTGAGTCCCTGGCCGGAGGAATCCATGGTGGCGGTCCGAGAGGTCCAAAACCGGGCCGCGGACGCGGTCGAGCATATTTTGCTCGGCGAGCTGGATGCGGCCATGAATCAATTTAACTGAACCATTTTAACGCGGGATTACCCCCGCACGACGACAATGACAAACGACAACCCGATGTTCCAAAGGAGAATACTTTGAACCGATACGAAGCCATGGTGATTCTACCCGAATCCCTTACCGAAGACGAAATTGAAAAGGGCCTTGGAGTCCTGAATGCCGCCATCAAGAAATTGGGCGGCACCGCCAACAAAGCGACCCGCATGGGCCGCCGCACCTTCGCACGCCCCCTGAACAAGCAATCCGCCGGCGAATACGCCTTGGTGCGTTTTGAATTGCCGGGCGACAAAGTGGACACCCTTCTGCACGACTTGAAGCTGGAAGAAGCGATTTTCCGCATTCAGATCTCGCGTCTACCCGAACCCGTCGCGTCCTAAGCTTCGCGGTTCCCGGGTTCCGCCCAAGGATTTCGTCCAAAAAATCTGATCCCAAAGACCTCATCCAAAGTATTTCAAGGAGTTCATCATGGCCTCATACAACCGGATTATTCTCTGCGGAAATCTGACCGCCGACCCCGAGTTGGCCTACGCCCCTTCCGGCATCGCCATTTGCAAAATGCGTCTGGCGGTCAACGAACGGGTAAAATCACAAAGCGGGGAATGGACCGAACGCACTTGCTTCGTGGATGTGACCGCTTTCGGCAACCAGGCCGAGCCCTGCAATCAATATTTGAGCAAGGGCTCCCCCATCCTGTTGGAAGGCAAACTCCGTTACGAAACCTGGGATGCGCCGGACGGCTCCAAGCGCAGCAAACACAGTGTGGTGGCCGACCGGGTGCAGTTTCTCAGCACCCGTTCCGAAGACGAGCAAGGTGGCGGTGGCGCCCCGGCCCCGCGGCCCTCCGCTCCGGCGGCGTCCGCGCCAAGGCCCCAGGCCACCAAACCGTCTCCCCCGCCCCCGCCGGCGCAGACCGAAGACGACGAAAACCTCCCCTTCTAACCCCACCCAACCTTTATCACACCCCTTTTCACAACTGCCACTCCGGCGTTTGAAATTTGAATGACGACACCCTGCGGATGAAAAACGCCGCGTATAACCCAAAGGACAAAAAACAATGGCCAAAGAAACCTGCAAGTACCTCGAAGGGGTACAGGAAATTGATTACAAAGACCATGAATTGCTTCGCAAATTCATGACCGAACAGGGAAAAATTCTCCCCCGTCGGGCCACGGGCGCCAGCGCCAAACAGCAACGGCAAGTCACCCGGGCCATCCGCAAAGCGCGGGTCATGGGCCTCCTGCCCTGATGCATTGAACTTCCCGAAATTTTAACACCAATACAGAGAAAACTCTTATGGCTAAAGAACTGATTTTATTGCAAGACGTGGACGGTCTGGGCATCGTGGGCGAGGTTGTCACCGTCGCCGAAGGCTACGCCCGCAACTACCTCATTCCGCAAGGCAAGGCCACCAAGGTCACCGACAAAATGAAAGAACACCTGGCGGAAGCCCGGGTGAAACGCGAAGCCGAACTTCGCGAAGCCAAACAACAGGCTGAAGTCACCGCCGAATCCCTCAAGGACGCCAAAATCACCATCACCGTACGCACCTCCGGCGAAGGCCGTTTGTACGGTTCGGTCAGCGAAAGCGACGTGGCCAAGGCCGGAAAAGCCGCCAAACTTCCTTTCACGGAAGAACAAGTGGCCATGGGCGCGCCCATCCGTCAATTGGGCAACTACGATGTCCGCATCCGCTTGCACCGGGACGTTTCGGTGAACATCAAAGTGGAAGTCGTGTCCGAAGAGGAGGAATAAGCCCTCATGGCGAATGCGCCCAACCCGTACGAGCGCACGCCCCCTCAGGACGAGGGGGCGGAAGCGGGCCTACTGGGTTGCGCCATCGCCAATCCCGATGTGGTGATTGACCTCGCCACCGAAAAAGGAATCCGCAGGGATTCCTTTTATTATCCCGCCCATCAAGAAGTGTGGGAAACCCTGCTGGAAATGCAGGACCGCATGAAGGTCATCGACCCGGTCCTGCTCAGCAACCGCCTGCGCGAAAAAGGGGTTTTCGACGACATTGGCGGGATCCCTTTTTTGCAGCGGATTGTCGATGGCGCCCCCATCGCCGTGCATGTGGAAAGCTACATGGAGGTCGTCCGCGAAAAGGCCCTCCTCCGGGCCATCATTCACTGTGCCCAGGAAGCGGTCGGCAAATGCTACGACCCCGACCGCGACATCGACTTGGTGGTCAGTGAAACCGAACAGGCGTTCATGAACCTGACCGGGGTCGATGCCAGCCAAATCTGGCACTCCTGGCCGGGACTGGTGAAAACCGTTGCCACTGAGATCAATGATCTCATGGACAACAAAAAGGGACTCACCGGCATTCCCACCGGCTTCACGGAAATCGACAAAATGCTCCGCGGACTTAAACCCGCGGAAATGCTGGTGCTGGCCGCCCGCCCTTCCATGGGCAAAACCTCGCTCGCCCTCAATATTGCCGAGAATATCGCCATGGGCGTGGCCAATCCCGACAAAAAGGGACTGCCCGTGGCCGTTTTCAGCTTGGAAATGTCCGCGGAATCCTTGGTTCGACGCATGGTCTGCTGCCGCGCGCGGGTCTCGGGCTCCCGCATTGGCGCGGATTTCATCCCCCGCGAACAACACGAACGCCTCATGAAAGCGGCGGACGAGTTGAAAAACGCCCCCATTTTCATTGATGATTCCGGCGGACTCGATGTCGCCGACATGCGTGCCCGCGCCCGCCGACTGCACAAAAAAGAAGGCATCGCCTTCATCATCGTCGACTATTTGCAGATCGCCCACTGCGCCAAATACGGCAAGGAAAGCTGGCAGCGCGAAGTCGGCGGCATTTCCGGCGAACTCAAGGCCATGGCCAAGGAACTGAATATTCCCGTGCTCGTACTCAGTCAGCTCAGCCGCGCCGCCGAAACCCGGGACCGGACCGGCGTGCCCAAACTTTCGGACCTGCGGGACTCCGGCTCCATCGAACAGGACGCCGACGTCGTCTTCCTGCTTCGCCGTCCCGCCCGTTATCCCGACGATCCTCGCCACGAAGACAAGACCCTGGCCATTGTCGATATCGCCAAAAACCGAAATGGTGGCGTCGGCCCCGTGGAACTGAACTTTTTTGATGACATTACCCGATTTGACAATCGTGCGGTCGCCCCCGAGGGCATGGCCGCCGGAAACGAGAACTATGCGTAAACTCCCCCTGATTTTCACCCTGATTTTGACCACCGTGCTGCCCCTCTTTGCAGAGGTGCGCATCGACGAAGTGCAAACCCGCTCCCGCGTGGAAGGCCGGCGGGTGGATCAATCGACCATCCTCGCCTTCGTGCAAAACAGCCCCGGGGACATCTTCGATCCCCAGTTGGTCAACCGGGATATCCGCCGACTCCAGGAAACCGGACGCTACAGCTTCGTCGCCGCCGAAATCCGTGAAAGACAAGACGGCGGCGTGATCCTGATTTACGTGGTAGAGGAACGCCCGAGACTGCGCAGACTCACCGTGAATGGCGGCGAGCATTTTTCCAATGCCCGCATTCGCAATTTGCTGGAACTCAACCTCGGTGACCGCGTGGACGAATCCCTGGTGCAGCAAAAACTCGATGCCGTCAAGGAACGCTACCAAAAAGCCTATTTCCCAGATGCCAGCTTTGAGGTAACCCTCACCGAACCGGATGAAGAAGGGTTTACCTCGCTGACAATTGTGGTGAACGAAGGGAATCGACAAAGCGTGGGGCGCATCCAATTCGAGGGAAATACCGAGTATTCCGCCACCCAGCTCAAACGGGTAATGATGCAAAAAACCACCAGCATTTTCAGCTTTATTTCCGGCCGCGGCCGATACGATGAAACCCTCCTGCGCCAGGACATGAGCGCCATCGAGGAAATGTACCGTCGAAAAGGATTTCTGGATGTTCAGGCCGGTCCTCCGCAAATCGAAGAAGGCTTTGGCCGTCGCTTGAACGTCACCATTCCCATCGAACGCCACCAACGATACCGGGTCAGCAGTATTCGCATCGAAGGCAACACCCTCTATCCAGCGTCTTTGCTGGGTGCGCAAATTCCCCTTCAAGTCGGCGGCCCCGCGGCCACGGACGATATCGAGCGCGGCCGTCAAGCCATCCGGGATTATTACAGCAACCGCGGATTTTCCCAAACCCAGGTGCGGGAGCAAATCCTCCTCGCCGGCGGGAATCGCGTCGATGTCATCTATACCGTCCAGGAAGGACGGGTCGCCACCGTCCGCAACGTCGTCGTACGCGGCAACACCCGGACCAAAGATCACGTCCTCCGCCGCGAACTGCTGGTGGCGCCCGGGGACACCCTGAACGAAGTCCGCGTGCGCAACAGCGCCGCCCGTCTTCGCAACCTCGGCTTCTTCGACAGCGTGAACCAGGCCATTCTGCCCACCGAAGACCCGTCCGTGTACGATGTCGAATTCGACGTCGCCGAAGGCCGCAGCGGACAATTCCTCGCGGGCGCGGGCTTTTCCAGTATCGACAGCGTAGTCGGTTTCGTGGAACTCACCCAAGGCAATTTTGATCTCACCGATCCGCCCCGCTTTACCGGCGGCGGGGAAAAACTGCAGATCCGGCTGCAATTGGGGACCCGCCGGCGGGACGCGGAAATTTCCTACTCCAAACCTTGGGTGTTCGACCGGCGCATGACCTTCACAACCTCCGCCTTCCAAAACGAACGCCGCTTCCTCAGCGACGACTACAACCAGCGCAACACCGGGGTCAGCATGGGACTTCGCAAAGGCCTTCCGGGCTTTTGGCGGGCCGGGGTTACCTATCGATTGGAAAACATCGACGTGTTCGACGTTTCCGAGGATGCCGCCGAAATCATCAAAATCGAGGAAGGCAAAAACTACCGGAGCGGTTTGGATTTCTCCCTGACCCGCGACACCCGCAACCACGTCTGGAACCCCACTCGCGGCGGACGGGTCGTCCTCAACAGCGGCTTCACCGGCGGTCCCCTGGGATTTGACACCGACATCTACGACCTCGGCGTGCGCTCCTCTTATTTCTATCCCGTCGTTTGGGACCACGTCCTCAACATCCATGGCTGGGCCCAGACGGTTGACTTTTACGGGGACTCCGACCGAGTGCCGATTTTTGACCGGCAGTTCCTTGGCGGCGCCCGCAGTATCCGCGGATTCCGCTTCCGGGAGGTCAGCCCCGTGGACGAAGACGGCAACGAAATTGGCGGACAAACCTCACTCGCCGCCACCATTGAATACACCATTCCCCTCTCGGAAATGTTCCGCTACGCCCTCTTCTACGACTGGGGGGTCGTGAATTCAGACGCCTATGACGTCAGCATCGACGACGTGAACTCCAGCTTCGGCATGGGCCTTCGCATTGACATGCCTGGCTTCCCCTTGCGGTTTGACTATTCCTGGCAAGACCGAAACAGCCCCCACAATGAACGGGAGCGCGGACGCTTCAGCTTCCTGATCGGCTATACTTTTTAAAAGGCATTCACGTCAGAAGCATCAGCAACGCAAACAGCGCCGCCAACCCGTACCCCACCCATCCCCAGGCCGATCCGTATGGGAACTCTACAACATTGGCGGAGTTGTTCTCCGGCAACGCCTCTCCCGGGGAGGAAGTTTCCAAATGCTTGCGGACAAGATGCAGTTCCTGTTGCATCAGTTTGGACTGGGCAATCAACTGATCAAAATTTTCCCCCATCTCGGGGGCCCCACGCTCCGCGGACAAGAGCGATTCCTCCAAAACAGACAACCGCTCCCCAAGCCGTTTGATTTGGCGCATTTGTTGGGAGACTCTTGCGGCCGGGGAATTTCGACTTCCGCGTAAAATTCCGGCCTTCACGGTTGGCACGACAATGTCCGCCCCACACAGCGGGCAGTTCACATGCTTTCCGACCAGAAAGCTCTCCACCACCAAAGGTTTCCGGCATGAATTGCAAGAAAAGACAATTTCCGCTTCGTTCATGAAATCCCCTTTCAATAGTGCGGCGGCGGGGGATCGGGTTGGCCGCTTCCGGCCTCGCCCATCTCTTCCACCCGTTGCCGCAATTGATCGCATTCCTGACGAAAATTCCGGTTGGCGCGGTCCAAGGACAACACCGTCTGGTTCACAGTGTCCAGACTATGCTCCAAAAATGCGATGCGACTTTCCAAATCGGTGAGTCGGTCCTCAAGACGGACCGCGGGGCGGTCCGCTCCGGGATCTGCGGGATTTTGATCGGGCAATGGGGATGAACTCACGGGACTTTTACAGTTGCAACATCAGTTGGGCTGGATCTTCCAGAGACTGTTTCATACTGACAAGGTACTGCACGGCATCCCGTCCGTCAATGATCCGGTGATCATATGTGAGCGCAAGGTACATGACCGGGCGCACCACCACTTCTCCGTTTTCCACCCAGGGACGTTCCTGAATGGCGTGCATGCCCAAAATCGCGCTTTGGGGAGCATTGATGATGGGGGTGGACAACATGGAGCCAAACACGCCCCCGTTGGTGATGGTAAAGGTGCCGCCAATAAGGTCCTCATACGCCAGCTTGGCCTCCTTGGCCTTGCCCGCCAATTCGCGGATGTTTTTCTCCACTTCGGCGAAACTCATGGTTTCCGCATTCCTCAGCACGGGCACCACCAATCCCCGGGGAGAATCCACGGCAATGCCGATGTGATAGGCCTCGTGATACAAAATGTCGTTCCCGTCCAGGGCGGCGTTGATGATGGGATACTTTTTCAGGGCCTCGACGGTGGCTTTGACAAAGAAGGACATGAACCCAAGCTTCACGCCGTAGTCTTTTTCGAAACGGTCCTTGTATTTGGCCCGGATGTCCATGACCGGCTTCATGTTGATTTCATTGAAAGTGGTAAGCAGTGCGGCCGTGTTTTGCACTTCCTTGAGGCGGGTGGCCACGCGGCGGCGCAATTGCGACATGGGCACGCGCCGGACACTGGTGTCCTCGACTTTCGCTTTCGGCAACTGTGCGCCGGCTTTTGACGGATCCAAGGTGCGCTCCGGGGTCCCCAACCCCAAATTCTTTTTCGCCACCGGCGTTTCTTCGATAAAGCGGATGACGTCTTCGCGGGAAATCCGTTTGTCCTTGCCCGTTCCGTCAATCTGGTTGGGATGCAGGTTGTGCTCGATCATGAGCTTGCGGACCGAGGGACTGAGCCCTTTCAATTCTTCGGCGGTGGCCGCGGGCTTTACGTCCAAGTTGTCGGGATCCTCGGAACTCTTTGACGTTTGGGATGTTTTTTTGGACGGGGATTTTTTCCCTTCGCCTTTTTCCTCCCGACCCTCCGATTTTTCTTTCGCGTCCTCTTCCGCATCCTCTTCCGCATCCGATTCCGATCCCGTGGGGCTTCCTTCCCGGATCGTCGCCAACTTGTCCCCCCGTTTGAGGGTGCCGCCTTCGTCAATCAGGGTCTTGAGCACGCCATCCGCGGGGGCGAACACCTCGAGCACAATTTTGTCGGTTTCCACGTCTGCGATCTTGTCATCGCGGTGCACGGCGTCGCCCGATTGGAAGTGCCAAGTCAACAAAGTGGCTTCATCAACGGATTCGGGAAGTTCGGGGGTTTTGATCTCAATACTCATGGGCAAAAGAAGGGGTTGGGGTGTTTTGGGGTAAATCGGGAACAGGCCTTACTCGAATTCCGGAACTTCCAAATCGAGGGCTTGATGGATGAGAATGGTTTCGCGTTCGGCATGACGTCTGGGACTGCCGCCCGCAGGCGCCGAACAGGCAATCCGGCCCGCGAAAGTCAGGGTATGGTGGGATTTGATGCACTGGTGCAGCCGATGCTGGATTTGGTACCAGGCCCCTTGGTTCACGGGTTCTTCCTGCGCCCACACCACGTCACGCAGATTTTGGTATCGGCCCAATTGCTCCCGTAGTCCATCATCGTCAAAGGGATACAACTGTTCGATTCGAATGATGACCACGTTCCGCAACTCGCGTTCCTTGCGTTTCGCGGCCAATTCATAATACATTTTGCCACTGCACAGCACCACCCGGGTCACCCGGTCCGCCTCAATGCTTTCATCCACCTCCGGGATGATTTGCATGAAACGGCCTTTGGACAAATCCTCCAGAGACGAGAAGGAGTCTTTGCGCCGCAACATGCTTTTCGGACTCATGATAATCAGGGGAATCCGGAGTTTGCGCACCAATTGGCGGCGCAGTGCGTGAAACATCTGGGCCGCCGTGGAGGGTACGATCACCTGCATGTTTTCCTGGGCGCACAACTGCAAGAAGCGTTCCAAGCGCGCGGAGGAGTGCTCGGGCCCCTGCCCTTCCCATCCGTGGGGCAACATCATCACCAACCCGGAATACAAATTCCATTTCTGCTGCGAGGAACTGATGAATTGATCGATCAACACTTGGGCGCCGTTGGCAAAATCCCCGTATTGCGCTTCCCAAATCACAAGCGTGCCCGGTTCGGTCATGCTGTATCCATATTCAAATCCCAATACCGCCTCCTCGGACAAAATCGAATCGAACACGTTGAACATCGTCCCCCGGTCCGAGGCCATCTTCGCCAAGGGAATGTGTTTGCGTCCGGTATTGTAGTCGTGCAGGGCGGCATGACGGTGGAAAAAGGTGCCGCGGGCACTGTCCTGACCTGAAATCCGCACCCGGAATCCTTCGTCAATCAGGGTGGCGTACGCCAGCGTTTCCGCACAACCCCAGTCCATGGGTTGCTTGCCCTCCACCATGTTCAGGCGGTCGTCAATGAGCTTTCGCAAACCGGGAAACATACTGAAGCCATCCGGCACCGCGCAGGCTTCCGCCCCCAGTTTTTTGAGTTTGCGGGCGGAAACGGCGGTATCGGCCTTGTCTTTCCATTTGCCGTTGAGATACGGACGCCAAGCGGTGTAATATTTGGTGTGCAAATCGCGGGGCACGATATTGGGCGCGACCTGCTCGCCTTCGTCGAGGGCGTCCCGGTAGGTATTGGCCATTTGCTTGGGCGTATCCTTGTCAATGACACCGCTGTCTTGTAGGCGCTTCGCATATAGACTGGGCGTGCCGGGATGTTTGCGGATGACGCGATACATCATCGGTTGCGTCACCGAAGGTTCGTCTCCCTCGTTGTGACCATGGCGACGGAAACACATCAAATCGATGTACACGTCTTTTTTGAATTTCATTCGGAAATCCACGGCCGTGCGCACGGCCCAAATCACCGCTTCGGGATCGTCGCCGTTCACATGGAAAATGGGGCAGTTGTTTACCTTGCCCACATCCGTGCAATACAGGGACGATCGGGAATCCAGCGGGTGGCTGGTGGTAAAGCCGATTTGGTTGTTGATGACCACGTGCAGCACGCCGCCGGTGCTGTATCCGCGGGTGGCGGCCAATTGCGCGGTTTCATACACAACCCCCTGCCCGGCCAAGGCCGCGTCTCCATGCACCAACAAGGGCAAGACCCTGCGCAAAGAGGAATCCCCGGCCCGGTCCATCCGCGCCCGGGCGCTGCCGCAAATCACGGGATTGATGATTTCCAAGTGGGAGGGGTTGAAGGCCAGGGCCAGATGCACGATCCCGCCAGGGGTCTGCACGTCGGAGCTGAACCCTTGGTGATATTTCACATCCCCGGTCATTTTGTCGTCCATCCCGTGCACGTGATCGCCGAACTCCCGGAAAAGGGCCGTGGGCGATTTGCCCATGATGTTGGTGAGCAAATTCAAACGGCCCCGGTGGGCCATGCCAATCACCACTTCATCCACCCCTTGGGCCCCGGCCCGCTGAATCGCTTCATGAATCAGGGGAATGAAAGACTCCCCCCCTTCCAACGAAAACCGCTTTTTGCCGGAGAATTTGACGTGCAAGTATTTTTCCATGCCTTCCGAGGATACCAGCAAAGACAAAATCCGCTTTTTGTCCTCCACCGAAAGATCCTCCTTGCCCCGCGTCCCCTCAATGCGCCGCATGAGCCAGTCTTTTTGGTCGGCGTCGGAAATAAACATGTACTCGAATCCGATGGACCCCGTGTACGTTTCCCGAAGCATGGTCACGATATCCCGCAATTTCATATAATCCGGGGCCACCAAATTGCCGGTATTGAACTCCACGTCCATGTCCCCCTCTTCCAAGCCCAGCGCATATGGATCCAAATCACGCACATTGGGCTGCACCCGCAAATTGATCGGGTCGGTTTTGGCCCGCACATGCCCCAGAATTCGGTATGCCTGGATCAACCGCAACACCGCCGCCTGCTTGGCCATCCAGGAACTGTCCATTTTCGGCAAATTCCCTTGAACCGTTCCCCCTTGCGGCGTCGCTTGCTTCCAACGGGCCCGCCGGGTGATCTCCGTTTGCAGCGCCCGATGGCTGACGTAGGGGGTGCCCTCCGCCGATTCCCGTTGCTCGAACAGCGGAATCCAGTCCTTGGGCACGGAATCGTGGTCTTCCCGATACTGTTCATACAGCGCCTCCACATAGGCAAGCGCATTGGGATCGATCGCGTAGGATTGAAGGTCTGGGGAAACGGTGCCGTTGCTTTGATTCATATCTCTGTCGGAAGTTATATAGTCGTTACCTTCACATCTACCGCATTTCCATCGACTGACAACCTTTTTCCGACCGGGGTATGCATGTTTTCCCGCCTTTTCTCCCGCGAATGGCTTTGCCGCCACGCGAATCTTCCGGAATTTGCCGAATCGGGGGGCGTGTGGGAGGGACCCGTCTCGCGCTTCATTCCGCTTGACTCCACGCAGTCAAGATGACTTAATGAGCGCTCACACTCTGAATCGCCCCCTATCCAGGCCCCCCCATGAACCTCATGAGCACACTGTCCATTTTCTTCGCATTTTCCTTTGTCCTTTTGCCCTTGAACGCCCAAGAAAGCACCATGGAAGACCGCTTGTTTGAACACGAAACCAACGGCGTGAAAGTGCAAATTTTTCTCCCCGGAGAGATTGAAACATACCGGGGGTTGCTCCTGCATGTGGCCAACTACCGGATGAATCCCCCCAACCGCTGGTCCGAACTGGCCCGCGAATTGGACTTCGGCCACGTGGTCATGTCCATGAACATGAGCCGAAACAACCGGCCGCGGATTCTCCGGGAAGCGCTCATCGCTTCCCTGCCGGTGTTCGCGGAAACCGCCGGACACCCGGAAATCGCCCATCTCCCCCTGGTGCCATTGGGTCATTCCGCCGGCGGCATGGGCATGAACGTCATGGCGAATTTGCCCGACCGGATGCTCACCAGCGCCATCGATTGCTCTTGGGTGGGCAACAGCGAACAGCTTGCGGATCTCAAACACATCCCATTGCTTTTCACCCTCGGCGCCATTCCCGATGGATTCAACATGATCCCCGCCATCGAGGAACGTTTCGAGCCCGCGCGCGCCGACGGCTTTTTGTATGGCTTGGGGTTTGAATGGGACAAGGCCCACACTTTTGCCAACGCGGGCACCCTTTTTGCCCAATGGATCAAATCCGTGGCCGTGCTTCGGCTGCCGGAAGAGATCGTCCCCGGGGAAGCGATTCCCCTCGTCCACATGAACGAGGAGCAAGGTTGGCTCGGAGATCGCGACACTTGGGATACGACCTTCGCCACCATCGCCCCGTGGGACGAATACACCGGAGACAAATCCAGTGCCGTTTGGCTGCCCGACCGGGCCACCGCCTACGTCTGGCGGGCCTATCAAACCCGCACTTCCCCGGTGCATCTCACTGCAACCACTGCGGATGGCCAAGCCAGTCTGGGTGAATTCCGCCCCCGACGCGAATTCCAACTCATGGCCGACATCGGACGGGACATCACCCTCGGCGTCTCTTTCGACCCCGAAACCACAACGCTGAAACGGGTGATCTTCTACCAAGGAGACCAACGCCTCGGCGAAGTGACCGAAGCCCCCTGGCAATGGACCTGGTCCGCCCCTCCCCAAGGTGCCCACGCGGTGTTTGCCCGGTACGAAACCGCGGACGAAACACCCGGCTCCACCAACCCCGGATTGCTGATTCTCCGAAAACCCGCTGAAATCATCAGTCCGAAATAACCTTAGGGCGAACCCAAAAGAATATCCACTTTCACCCGCACCATGGGGTCGGCTTGATAATCGTGCTCGCGCGGGAAATCGACCCCGGTCTCGATCCCCCAGAACACCCAATCGCGATAGGCCGGCTGACGGTAGGAGATCCGCGTCAAATATTTGTCCACCACGGCGGCGGGTTCGGTGTGTCCCACCGCACCAACCCGCAGCATCACATGTCTTTCGGGTTCCAGCATGGTGAGCAGGGACGCATGTTGTCCCCAATCCACGCCTTGGCTGACTTCCGACCAGACAAAGGAAGTGTGGAAGCGAAGTTCGTGAACTTCGCGGATCGGACGCCGGAATTCGATCTCGGAACGCTCGCCAAAGCCGTCCCGTGAATCCCAAAACACGCTTTGCGCAAAGGCGGCTTCCCAAGGGTCCAAATCCACCCGCCAACGGGCCCGCAGCCGAAGCTGGGGCACGGGCTCGGGACGGAATTTCATCCCCCCGGACACGGAAATTTGACGCCGGACCCTTTCGGATAACATATAGGTGAGCCCCGCCGTGGTGCTTCGGGTGCGGTCTTCGTCCACTTTGCTGCGGTAACGTTCCGAAAAAATATGACCAACACTGTCGTCATCCACATCGTAACTGTCGGCATAAAAGCGCAGGCGCCGGGAAAGATTGCGCAGGCGGATTCTCGCGGAGAAATCCACCCCCGGGTCCGCCCCGTCGAACCGGGAAACCCCCAAATTGGGGGTAACGCGAATGTGGGAGCCCTCCACGTCATATGGGGAGACCCGATCCCCGTAAAACCTCCGCACAAAATCCGATTCGAGATCCTCCCCATCGCCCATCGTGTCGGACAGATAAGCGTTGAGTCGCTCCACGCGGCGCAAAATCCATCGGCTCACTCCCCGATGCCCCCCGTCGATCATCGTTTCCCTGGCATCCTCCTCCCCCGCTTCTTTGCCCTCCCCGGTCGTTTCCTCGTTTTCATCGTTCTCATGAGGTTCGGCGAGGGCCAGCGCCCCGCAGAGACCCAGCCCCGCCAAGAGCATTCGCAGGAAACCGACGGTCTTCATGGAGTCCGATCCAATTGATCAAAAACAACCTCAAGTTCCAAACGTTGCCGATAGCGCGCCAGACCTGAACGGAGTGCAACCATATCCCCCTCCGCATAACTGGCTTCGGGATCGAGGGCAAAAAACACCATCCAAGCGCCCTGCTCCATCCGACGCTGAAATCCCGCCACCGGGCGCTCCCTGCTTTTCTGGACCTCGGCAAACGTCATCGCATCCTCCAAATCCGGAAAAAATATGCCATTCAAGACCAAAAGTGCCGAGTCCCCGGGGCCATAGAGCGCGAGAAAAGAAGCCACGCCCCCGACCCTTGCCATGACCTCCCGATCCGATTTTCGGTTGGTATAGGATGGATTCCGGGGAATGCCCGCCTGTTCCAACAGCTCGGGATCGGCGATCAAAGCATATGCTTCGGGCCGCTCGTCCTCCAGCAAGGAAAACGCCAGCAACACCCGCTCCGGCAGAACCTCCAAATCCAAATCGGGCGGACGACGCCCACAGCCCGCCCCTCCAAATATGCAAAAAAACAGCGCCAGCACGATCATATGACGACTCGGAGATTGCAAAAAAGTATTGTTTCTTATGTATGCCATGGGGATAGTCTATACTTAACGCCGTTGGATAGCAAGACAATCAAATCCCCCCATCCCCATCCCCATCCCATATCCCATATCCCATATCCCATATCCCTTATCCATGCCTCTGCACTCTTGACCTTTTCACTCATCATCGTATAGACCACGTCCCGATTTTCATTGCAAAACCCACTCTCAGGAGCATCACATTGAGCACCCAAACCAAAACCTTCAAAACCGAAGTCAGCCAACTCTTGGACCTGGTCATCCATTCGCTGTATTCCAACAAAGACATCTTTCTCCGCGAACTGATTTCCAACGCGTCCGACGCCATTGACCGCGCCCGCTTCGAATCGGTCTCCAAGCCCGAAATCCAGGAACCGGAAGGCGGATGGAAGATCAAGTTGGTTCCCGACGCCGAAAAGAAAACCCTCACCATCATCGACAACGGAATCGGCATGAGCGCCGCCGAATTGGAAACCAACATCGGCACCATCGCAAATTCCGGTACCAAGGCCTTCCTCAAGGAACTCAAGGAAGCCGACGCCAAAGACCGCCCCGAACTCATCGGCCAATTCGGCGTGGGCTTCTACGCCTCCTTCATGGTGGCCGAAAAAGTGGAACTCATCACCCGCCGCGCCGGCGAAGAACAGGCTTGGCACTGGACCTCCACGGGCGATGGCACCTACGAAATCGAAGAAACCGAACGCGATACCTTCGGCACCACCATCATCCTGCATCTGCACACCGGGGAGGACACCGAGGACTACACCGCCGAATGGAAACTCCGCGGCATCGTCAAACAATACTCCGATTACATCGCCTTTCCCGTGGTCATGGACGTAACCCGTCAGGAAAAAGACGAAGAAGCCTCCCAAGAAGGCGAAGATCCGGTCATGAAAGAAGTGGTCACCGAGGAGACCCTCAACTCCATGAAGGCCATTTGGACCCGCTCCAAATCCGAGGTCACCGAAGAAGAGTACAGCGCGTTTTACAAAGGAACCTTCCACGATTACGAAGATCCCCTGAGCACCATTCACTGGGCCGCCGAGGGCACCACCGAGTTCAAGGGACTCCTCTTCCTCCCCAAATCCGCGCCGCACGATCTGTTCTACAACGACGAAGTCAAGGGCCTTCACCTCTACGTCAAGCGGGTCTTCATCATGAACGACTGCAAAGACCTGCTGCCCGGATATTTGCGATTTGTGCGCGGTGTCATCGACAGCTCCGACCTGAGCCTGAACGTCTCCCGCGAAATCCTCCAAAACAACCCGCTCATCAAACGCATCGGCAAAAACGTGGTCAGCAAGGTCCTCGGCACCCTCAAGGACATGCAGGAAAAAGAACCCGAAACGTACGAAGGCTTCTGGAAAGAATTCGGGCGGGTCATCAAGGAAGGCATGCATACCGACTACGCGAACAAGGACAAAATCAGCCATCTGCTCCGCTTTGAATCCTCCAAAACCGAAGCCGGCAAAACCATTTCCCTCAAAGACTATCTCGACCGCATGCAGCCGGATCAAAAGGAAATTTATTACCTCACCGGCGAAAGCAGGGCCGTGGTGGAACACTCCCCGCTCTTGGAAGCCTTCGAAGCCCGCAACCTGGAAGTCCTCTTCCTCACCGATACCATTGACGAATGGGTCATTCCCGCCATCGAGACCTACGAGGAAAAACCCCTCAAGGGCATTCATCGCGGCGACGTGAATCTCGACAGCGAAGAGGAAAAAGCGGAAAAAGAAACCACCCGCAAAGAAGCCGAGGAAAAATACGAACCCGTCCTCACCGCCCTCAAAAATGCGCTTGGCGACAAAATCAAAGCGGTGCGCTTTTCCAGCCGACTCACCGAATCCGCCGCCGTTCTCGTCGCCGACGAGCATGGGATCGACGCAAATATGGAGCGCATGATGAAAGCCATGGGGCAGGTCATTCCCCAAGTGCAGCGCACCCTGGAACTCAACCCCAAGCATCCCGTACTCGACAAACTCAAAACCATGGTCGAAGCCAACGCGGAAGACCCCGAAATCACCGAATACGCGGAACTGCTGCGCGACCAGGCGCTGCTGACCGAAGGCGGCGAGTTGGAAAACCCCGCCCGCTTCGCCCAACGGGTCAGCAAACTCATGGCCCGATAAAAATGGGGTGTAACCCGGGCGCATCCTTGCCCCGGGTTCACCGGCATCGGCAAAATCTCTGAAAAAACCACCCCCACCTCC
>JAFIGC010000057.1 GCA_020831635.1 Verrucomicrobiota bacterium | reverse complement strand
TGGCACCCTTGGCTTTTGCTTCATTTTCCTTTCTCTCTTGGCAATGGTGAGATTTCAACTCACTTGTTTCGTCCCATGCCGGGCACACCTCCTTCGTCGCTGACCCCGGGCTGACCGCTTTTGCCCCTCCGGGGCATTTTGGGATCAGTCCGCTCGGAGGAAACCTATTCCATAATGACCCCAACGGGATCCAACCCGTCAGCCCGGCGGCAACGCCCCGGGAATCGGATGCCACCCCCATTTGCCGACCCCAACGAGGTCGCACTCTTCCGCCTCTTTCCGACACTCGGAAGCGTTTGAAAAATATCTTCCGACGCTCGGAAACCGTGAAATCAACATGCTTTCTTGACAAACCAGACTCCATTGTACTACTTCTGATTTATAATAAAAATGCAAACAACCAGCCTCCCCAAACCGTGTGAAAACGATCCACCGGACCGAAACGACACCCTTATAAGGGTCTGCCTGTCATGAAATATTTCTTCAATCTACTGACCATAATGGGTGTGTCTTTGTTTTGGACAGCCTGCGCGACGTATAGAGTGACCATTACTTCCGAACCCAGCGGGGCTGTTGTTATTGCCGGGCGACAAAAGGCCATCACGCCCTGTACACTTGACGTACCCCTTTCGGTTCGGACCATCGAAGTCTCCATGCCAAATTACGAAACGCAAACTTTTGACCTCCCGGAAGTTCCCGCATCGCGTAGATATCTGCGATCCACAGCCCCAATTCTCCTGAGACCTGTCGCTTTTGTTTGTATTTATGCGGGAAGCTTTGTCGGTGAATGGCGTATCATCATACCCGGCATAGGGTTATTTGGTTTAGCAGAACATGTTAGAGCGGAATACGTTGTCTTTCATGTGGACTTCATGAACGAAGAGAATTCGGAACATTCATATCACCAAACGATGGGTGAACTTCCAGCCTGGTGAAATTTTCAATCTCCTCAATCTGCACCGGAAAAGAGTGCCTCTGGTTGAAAGAGTCGCAAATGCCAGTTGGTGTCTTTGACATCTTGAACCCGAGGATTTGGCATGAGCCATTCAAACCCGGCGGGATCGGATAAATCGATCAGAATGAGCGAGATCTCTAAGCGGACATAGGGGTCGGGATCATCGAAATGTTGGCGAAGCAGCGTCGAAAATCGGTACGATTCCCGCCAATACTCAATTGGTGTTCGGCTTTTCATCCCGGCAGGGACGAGGGATTGAATCACGACGATGCGTAGTTCCGGGCGAGGATCCCGCATGGCTGCTTGAAAGAGCAGGGCTCTTTCGTCTGGAAACTCGGCGAGAGCCACTGCCGCACTCTGAAGAATCTTTTTTGAGAAATCCCATTGGTCTCGTTCCGGTGGAATCGACCGGTAGGCCGTCAGAAATGTTTTCGGCGGGGAATCGGCTATGGACTGTCGTATGAACCGAAATAAATCCCGTGTGATCTCCGGCCATCCAACTGGTTGCGGCTTATTCCAGGATTTGGAAAGTTGCGGATATGCGATTTCAGAGGGTTCTGCCTCAATCTTCGGGGTACTCATGGCTTCTGTCATCGCTTCTATCGCCAGAAAAACCGCAGTGATTCCAGAGGCGGCATCCCCTTCACGCATCCATTGCAGACCTCTGCTTAACACGACTTGATGCGCCAGCGTCGAAATTTCCGGTGTGCGCATAGCCACCATGGCGGAGACGGCGTTGGTATCGTTGATTTTGAGCACGGCGGCGGCGATGTCCCGCGAAGCCTCCAGTACATCCTGTGGCGGTTGCCCGACATATTTGACTCCCGTTTCGGGGGTCCAGTCCCGTTGCATCTGGAGCATGTCGCTCAAATTTGTGATATACCCTCCAACCCATCGCCCGGGGATTTCTCTCCCAGCCTCCCGTTCCCTCCAGATTGAAAAAGCACGGTCCGCAAGGGCGAAACCTTCCCTGTAGTGCCTTTCCTCCAGAGATTTGATAATGTGAGCGGCAATGGCACTTGCATCTTCCGCATCAACATCAAGGTCTTCCGCTTTGATCACCGATACGGGAAGGAGAAACAAACTGGAAATGAACAACAACCGGCAAAGAGGCATGAGAGAACATTTTGGGCTGGAAGATAAGTATGCAATCATGTGGGCTCCGGATTGAAGAGTAAACGGTCGTTTTTTTTATCAAGTGTGGGGATTATGTTTTGAGCACGTGAGCGGTGAGTAATTCAATGCCGGCGTTCCTCCGGGATCGAGAGCAACAGCGGTTCGTTTCAAGAAACGAATCACCTTCCCTGTCGAAGTCAACTGGAAATATAGGGGGAAAGGATTTAGTTGTTGAATTCTAATCGTACAAAGCTCTGACAAAACACAGGTTTTTGGTTACTTTCAGGCGCTTGGAGTGTCTCGTCAGCCTCTGAGGCGTGCGTGCGGTCGAAAACATAATGCCTCAGGCCAAGGTACCGCATCGCTGGCACCCCTCCGGGGCGCTCGGTGTTCGGGGCACCAAACCCGGGGCTACAAACTATGATGCTTTTTCGCGATTTCACTTGCGCCGACATGCTGATTGCATTATCATATAATTATGAATGAGTTGACCTTCTCCTGGGATGATCGGAAAGAACGCAAACAGTATGGGCAATACCTATGAAAAAAGAATATGACTTCTCAGATTCAGTGCGAAATCCTTACGCGAAACGCCTGAAGAAACAAATCACCCTCCGTGTCAACACGGATACAATCGCCTATTTCAAGGCTTTGGCGGATGAGACCGGGATCCCTTATCAGAATCTGATCAATCTCTATTTGACTGAATGTGCCCATTCTGGCAAGAAGCTGGAGTTGAAGTGGGCAGTTTGAACGATCAACTACCCCCGGCTGACAGGTGGCATCCCGTTGGGATGCGGATTCCGGAAGGAAACCCATTCCCGAATGACCCCAACAGGGTCTAACCCGTCAGCCCGGCGGCAACGCCCCGGGATACGGTTCGCACCCCAATTTGCCTACCCCAACGGGGTCGTACTCTTCCACCTCTTTCCGACACTCGGAAGCGTTTGGAAAAAATCTTCCGACGCTAGGAAACCGTGAAATCGACACCCTTTCTTGACAGACCAGACTTCATTGTACTAGATCTGTTTTCCCAACATAAAAGTGAAGGTCTTCGTAAAATGAAAAACCCAAAAAAACATGAGGTCGAGCTGCTGCCCGACGAATATGAGACCCTTCTCCATAACCAAATGGTCGCGTTATCGTGTAGGGATTACCTGGCCTCCCCTCTTAAGCGAAGTGGCTACATGGTGCTCCTTCTCACCGAGGGAGAACTGACAGATCTCACGGGCTGGGTCGCCGCGGAAGCGAACCACGCGAAGACGAGCGCAGAAGAGGAAGCCCTCGGAGAGGTTTGCGAAATCTTGGAAAACGTGATCTCTGGCATTCGAATCAGAGAGAAATAACATGGCCATATACACTCCGCGCGGATTGAAGATCAGACTCAGCAAGGATTACGCCTTCGCCCTCATGGCACGTCTGTACCCCAGAGTGGATGCCTTCCGCGTGTTGCAAATCACCGAGGAGGTCATAAACATGGCCGCAGTCATGACCTACATTTCAGGGATTGTTGTGTTTACTATGCGACTAGACCCGCTGATGATTACGGTCGTTGTGGGAGGAACTAATTTCGCTTTCAAAATGGCACACCTTTTTGGGCTGTTCATCCCTCCGATTACGCTAATCTTACCGCTTTCCCGCGTCTACAGCTGGGTTTCCGGGTACGGAGTGTTCCTCATTGGAATACCCGTATTTGGCTTTTTCACGGTTGGATGGAAAGGCGTCGTCGCTTTTATTGTCGGCAGAATCGTTGCGAGTGTCTTTGCGGGTGTAATCAACTACAAATTCACAAAGATTGTGTTCAACAAGACGGGAGTTTTCCTCACCGCATCGGAACGGAGTTTCTTTCACGCATACAGACTCGTGGCAGACCGAGTCGGTGTGACGCGATCCTTGGAGGTTACGGACGATGAAATGGACCCGGATAATTGGGGAGAAGTGTTCGACGATCTCATGATGAAATGGCCCGTGGTCGTGTCTCGATTTACAGAAGATATGTAGCAACTGGTATTGTGCTTGTTTTTCAGCATGGTTTCATTTGGACCCGAGTGTGTTTTCGAGGGTTTCGTTGGATGTCCATTTGAAAATTCGGGGGTATTTTTTTCCATGGGACAAAGGGGGGCTGTCGGACAAAGGCGGTAGCTCGTTGAACTCGCTACACGCACTCCAGGGACGCTACGCGTCGCTCGGGTTCTGGATTCAGAAGGATCTTGAAACCCTTTCCGAATGGGTGTCCCGACGGGCAGACCCGTTCACTTATAAAACAATGTCTTCCAGCGTTTGTCTTCGATGAGTTGGCCTTTTTTCACCAGCCAGGTTTCTTCGGATCCGGCGACTTTGGCGAGAGCTTGGTCGAGTTGGTCTTCGAGTTTGGAGAGGCCGGAGACGTAGACGTGGGTTTTGCTGTCTTGGAGGAGTCCCCATACTTCTTCGGCGTTTTCTTCGACACTGCGTCCGATGTCGGCGGGTTCGTCGAAGACGGGGCGCGGGCTGAGGGCTTCCACGGCTTTGAAGGTGTCCTGATCGTAGTACAAGGCGAGGTCTTTGTTTTTATCGTTCATGTAGAGCAAGTCCATGCCGGTGCGGGCACCGTAAAAGAGGCGGACCTGGCCCTTCCACTGTTTGCGCTCTTCGTAGATGTGCTTGAGGAAGGCGCGGAAGGGGGCGATGCCGGTGCCGACGCCGATCATGAGGATGTTGCAACTTGGATCTTTGGGCGGCATGAACTGGCGTCCGTAGGGTCCGGCGATGAGGATTTCGTCCCCGGGTCGGGCGTCGCAGAGGTAGTTGGAGGCCACGCCGGGATATTTTTCGCCGCTGACCTCGTCGATGTAAAAGCACCGCCGCACGCAGATGGAGACTTCGCTGAATTCGCCTTCTTCGCCCTGGCGTGAATTGGCGATGGAATAAAGCCGCATGTGGTTCTGATTGCCAAAGCTGTGCGGTCCGGGGACGAGCACGCCGATGCTCTGGCCTTCGAGATAATTGAAGGTCGCGGAGTCGATGTTCAGCACAATGTGCCGCACTTCGTCGGTGTCCTCCGGGGTGATGCGGTTGGTATGGACCACCCGGGCGGTGTAGGGATGACTGATGTCGTATTCGGTGAGGTTCATGGCTTTGGAGGGGTTTGGTGTTGCTGGTTGCTTGTTGTCAGTTGCCGGTTGTTGGTTGCTTGTTGCTGGTTTTTTCGATCGCGGCATTTTTTCCAGTTGGGGCATCCGCAGCTGACGCCGCATTCTCCGCCCTCTTCGCGGGCGGGGCCGAATTCGGGATGTCGGCGGGCAAAGCGGCGGGCGCTTTCCTGGATGATCACCCAGAAAAGGAAGGCGGCAAAGATGATGCCAATGGAAAGAATCAGCTTGGTGATCATCCGCCCAACCCCGCGAAGCCCATGAAGGCGAGTGAGAGGATGCCGGCGAGAATCAGGGTCAGGGCCGCGCCGCGGGCCACGCCGGGCAGGTCGGCCAAGTCGAGTTTTTCACGCAATCCGGCCATGAGCAGGAGTGCGAGACTGAAGCCCGCGCCCGCGCCGAGACTGAAGGCGATGCTCTGCACCAGGGAATATTCCCGCGCGGTTTGAAAAAGGGCCAGTCCCAAAATCGCGCAGTTGGTGGTGATCAGCGGCAGGAAAATCCCCAATGCCCGGAACAGGGCCGGACTGAATTTCTTGATGGTCATTTCCACCAATTGCACGGCCGAGGCGATGACGGCGATAAAGCAAATCAAGCGGAGAAATTCGAGATCATAGCGGACGAGCAGTTTGTTGATGCCAAAGGCGCAAAGGGAGCTGACGATCATCACAAAGGTGACGGCCATGCCCATGTTGCCGGCGGTTTTCACTTTGCCGGACACCCCCAGAAAAGGACAAATGCCGAGGAACATCGCCAACACGAAGTTGTTGATGAGAAAGGCGTCGAGAAAAATGGCGGTGGCGGATCCGGGATTCATGCGGTCTGCGCTCCTTTCCGTTTGCGTTCCGCAAACCAGGCGAACAACATCAGCCAAAAAGCGAGCACGAAAAACGCGCCGGGCGGCAGGACGAAAATCGACCAAGGTTGAAAGGCGTCGGGCATCACCTGCACCCCGAACAGCGATCCGGAGCCGAGGACTTCCCGCACCACGCCCAGACACAGCAGGGCGAAGGTAAAGCCGATGCCCATGCCCGCGCCGTTGATCACGGCTTTGAGGGGGCCGTTTTTGGAAGCGTAGGCTTCGGCACGTCCGAGAATGATGCAGTTCACGACGATAAGCTGAATGAATGCGCCCAGGGCCTGATAGACTTCGAGGCTGATGGCCTGGATGAGATAGTCGGCCATGGTCACGAAGGTGGCGATAATGATGATATAGGAGGCGATCCGCACCTGTTTGGGAATGACGTGCCGCAAGAGGGAAACGAGAAAGCCGGAACAGACGAGCACAAAGGTGGTGGCCACGCCCATGGCCAGGGAATTCATGGCGGTATTGGTCACGGCCAGGACGGGACAGAGTCCGAGCATCATGACAAACACGGGGTTTTCTTTCCAAAGTCCCTGGGTGAAGGTTTGCAAGGTGATGGCTTCGGGTTGACTCATGGCGCGGCCCCCCGCTCGGATGGGTCGGTCGGATCCAGGCGCAGGTGCTTGCGCAGCTGTTCGCGATGGGGAGCCCCGCTTTGTATGGCCTGTCCCACGGCCTTGGAACTGACGGTGGCTCCGGAAATGCCGTCGATCTGCCAGGGTTCGGTTTTTTCGCCCTCTTTCACAACTTCAACGGGTCGGGAAACGTCCAGGGCGCGGAAGTTTTCATGAAAACGCGCGTCGCGAATAATCTTGTCGCCCAGTCCAGGAGTTTCGGTGCTTTGCAGAACGGTCATGCCGATGATTTTTTCGGCTGCGGGATCATATCCGTAGAGGATTCGGACCACGTCCTGATAACCGCGGGCGGCGCCTTCGAGGGCATAACCGATGAGTTGGCCGGATTCATCATATCCGGCGAAAAGGTTGGCATTGTCCTCGGTTTGCACCACGCCGGAGTCGTCCACCCGGTAACTCTCCCGGCTCACGGCGCCGGGCAACACCCCGAAAACGGCGCGTTCCAAGGCCACGCGACGGTTTTCGGCGATCCGCAGCTTGGTCAGTTGATAGGTGGACACCACCAGCAAGCCGGACATTACCGCGATGCCGCCGAGGGTGGCGATGAGGCGGAGGGCGGAGGGTTGCGGGGGCATTTCCAAAGTGTCGAGTTTGGCATCTCTCATGCTTTGACCTCCTTCCGCTTGCGCTTGCGGGTGGCCCCGTAAATGCGGGGCTGGGTCAAATCGTTGAGCAGCGGGGTAGCCGCGTTGGCCAGGAGAATGGCGTACATCACCCCTTCGTTGAGTCCGCCGAACAAGCGGATCATCACGGTCACCACCCCGATCAGGATGCCGTAGAGGACGATGCCCATGGGGGTGACCGGGGACGAGACCATGTCGGTGGCCATGAACACGGCGCCAAGCATGAGCCCGCCGGAGGTGAGGGTGAAGAGCGGCGTGGGATAGAGTTCCGGGGATTTGAGCCAGAAGATCCAAGAAAATAGAGCCGCCGAGCCCAAGACCGAGGCGACGATTTTCCAGTTGAGCATTTTCCGGAAGGCAAGGTAACAGCCGCAGAGCAAAATCAAGAGCGAAGAGGTTTCCCCGGCCGACCCGGCCACGGTTCCGACGAACAATTCCGCGGCTTCGGTGTCGATGTGGTCGAATTTCATCAGGGCCAGCGGCGTGGCGCCGGTAAAGCCGTCGATGGCGAGTCCGTCCATCCAAGGTCGTAGGTCCGGGGGGATGGCAAAGGGAAAGGTGAAGGTGGAGGGAATGAATTCCCGGAAGCGCACGTGCACCATGGCCGGGGTCCAAGTGGTAATGGGGACGGTGAAAGCCGCCTGGGCGAAGGCGCGTCCGACCAGGGCGGGGTTGAAGACGTTGAAGCCGAGCCCGCCGAAAAAAAGCTTGCCCACGCCAATGGACACGAAGGAGGCCACCGCCGCCATCCACAAGGGAAAACTTGGGGGCAAAATCAGGGCCAACAAAATCCCGGTGATCACCGCGCTCCAATCCCCCACCGTGCCAGGGCGACGGTTGAGGCGGCAAAACAAGTCTTCCGTGCCCACGCAGACCAAAGTGCAGCACAGGATCAGAGCCAGGACGCTGAGACCAAATTGATACACGGAAAACAAACAGATGGGCAACAGGGCATACACCACGTGCCGCATGATCTTGTCCACCGAGTGCGCGCCGCGCAGGTGGGGAGAGGTTTTCAGTTGTACGGCGGAGTCCGTCATGAGGCTTTGGCCACCTTTTCGCGGTTGCTGGATTTGGCAATGCGGAAGTATTGCACCAGGGGAATGGCGGCGGGACACACATAACTGCAGGACCCGCACTCAAAGCAGTCGTTGAGATGATAGCTTTCGGCCATGGTTTCGTATTGGCCTTTGTAGGCCAGCCGTCCGAGTTCGCAGGGGTTGAGGTGCATGGGACAGGCCTCCACGCAGGCGGCGCAACTGATGCAGGGATATCGCCGCATTTGCTCTTCGCTGGTGAGCTGATGCTCGCTGAGCACCAACAGTCCCCCGCAGCCCTTGGTAATGGGCACGTCCAGAGAGGATACGGTTCCCCCCATCATGGGACCGCCCATGATCAAGTGCCGGGCGCCCCCGGTGAACCCGCAGGTTTCCAACAGCCAACGGATGGGGGTGCCGATGGGCACCATAAAATTTCCGGGACGCTGTACGCCGGGTCCGGTCACCGTCACCACCCGTTCGATCACCCCGCGCTGCATGGGCATGAGCTGACCCATTTGCGCGGTGGTGGCCACGTTGAAGACTCCCACGCCCACGGCGGAAGGAAATTGTCCGCCGGGCACTTCCCGGTTGAGCACCGATTTGATCAGCATTTTTTCCGCGCCCTGCGGATACTTGGTTTCCACGGCCACCGCACTGACGTCATCGTTGGGCTTGAGCACTTTGCGGATCGCCTCCACGGCGTCGAGTTTGTTGTCTTCGGTGGCAATGATGCCCCGCTTGGCGCCCATGGCCCGCATGAGGATGCGGGTGCCTTCCACCAAATCGGCGGCTTGCTCCAGCATGAGCCGATGGTCGGTGGTCAGGAAGGGTTCGCACTCGCAGCCGTTGATCAAAATGGTGTCGATTTGGCAGCCTTCGGGCACTTTCATTTTCACATGGGTGGGAAATGCGGCCCCGCCCAGTCCCACGAGTCCGGTGTTTTGCACGGCGGTGACGATTTCATCGGGGGACAATTCCCCGAGATCCACGGGGGCGCCGTAGAGCACTTCCTGGGGATCGCCGGCGTACACATCGAGGATCAGCGACAAGGTCCGGGGCCCCCGCGCCGTGGGCATGAGGCGGATATCCGAGATCACCCCCGAAGCCGGGGCGTGCAACGGCACGGAGACAAAGCCGTCCGCGCGGGCAATGGGTTCGCCCCTCACCACCTCCTGTCCCTTGCGCACCAGGGTCACCGAAGGCTTGCCCGCGTGCATGGACAGGGGCAACACCAACCGTTCCGGAAACGGAAGTCGCCGGATGGGCTTGTCGGCGGTGAAATGCTTGTTCTCCGCGGGATGAATCCCGTGGGAAAAGCTGCCGCGAAACAGGTGGGTGAGGTTGAAGGTCACGAGAGGTCAGAGGGTAAGAGGAAAGGAGAAGTAGAGAAGGAGAGAGTTTAAAAGGGAGAGGTAGAGAAGTAGAGAGATGAGGAGAGGGAGAAGGAAAGGCTTGGCGGTATCGGTGCCCTCTCTCCTTCTGACCTCTCTCCTTCTGCCCCTACTGGAATTTCTCCGCGCGTTTCACGAGTTTTTCCACATCCTTTTCATTGGGGTCGGCCGGCGTTCCGGGGTGGATGCACTGTCCGGTGCATTTTTCGGCGGCGCGGACGATGTCCTTGAACGGTCCTCCGCGCGGATCTTTGACGAAGGCCTTTTTGTCGGGGTCGTATTCAAAGATCTTGGGGTTGATGGTCACGCATTCGTCGCAACTGGTGCACTCGGATTTTTCAATCCAAGCGGGTTCGAAGGCCTGCGCGCCCTGATTTCCCGCCGATGCGGTCGACGGGGTCATGCCTGCGGCTTCGGCCAGCACCGCCGGGGCGGCGCCGCCTCCGGCGAGCATGTTCATCAGACCCTGCGCGAGTTTTTGCGCGGTTTCGGCCCGCACTTGGGTGGCAATGGCTTCGGCGTCCGGCTTTCCGGTGAGGCCGGCCAGCGACTTGAGGGTGCGCCAGAAATCAATGCGCTCTTCACTGGCCCGAACAATTTCGGCGGCCACCAGCACCCGGCTGAGTCGGTTGCGTTTGTCGAGGGTCCAGATGTAGGGGAACAGGCCATCACGCTCCTCCTCGGGAATGGCGATCAAGTCCGCCAGCGGCACCATGTTGTCGTTCCAGGTGTCGGGGGGCGCCACCCGGAAGTGCTTGCGGAAGCGGGCCTCGCCCACCGCAAAGTCGGCAAAGGTCATGGGCAGGTTCAGTTTTTGCTTGGTGCCGTCCTCTTCCTCGTAATCGAGGTTGTAGCTGGGCCAATCTTCGTCCAAGGCGGGATTGCCTTCGAGGTTGAGGCATTCCTCCCAGTTTTTCCCGGCGTCGGGATCGAAACGCAGAACCGGATAGGCCCTGGATTCCAAGGCCATGCGGCTGCGGGAGATCGAGGAATCGTCGGAGACGCCGTGTTCGGGCTGACAAACCGCGTACACGTTGAAGAGGGCCGGACGGCGGGCGTTGAGTCCGTCGATAAACCCTTCCAACAGATGCGTGTAATTCGAGGTATTGCCCTGGAAGATAAAGGCGGTGCGGTGGGCGGCGCCGATGAGGCTGATCTCCTTGCGGATTTCCTTTTTGCCTTTCCACGCCTTGCCGTAGGGGGCCATGTCGGACACCTGCCCGGTGAACCCGGAGGTGCATGCCTGTCCACCGGTGTTGGAATACACCTGGGTGTCGAGGACCATGACCTTGATGGGCCGTCCGGCCATGAGCAGGCGGCTGAGGTTCTGGAAGCCAATGTCGTACATGGCTCCGTCCCCACCCACCGCGCAAACGGGCGGACACATGTGGTACTCGTCGTCGGTAAACTCGTTCCAGTTGAAGTACTGGAGGTCCTTGTCGAGTTGCTCGAAATCAGCCCCGCCGTCGAGTTCGGCCTCGGCGATGCGAATGGCCCGGAAGCCTTCCGCCATTTTCACCATATGTCCCTCGAAAACGCCCAGGGCCACCGAAGGGGCGTCCTGGAAAAGGTGGTTGGTCCAGGGGAAGGGATAGGGATTGTAGGGCCAGGAGGAGCCGTACACCGAGGAGCATCCGGTGGAGTTGATGAACCCGAGGTGGGATCGTCCGTTTTTGGAGGGACCGTGCTCGTACCGCCACTTGAGATCTTTGAGGGTGGCCATGAGATCGGAGACTCGCCGCAGCCATTCTTGGTCGATGGGCGAGCCCGCTTTGCCTTTGTCGAGTTCGCCGGCCAGTTGGGACAATTTGAGGTCGCCGCCGGCATGACCGGACACCGCCTTGCGGATGGCGTCGAGATCGCTCACATCCACGGTGGCGGCCAGTTGATCGCGAATGCGCTGTTCCAGGCCCTGAATGAGGCCGTCGAGTTTCTTCACCTGTTTGTGAACCCGGGACTGCATCAGCGCGGTCACGGTGGAGGTAAACAGATGCAACACGGTTTTTTCGCCGCAGCCGGTGCAGGCGCCGTCGCCGCAGACCATGGATTGGTAGACGCTCTTGTCCATGAGCATGGTTTCCAAGGCCCCGATTTTTTCATCGAGGTCGTCCACCCGCAAAAATTCCTTGGGCGTGTTGGGCAGATCGGTCCAGAAGTCCCAGTCCTTGCGCAGACGATCCACGCTTTCCGGGGTCTGGGTGGCGATGTGGAGGGCGTCGTCATCGCACACTTCCACGCACAGCATACAGCCTTTGCAGGTGTAGGGATTGATGGTGATGGCGAAGAGTCCGCCGGAGCCGGGCTGCTTGCTTTCCTTTTGATTGTAATACGGTTTGGTGAGCGAGAACTTGAACCCGCCCAGACTTTCGCGGAAGCCATTGAACTGTTCCCGCAGGGGCTCGCGCTCACCGGCGGGCGTGTCGGCCAGCAAGCCGTCAATGGCTTCGTGCAACAGCGCGGTGGCGTCCACGGAAGACCCGTTCGCCCCCTCGGTGGCGTTGCGCATGCGTTTCTCCACCTGGCGAACGGCTTTGGGCAGCAGGGAAACTTCTTTGCCCAGTTTTTCCATGCGTTTGAGGGTGGTTTCGAAGGCGCTGGTGATGGTGCAGGCGATGCCGGGGATGGCGGAGTCGGGACAGACCGTGAAACAGTCACTGCAGGCGGTGCATTTTTCCGCGTCCCAGACCGGATGCTCAAAGCGAATGCTGGTCATGTCGCGGAACACCCCGGAGGCCGCCGGAATCAGGCTCATGGCGTTGAAGGGATCGGCAAGGTTGTCGTTGGGTTTGCCGCCGGCATAGAAACTGCCGGTTTGCTCCCAGAAACGATGCACGTCGGTTTTGGCATCGGTGGAGGCGTTCAGCCGCTTCAGGGTCACGGGCATGTTCACGGCCTTGCGGAGTTCCACCGGACCGCCCACGCGGATTTCTTTTTCGGTGATCTCGTGGATCTCGTCGAATCCGCGGCGCACCACCCGCAGGTTGTCTTCCACCACCCGGGCGCCCTTGCCGCCGAATTTTTTGGTGAGCTGATCGCGAATGGCGCCAAAGAGCGTGGTTTCGTCCAGACCCGCAGCTTCCATGACCGGAGAGGCGGCGAAGAAGGCGCCCTGGAAGGCGTTGCCCTGCATGCGCAATTCGAGTTCGGCGTCGCTGGCCTCCTCGCGGGCGATCTTGAAGGCGTCCAGGAAATAGACCCGGATGTTGCGCTCGACGATAAAACGGCGGTACTGCACCGGGATCCCCTCCCAAACCGCGTTCGCATCCGTCAGTTCGCTTTGAATGATGAACACGCCCTTTTCTTTCAACCCGAACAACGGATTGGAGTGACCGAACACATTGGGATCGGGCGACAACACCGCGTCCACGAAGTTGTATTCACAGTTGATTTTGATGGGGCCCGGAGCCGCGCACAAATAGTAGGTGGTGGGTTGGCCTTTTTTCTCGGAGCCGTATTTGGGGTTGGCCTTGATGTCGTAGCCCAGCAATTCGTAGAGGGTGATGGCCAGGTTTTTGCCGGTGGTGATTGCGCCCCAGCCGCCCACGGAATGCATGCGCACCGTGATCGCGCCCTTGGGCAGCAGGTTCGGGTTTTCACTGCCTTTGACCGCCAACTTCTGCACATCCGGATATCCCTCGCGAATCAGCTGCATGTGAATTTCCTGCTTGGGCGTGGCCGCCTGGTCGCGCAGGAAATCGATGGACAAATAATAAAATTTCCGATGGTCGCCTTCGGGCAGCATGTTCTCCACCGCCCCCACGATCCCTTCGGGCTGCAGGTCGCGGCTGCCCATGCCGTAACAACCGGAATACAGCACCGGCGCTTCGCTGAGTTTCGCATAGGTTTCCAACTCCGGATACGGCTTTTCTCCCTTGCCACCGGCCATGCCGTTTTCGAGGCACTTGCTGATCGTGGCCCGCACTTCGCGGATGAGCGGCAAGTCCACCGCCAGCGGCTGGTCCGTCCGCTCCAACACGGTCACGCCCTTGCGCCCCTTGATCAATTTGCCAAGCAGGTCCGCCGGAAACGGACGGTACATGGTCATGTTCACCACCCCGACCTTGAGACCGCGGGTTTCGCGCAAATAGTCGGTCACCGCCTCCGCCGTGCCCATCATGGACCCCATGCCGAGAATCAGGTATTCGGCGTCTTCCAGCCGGTAGCCGCTCACCCGCTCGTATTTGCGCCCGGTGAGTGCGGCATATTCGGCCATGCACTGATCCGTCAGATCGCGAATGTGATCAAAGAAATAGGGACGCTGCGCGGCCACGGACTGCATGTAGGCGTCCTGATTCTGCACGCAACCCGCCACCACCGGATTGTCCACGTCCCACAAAATCGGCACCCGCCGGCGTTGGGGACCATACATCATGCGCTGGGCCGGGGTGGGACAATCGATCATGTCCTCCGGCTTGCCCAGAAACTCCAAAATCAAATCGCGTTCCGGCACATTCAGGGATTCAATCAAGTGCGTGGTCAAAAAGCCGTCCTGCCCCACCGCGCCGGGCGTGAGCGACAACTCGGCCACTTTGCGCGAGATCAGGTTCAGGTCCGCCGCTTCCTGGGCGCTTTTGCCCATCACTTGGAAAAAGCCCGTGTCATCCATCAAATGATAATCATCGTGCCCCGCATGAACGTTCAGGGTCGATTTGGTGATCGCCCGGCAGCCCACGTTGAGGATATACGGCAACCGTTTGCCCACCGCCGCGTAGAGGGATTCATGCATGTAGGCGATGCCCTGCCCCGAGGAGAAATTCGAGGCCCGCAAGCCCGTCATCGACATCCCCGCCGTCACCCCCGCCGCCGCGTGTTCGCCCTCCGGTTCCACGAAAATCAGCGGACGACCCGAGACGTTGATGTGTCCGGCGGCGGTCATTTCCGCCCAGTATTCGCCCATTTGCGTGGAAGGAGTGATCGGATACGCGCCCGCCGCGTCGCTCGACTCCCGTTCGCACATAATCACGGCCGTATTGCCGTCCATCGCTTCGGGAACACCGGGATACTTGAATTCAGGGGCTTTTTTGCTCATCATCTTACCTTTGGATTGATTCCGGAAAGCGGTTTCCGGAGGATGCGTTGTCAAAAATCAGACCATTCCTTCCCCAAACCCGGTCCCCGAATCGGGGGCGGGTCTGCCAGTGTTCCCTGGATGAAAATCGGAATCTGTTCATTGCGGACATCATTTATCCTATATGAATCTGTAAAGGCAAGCATGGAAATGGAAAAATGTGAAAAAGATTTTGGGAACGAGTCTGGGTTCCATATCGAGCTGGAGACATCTCCGTGAAAATTAGTGGCCATCCGTGGCGCCCTACCCCAAACCCAAGCCACAACCCAAGATCCGTCCCGAGGCCGCGGGATCCGTGTGATCAGCCGCCGGCCCTGAGGGGCTTACACCCCGGTCGTTGGTTTTCCCTCATATCCCTTTGACAAATCGTCAATTTTTTCACAATAAGACCCCGAACCCAAAACCCGGCAATTTATGGAACCTTACAACTACGAACCCATCCTCCAATTCGGCGACGACACCACCACCTACCGCAAACTGACCTCCGAACACGTCGAAACCGCGGAATTCGATGGCAAAACCATCCTCAAAGTCGCGCCCGAAGCCCTCACCCTCCTCGCCCACGCCGCCTTCAGCGACGTCTCCTTCTTCTTGCGCGCCTCCCACCTGGAAATGCTCGCCAAAGAACTGCTCGACCCCGAAGCCAGCGACAACGACCGCTTCGTCATCTACACCCTCCTGCAAAACGCCGTGGTCGCCAAGGGCGGACAACTCCCCTCCTGCCAGGATACCGGCACCGCCATCGTTTTCGCCAAAAAAGGACAGCGCGTCTGGACCGATTTCGACGACGCCGAAGCCCTTTCCCGCGGCATCTATCAAACCTATCAGGAAAAAAACCTCCGCTACTCCCAAATCGCCCCCCTGAGCATGTTCGAGGAAAAGAACACCCGCACCAATCTCCCCGCCCAGATCGATATTCTCGCCGACCAGGGAGACGCCTACAAATTCCTCTTCATCGCCAAAGGCGGCGGCTCCGCCAACAAATCCTTCCTCTACCAGCAAACCAAAAGCCTCCTCAACGAAGCCGCCCTCACCCGCTTCGTCACCGAAAAACTCATGGACCTCGGCACCGCCGCCTGCCCCCCCTACCACATCGCCTTGGTCATCGGCGGCACCAGCGCCGAATCCACCATGAAACTCACCAAACTCGCCTCCTGCGGCTATCTCGACCACCTGCCCACATCCGGTTCCGAAGGTGGACGCGCCTTCCGGGACCTCGAATGGGAAAAACGCATCGGCGACATCGCCATGAAATCCAAAGTCGGGGCCCAATTCGGCGGCAAATATTTCGCCCACGACATCCGCGTCATCCGCATGCCCCGCCACGCCGCCTCCTGTCCCGTCGGCCTCGGCGTCAGTTGCAGCGCCGACCGCAACATCAAAGCCAGAATCACCCGCGACGGCATTTTCCTCGAACAACTCGAATACCATCCCGAAAAATACCTCCCCGACGCCGCCCCCGACATGGCCCCGCCCATCAGCGTCGATTTGGACACCGGGATGGACAAAGTCCGCGAGACCCTCTCCCGCTTCCCCATCAAAACCCGCCTCAACCTCAGCGGCACCCTCATCGTCGCCCGAGACATCGCCCACGCCAAGATCCAGGAAATGATCGAAGCCGGCGAGCCCATGCCCGAATACTTCAAAAACCACCCCATCTACTACGCCGGGCCCGCCAAAACCCCCGAAGGCATGGCCAGCGGCAGCTTCGGCCCCACCACCGCCGGACGCATGGACAGCTACGTCGAAACCTTCCAGTCCCTCGGCGGCAGCCTCGTCATGCTCGCCAAAGGCAACCGCAGCCAAACCGTCACCGACGCCTGCAAAAAACACGGCGGCTTTTACCTCGGATCCATTGGCGGACCCGCCGCCATCCTCGCCCAAGACAACATCAAAGAAGTCGAAACCGTCGCCTTCCCCGAACTCGGCATGGAAGCCATCCGCAAAATCCGCGTCGAAAACTTCCCCGCCTTCATCGTCGTCGACAACAAAGGCAACGACTTCTTCAAGCAGTTGTAAAGCGTTGTGGGTTGCGGGTTGAAGGTTGCTTGTTGCGGGTTGTCAGTTGCCAGTTCAATGGCTCCCCGCCGTGGCAGCGAAACGCGAAGGAGGGTTCAGCGTTCGGCCCTGTACGATGATCCACCGTACTCCTACTCCTACTCCTACTCCTACTCCTAATCCTAATCAAAACAGCCCATGGATTGCGATTACGATTACGATTACGATTACGATTACGATTACGATGATGTTGTCAGCGGCCTCATCCCTGTCAAATCCGGCATTTTCCCTGCCCTCTGACCTCTCCTTCCTTATCCCGTATCCCCCTCCTTCCGTATCCCGTATCCATTATCCAATTCCAAGCCTGTGGGTCGGCACTTTGTGACACAGAATCTTTTTCCGACGCTCGGAAGACCGAAAAAAAAGTCTTCCGACACTCGGAAAACGGATGTTTTACAAAACCCCCGGGCTGACGAGTGGCATCCCGTTGGGATGCAATTTACGCGGCGAATTCAGGTTTTGGACATGATTCCAAATTGACCCCAACGGGGTCACACCCGTCAGCCCGCGGGCAACGCCCCGGGAAACGTATCCGCCCTCGTTCGCCGACCCCAACGGGGTCGCACCCCACCTTGTCACGAGCTTTGTCGTATATTTTTCTCAGGATGATTCCCTTGGAAACCCATTTGAACTTGCCATCAAGTCATGTCAAAATGTGCAATAAATTGAGGTCTGGGGCCCACGAATAGCCGTGGGTTTCAACCCACGGTTCCGGGATATATGAGGAAATCCGTCCCGCGACTGCGGGGCGGTTGAGGGACCCGGGGATTTCAATCCCCGTATTCGCACGGCACAATCAACAATCCCAAAACAACATGAGGGTGAAAACCTTAGAACCGTCAGGCGACGCTACGCGGCGCACCCCGATGTTTTTCCGTTGGTCCGT
The DNA here is from genome assembly GCA_020831635.1 of Verrucomicrobiota bacterium. Lineage (GTDB taxonomy): Bacteria > Verrucomicrobiota > Kiritimatiellia > SS1-B-03-39 > UBA6053 > PXAS01. The sequence goes on along the minus strand of JAFIGC010000057.1, from coordinate 12,165 downwards.
GGATTGAAATCCACGGCTATGCGTCGGACGTCGCTACGCGACGAATGCGGACGAGGCCCTCAAACAAGGGTTCTGTTCAAAAAGGATTGGAACGGAAGCAAGCAAAGGCCGCAAAGGCAATTCCACCGCCCTTCCCCTCCGCTCCCTCCGCGTCCTCCTGTTCAAAAAACTCAAAAGCATCCCAACGGGATGCAACCCCTCCCGGTTTGATCAAGCCAAGGAGTCTGGCCAAATGTCAGAAGGAAAATTGAACATTAAGATGCTCCCGAAAGGATATACCGGCCTGACGGAAGGGTTTCAATTTCATGCGACCTCCCGCAGGCGGTTCAAGGCCACCCGAATATGTTGACTGGAAAAAATCTCCGATTTGCGTTGGTTCCACCCATGGACCGCAGCCATCACCGAGGCCTCGTCGCCGGGGTCGCAGTCTTCATGCTTCAGGACCCAATCCACGGTGGACAACAGTTCCAATCCAAAGGGGGTCTCAAAGCCTTCAATCAACGCTTCCACGGTTTCAGCGTGCCGCAAGGCGTCCGGATGCTCGTTCTCTAGATACGTCTCCGCTTGCGCCATTGCCTCGTCGAAGACATCCACACTGGCATCGCGGCTCCGGTCACCATAGCCACGAACAAAATGCCCCTCGATCCGCTGCAAAACATGGTGCAGGGTCTCGGCATAGGGTCCGTATTTCTGCTTCTGAAACTCCAGCTTCAACGGTTCCCCTGCCTCCTGCAAAAAATAGGCCAGCTTTTGGATCTCCAACATGGTCAGTTCATAGCCCGGTTGCAGATATTTCTGGAAAATCAACAGCAGGGCCGCCCGGCCCCGGGTCATCCTCGGAGCTTTGGTTTGCACCGGCATCTGCTTGTTCTCAGGAGCGCCCGCAGGTTCGAACACCTGAACTTCGACCCCGGGAAGATCGCCCAAAACCTCCTCAATTCTCGCCCGGACCACACTCCACTCCAAGCCCCCGTTTCCACAACCCAGCGGAGGCACCGCAACGCTGTGAATCCCCAGGGAAAAAATCGTATCCCTGAGCGCCACCAGGCCGGATTCGACATCCTCCATGCGGGATTTCCCCTTCCAATGGCGTTTGGTGGGGAAATTGATAATGTACCGGGGATTCAAGTAGCTGTTTCGGTCATGCACTTGCATCCGGCCCGGTTGGACCTCTTCCCGGTCGCAGGCCTGCTTGTACGCCTTAAAGCAGTCCGGAAACGCCTGCTTGAACTGCAGGGCGATCCCTTTGCCCATCACGCCCACGCAGTTGACGGTGTTCACCAACGCTTCCGCGTCGGCCTTCAATAAATTTCCTTGTTTGTAGGTAATCATCTTTCTCTCTCTTTAAAAAAACCAAGTTCGTTCCACCGCAACCGCGGGACAGCCTGACAGGGCAGAACACCGGGCTCGGGCATCCTCGTCGAACACGCCGATGTGATCCACCAGGCACAACGGGAAGAAGTCCCGCACCAGAAATTCCGATTGGCAGTCGCATCGACCGTCCACAAAGTCATTCCAGTACTTGGCACGAATCGCATCCCATGGCAATGACGGAATCTGGGCAAGGTCGTCAAAAAACTGGGTGTAGGCCATCACCGCGTGGCCGTTGGTGAAGACGAACCCTAACCCGGCATGCGCCACAGACTCCGCATAACTGCGTAAAATCACGATTTCCCAAATTTTTGGGGACGCCCCCTCCCCTCCATGGGCGGCAGTTCGACGTATAAAGTCCAACAGCCCGCCCGCAGTTTTACCCCCTTCGCCCCTGCCGGTGCGGAGACCGGCGCTCCCGTCCCCCTTTGCCCGTTCGATGTTCAAAGTTCTCTCCTTCTCTCCTTCCGTATCCAGTATCCCGTATCCCGTATCCCATCCTCGGCATCTGGATCACCACCTTGTGACACCGCGACTTTTCCAACGCTCGGAAAACGGATGTTTTACAAAACCTGCCTGGCTGATTGACTCAAGCTGACATGGATACACGGAGATGACGAAAAGGGGGCGGTGCTGCGTCGCGTAGCGACGGGCCCACGAATAGCCGTGGGTTTCAACCCACGGTTCCGGGATGTATGAGGAAATCCGTCCCGCGACTGCGGGGCGGTTGAGGGACCCGGGGATTTCAATCCCCTGATTCGCACGGCAAAATCAACAATCCCAAAACAACATGAGGGTGAAACCCTTAGCCCAAGTTTCTTAAAACATCTAATTCACCCCTGTAAACATTGGGTCTGTTCTTAAAAGGCACTACAAAGTCATGCCATCTGGTTTTCCAGGCATTTCCATCCCAAGAGGCCCGCATGCCGGGAACGCCACAGAACCTCTTCGCTTCCTTCGCGCCCTTCTGTTCAAAAAAACAAAGGAATAGAACAGAAGCAAGCAAAGGCCGCAAAGGCAATTCCACCGCCCTTCCCCTCCGCTCCCTCCGCGTCCTCCTGTTCAAAAGAATCCGGCGGTTTGTTGTTCCATTCAAGATATTGCATCCCAACGGGATGCCACTCGTCAGACCGGGGTGAAACCCCGGGATTCGCATCCCCACACCCACCCGCATCCCAACGGGATGCCACTCCTCCCGGTTTGATCAAGCCAAGGGGTCTGGTCAAATGCCAGCAGGATGATGTCGATCATTCATCCAGAATCTCCCGGGATCCACACCACAGCCTTCCGTTCGGACATCAGCCGCACAATGCGGGCCGAACCGATGACCGGGAACACGGAAATCACGCCTGGGAAGCACATTCTAGGCAATCGGTGGTTTAGCCGTGAACAGCCTGAAATTTTATGAACGAGGGCTTGCCTTAAGCCTTATTTGTGCAAGGTTCAATGCATGAAAACAGTCCAACTGGAATACCTCGAATGGACCTAAAACCCCCATGCAATTTACCGATCTCGTCCATAGCATCCGTCACCTCGACACCTCCCTGCGAAAAGGGGTGTCCTCCGTGGCGAACTGTGCCCTCACCGTGCGCAATTGGGTGATCGGGGCGTGGATCGTGGAATTTGAACAAGATGGTGAGGATCGCGCCACATACGGAGATCGGCTGGTCCCGGATCTTTCGAAAAACCTGAGTCTTCCCGGGCTGGGGGCCTCCAGTTAATGGGCCTGCAGACAGTTCTTTTTGCAATACCCCGGAATTCTCCAGACACTGTCTGAAGAATCCCTGGCCCGGACCCCGCAACTGCTGACGATTCTCCAGACACTGTCCGGAGAATCTTCACAGACACCCGTCATCAGCCTCAACCAATTGCGCGCATTAGCCTCGGACCGAGTCGCCGCGGGTGATTCAACCCGTCCCGGATTTGCCTTGCCTCCCGAGCGACTACTCCAAACACTCAGCTTCTCCCATTTCATGGAGCTGATGAAACTTGACGACCCCTTGAAGCGCGTCTTTTACGAATTGGAGGCCGTTCGCGGCAACTGGACGGTACGGGTGCTTAAACGCCAGATCGGCTCCCTGCTTTTCGAGCGCACCGGCCTTTCTCCTTGAACTTGGCCACGGATTTTGCTTTGAGGCCCGCCAGAAGAAAATTCGTATCGGTACCACGGACTACTTTATCGATCTGGTTTTCTACCACCGCAGGATCAAATGCCACGTGCTCATCGACCTCAAAGCGGAGCCTTTCACCCATGCGAACGCCGGACAGCTCAACACCTACCTCAGCTACTACCGCAAGCATGAGATGAGCGAGGACGACCGCCCGCCCGTAGGCTTGCTCCTCTGTACCGACAAAGACCACGCCCTCGCCGAATATGCCCTCGGAGGCATGGACGAACGGCTCTTCATTTCGACGTACCGCCTCGAACTGCCTGACAAAACCCAACTCGAGGATTTCCTTCGCGCCGAAGCCAGGCGCCTCGGATTTTGATTTCACCCATCGACAAATCCACTGCCCAAGCGCATCCCATTCGAAGAGATCGGCGAACGCGCCTACCACAACGCCCTCCCCCTCGTCGGCGGCCTCGCCGCCGGAAGCGCCTACCACGGATTCGACATCAACCGACTGGAGGAAACCGACGAAAGCGACTGGATCGAAGTGCCCCAACACCTCTGCGCAAAAAACCGCTTCTTGGTCCGCGTCAACGTCGACTCCATGCGCCCCTCGCTGTCTCCCGGCGACCTCGCCAACTTCGAATACCACCGCAGCCCTCGCCGCGACGGCGACATCGTCATCGCCAACCTCAAAGATCTCACGGTTTCAGGAAACAATCTTCGCTATGACCTTGCGTGCAAGCGATGCCGTCTGGGTTTTCGCGCAAAACCAGCCCAAGAGGCTCCGCATGCCGGCAACGCCACAGGACCTCTTCGCTTCCTTCGCGCCCTTCTGTTCAAAAAAACACAAAGGCATCCCAACGGGATGCCACCCCTCCCGCTTTGATCAAGCCAAGGGGTCTGGTCAAATGCCAGCAGGATGATGTCGATCATTCATCCAAAATCCTCCGGAACCCACACCACTGCCTACCGTTCCGACATCAGCCGCACAATACGGGCCGAATTGATGACCGGGGACCCGGAAATCACGAATGGGAAGCACATTCTAGGCAATCGGTGGTCTGGCCGTGAAAACCCTTTAATTTTATGAACAAGGGCTTGCCTTAAACCTAATTTGTGTAAGGTTCAATCCATGAAAACAGTCCAACTGGAAACCCTCGAATGGACCTGAAAAACGCATTCACCATTTATATTCGCGAGCAGTCCTCCGATGGCAGCAATCGTGCGTCATCATACATCCGGGCCATTGAATTGCTGGATTCAATTCTGCGTCGAAAGGTGGCAGCGGCATTGGACGTGGAAAGCATCTGGACGATTTCATCCGCAGAGCATGTTCAACGGCTGTATGAACTGGTCTTAAAACACCAACGCCTCGGGCAAGACGGGATTTGCTGGACCGACAATGCCAAGACCCGTCTGGACCCCCGCAACGGCCTCTGCCTCTCCGCTACAACCGACAATGCCTTCGACAGTTCCCTCATCACCTTCGATGAAGATTATCGGCTTGTGGTCTCCCGCGACATCCGCGAGCACTACCGGAACGACCATGCCAGGGAGCTGTTTGAGAAGCGGGCGGGGCAAATGATCCTGATGCCTGAAAAACAAAACAGATGGCCCTTGCAGGATTTCCTGGAAGTCCATAGGGAGAAGATCGTATGAAGACGCTCATATTGACATGCCGACAGTGCATATTTTACAAAAGAATTCTTTTATCCTGCTGGAGATTACAGCAAATTGCTTTGGTCGAATCACCGACTGAGAAGATCTAGAGTATCACCTATGTCTGAACCTTTTTTCGAAAATCCGATTTTAAATTCTCCCTACGAATATCCCGCTCAACATTGGGAATTGGATGAGAAGGGACAACCTACGCAAAAAGTGACTCCAGCCCGGCGCAAGGTGGACTTCATCACCCCCATCCCCAAAGCCAAGCATCACAAAGGGGAAGCGATGCAGACGGAGATGGTACTGCCAGATGCAGAGGGGCTGTCCAGCGAAGATCAGCAATACCAAGTTGCGGACACGATCAATCGTCTCCGGCACCATGTGGATCAATGGCGGTTGATCCCTAATCCCAACGATTGGCGGGTCACTCCGGAAACCGCGCGATTGCTCCAACACTGGCGCCGCTTTCGTTTTTCCAGCATTCGACCCTTTTTCTGTCAAACCGAGGCAGTGGAAACCCTGATCTGGCTCACCGAGGTGGCTCCGCAGATGGGCAACACCGGCAAACCCTTCCTGGATCATTTAGAGAAGTCCAATCTGGAAGCGAACCCCGAACTGAGCCGCCTGGCGCTCAAATTGGCAACCGGAGCCGGGAAAACCACGGTCATGGCCATGATCATTGCCTGGCAAACCCTGAATGCCGTCCATCGTCCCAACAGCAAACGCTATACCCGCGGATTTTTGATCGTCACTCCCGGCATTACCATCAAAGACCGTCTCCGGGTGCTGTTGCCGCACGATCCCGACAGCTACTACAAAACCCGGGAACTGGTGCCGCAGGATATGATGCCGGATCTGGAGCGGGCCAAAATCGTCATCACCAATTACCATTCGTTCAAACTCAAAGAGCGCATGGACCTCTCCAAGGGCGGGCGGGCCCTGCTGCAGGGACGCGGCCCCGAGCTGAACACCCAGGAAACCGAGGGGCAGATGCTCCAGCGGGTGATGCCGGAACTGATGGGCCTGAAAAAGGTGATGGTCATTAACGACGAGGCGCACCACTGCTATCGGGAGAAACCCGCGATGGAAGAGGAGGAGGAGGAGAATCTCACCGGAGACGATAAAAAAGAGGCGGAATCCAACACCGAGGCCGCCCGCCTGTGGATCACCGGCTTGGAGGCCGTGAACCGGCAACTGGGAGTCGGGCGGGTGGTGGATCTCTCTGCCACCCCGTTTTTCCTGCGGGGGTCGGGTTACGCCGAAGGCACCCTGTTCCCGTGGACCATGAGTGATTTTTCGCTGATGGACGCCATCGAATGCGGCATCGTGAAACTCCCCCGGGTTCCGGTATCCGACAACCTCCCCAGCGAAGATGGCATGCCGGTGTTTCGAAATCTATGGGAGCATGTGGGCAAGGATCTGCCAAAAAGCGCCCGGGGCGGCAAAAAATATGATCCGCTCTCCATGCCCACCAAGCTGTATAACGCGATCGACGCGCTTTACGGGCATTACGAAAAGACCCATGTGCTTTGGCGGGACGCCGGCATCCCCGTTTCTCCCTGCTTTATCATCGTCTGTCAGAACACCTCCATTTCCAAGCTGGTCTACGATTATGTGTCCGGCTATCAGCGCGAAAACGAGGACGGGTCCTCGGAACAGGTGGACGGACGCCTGGAGTTGTTCCGAAACCACGACGAACACGGCAACCCCCTGGGGCGGCCACGTACCCTGTTGATCGACAGCGTGCAGTTGGAATCCGGTGACGCACTGGACGATAAGTTCCGGAAGATGGCCTCGGACGAGATCGAACGCTTCCGCCGCGAAATCGTGGAGCGGGGCGGAAGTCCGCAGGACGCGGAGAACCTCAACGATTCCGATCTACTGCGGGAAGTCATGAACACCGTGGGCAAACAGGGGCGGTTGGGCGAAACCATCCGCTGCGTGGTGTCCGTCTCCATGCTCACCGAAGGCTGGGACTGCAACACCGTCACCCATGTGCTCGGCATTCGCGCCTTCGGCACCCAGTTGCTGTGCGAGCAGGTGATCGGACGCGCCCTGCGCCGCCAAAGCTACGAACTCGACGAAGAGAGCGGCCTGTTCCCGGTTGAATACGCCGACGTGCTGGGAATCCCCTTCAATTTCACCGCCAAGCCGGTGGTGGCTCCGCCGCAACCTCCGGTGAACAACGTGCATGTCAAAGCCGTACGACCCGACCGCGACGCGCTCGAAATCCGATATCCCCGTGTGAACGGATACCGGATCGAACTGCCCGAGGAGCGCTTGGAGGCCACGTTCAACGAGGATTCCGTGCTGGAACTCACTCCCGAATGGGTGGGGCCCACCCACAACCGCAACGAAGGCATCATCGGGGAAGGCGTGGACCTGAATCTGGAACATGTCAAAGACATGCGGAAATCCTCCATACTCTATCACCTCACCCAGCATCTTCTCTTCCATCACTGGCGCAGCCCCGGCGAGGAGCCCAAGCTGCATCTTTTCGGACAGATGAAACGCATCGCCAAGCAATGGCTCGACACCTGCCTGGAATGCAAAGGCGACACCTACCCGGCGCAGCTGCTCTACAAAGAGATCGCCGACGAGGCCTGCAACCGCATCACCGCCGCCATCACCTTTACCATGATGGACCGCAGTCCCATCAAAGCCATGCTCGATCCCTACAACCCCACCGGATCCAGCCGCTTCGTCAACTTCCGCACCTCCAAGAAGAACCTCTGGGAAACCGCCGCCGACCAGTGCCACGTCAACTGGGTGGTGCTCGACAGCGACTGGGAGGGCGAATTCTGTCGCGTGGCCGAAGCGCATCCCAAGGTCCTCGCCTACGTCAAGAACCACGGACTAGGACTGGAGGTGCCCTACAAATACGGCTCCGAAACCCGCCGCTATATCCCCGACTTCATCGTGCAAATCGACGACGGACACGGACCGGAGGATCCCTTGAACCTGGTGGTGGAAATCAAAGGCTACCGCCGCGAAGACGCCAAAGCCAAAAAACTCACCATGGACAGCTACTGGATCCCCGGCGTCAATCACCTCGGCAGCTACGGCCGCTGGGCCTTCGCCGAATTCACCGACGTGTGGGAAATGGGCGGAGATTTTGAGAAAGAGGTGGAATTAAAATTCAGCAGCATGATTGCAGGACATCTTGAGTCTTGTAATAGCCCCAACACAAAACTCGGAGTGGATGTTGAAGCTGATATATCAAAGCAATTTGGTCAGGACAAAAAATGGTGTAGCCTATACAGAACAATTTCAGGAATTATTCATTCTGCTCCGAGACATTCCTTTCTCCTTACCGATGTTGATACTGTAGTAGAAAATACGTCATGTAATGAACGCGAAGTATTGGCTATGTTGTCATATTTGTCTCAAACAAAACCTGCTTATTTGAAAATGGAATTTATGAATCGTAGCATGAATGGAGCAAGTGTGTCATACACAGAGTTTTTTGACAATCTGAAGTCGTGGTGGAGATCTCGGGATATGTCAGAAAATGATTGGGAGCGATGGGCGTCTAATATTTCAGTTGAGTGGGTGCCTGTGAAATTAAACGAGGAAGTGCTATGACCGATGCGAAAGGAAGTGCATTTGATTTTATCGAGAGATTGAAACGACAAGCTCCAGAAATATTGGACTTGCTAACTGCTGAGACCGTACCTGATTTTGATAAGGCGTTCGATGCATGGCTTGAGCGGGCAGTGATGCGATTAGAACAAAACAAAAAGAACTACGAAAAACTCGGGGAGGAGGGCTTGACATCTGCTTTGGCTGGAGAACTCAGAATGCCCGGATTATCCGTACACCAGGAAGAAAATTCAAATGGTCATGTTGATATAACCATTGAATCGACGTGCAGCTCTCCAGTTTTCAGAAAGCTTGGCGAGGCAAAGATATATGATGGTCCGAAATACCATATCAAGGGTTTAGTTCAGTTACTCGATAGATACTCAACTGGACGAGAAACACGGGGTTTAGTATTGGCATATGTACGCAAAAAAGACATCGCAAATTTAATGAAAGGAATCCAGAAAGAGATGAATTCTGAGTTGCCATTAGATCAACAAGGGGAAACCAGAATTCATGCATTAAAGTGGTCGTTTATTTCATCACATAAGCATAGTTGCGGGGATGTTGTAGATGTCGCCCACATAGGGTGTAACTTATATTGAGTGATATACAGAGACCCAAGATGTTTGCTTCGTATTGAAAGGAGAATAATTTAATGCCCGCCAAAAAGAAACCCAAGACCCCGAAATCCGTCAAAACACTCACCCACGCGGAGGAGAGACGGAAGAACATTCCCACCGCTGAATACCAGTCGATCGTGGAGAAGGGCAATGCCGACCCGCTGATGGTCGCCTACGAACGGCGAAATCCCGATCTCGACCCGCAACTGGTGTGGCGGGGGAAGGATGTGCAGGATTGGTCCGACCTGGTGGTCCCCGCCCCGCCGCTGTACATCCAGGAAAAGGTGCATCCCAAGGTGCTGATCGACGATCTCAAGCGGGTTTCAAAGGAATCCAAGCCCCCGGAGGAGGAGCAGCTCGATCTCTTCGGCGACTTCAACGGAGTGCCGGAGGGCGCGGAAAAAACCGAATTCTACGCCCACGACCAGAACTGGTCCAACCGCATGATCCTCGGCGACTCCATGCAGGTGATGGCCTCCCTGGCCGAACGCGAGGGCCTGCGCGGCAAGGTGCAGTGCATCTACCTCGACCCGCCCTACGGTATCAAATTCAACTCCAACTTCCAGTGGTCCACCACCTCCCGCGACGTCAAGGACGGCAAAGCCGAACACATCACCCGCGAACCCGAACAGGTCAAAGCTTTCCGCGACACCTGGCGCGACGGCATCCACTCCTACCTCACCTACCTCCGTGACCGACTGACCGTGGCCCGTGAACTCTTGACCGACTCCGGTTCGATTTTTGTGCAGATCGGGGACGAAAACGTCCACCGCGTCCGTGCCCTGATGGATGAGGTGTTTGGGGATGTGAATTGTATTGCACAAATTGCTACGAAAACTTCCGGTGGCTCTACTGGTGTTTACTTAGCCGGGGTAGTGGATCACATATTGTGGTATGCAAAAAGTTCTGATCGAACCAAATATCGTCAATTGTTCGGTTCAAAGGAACTTGGAGACGATGGAGCTTCTAAATATAATAGGATTAAGCTACCTACACTTGAGAGCAGAAGCCTTACGAATGATGAAAAGAATTTTGGAAAAGGACTTCCGAAAAATTCTAGAATTTATCGCCAAGATAATTTGACAAGCCAAAGTGTTGGCAGAGATAAAGGCGAAGGGGCAGCATCTTGGTTTCCTGTTAGTATTGACGGTAAAGAAATTCGTCCGTCAATAAAAGTGCGATGGAAAACGAATGAAATAGGAATGAAGAGATTATTGGCAGCATCTCGTGTCGAGTTAACTGGCAATAGTATTTCATATGTACGTTATCTTGATGATTTTAGCGCAATAACAATTAACAATGCTTGGTCAGACATAGGTGGTGTCCAAAGCCGCTCAGATCCGAAAATTTATGTTGTACAGACTTCATCTTCAGCGATCCAACGCTGTATCCTCATGTCCACCGACCCGGGTGACCTAGTGCTCGACCCTACCTGCGGCTCCGGCACCACCGCCTACGTGGCCGAGCAATGGGGTCGCCGCTGGATCACCATCGACACCTCGCGGGTGGCATTGGCCCTGGCCCGGGCACGGATCATGGGGGCGCGATACCCCTATTACCTCTTGGCTGACAGCAAAGAGGGACAGCAGAAAGAGGGCGAGGTCACCCGCTCCGCCCCGTCCAGCCAGCCGGTGAACGGCGACATCCGTCACGGCTTCGTGTACGAGCGGGTCCCCCACATCACCCTCAAATCCATCGCCAACAACACCGAGATTGACGTGATCTGGGATCGCTTCCAGGAAAAACTCGAACCCCTCCGTGAGAAAATCAACGAGGCACTCGGCACCGAGTGGGAGGAATGGGCGATTCCAAGAGAACTACCACGAATGAACACGAAGTCACACGAATCCGGCAAAGCAAAAGCCGATACAAAAGATTCCCTCGCCATTCGTGTCCATTCGTGTCCATTCGTGGTTGATCTTCACAAAGAATGGTGGGAACTGCGCATCGCCCGGCAGAAGGAGATCGATAAGTCCATCGCGGCCAAGGCGGATTTCGAGTATCTATACGACAAACCCTACGAGGACAAAAAGACCGTGCGGGTGGCGGGGCCGTTCACGGTGGAAAGTCTGTCCCCGCATCGGGTGCTGGGGCTGGACGAGAACGACGAGCTGATCGACAGCGTGGCCGAGTCCGGCAAGGAATATGGACGCGACTACGTGAGCACCATTCTCGACACCCTCCGCAGCGCCGGGGTGCAGCAGGCGCACAAGCAGGACAAGATCGACTTTTTCTCCCTGCAGGAATGGCCCGGACAGTACATCTGCGCCGAGGGCCGCTACACCGAAGGCAACAAGGAAAACGGCAAAACCAAACGCGCCGGCATCTTCGTCGGACCCGAATTCGGCACCGTCACCCGGGTGGACCTGGTTGCCGCCGCCCGCGAGGCGGCCGACGCCGATTTCGATCTGATCATTTCCTGCGCCTTCAGCTACGAGGCCCACACCACCGACTTCAACGCCCTCGGCGGCCTGCCGGTGCTCAAAGCCACCATGAACGCCGATCTGCACATGGCCGGGGAACTCAAAAACACCGGCAAAGGCAACCTCTTCGTCATCTTCGGCGAACCCGACATCGAGATTCACACCCTCGACGACGGACAACTTCAAGTGGAAGTCAAAGGAGTCGACGTCTTCCATCCCAACAGCGGCGAAGTCCGCAGCGACGGACCCGAGGGCATCGCCTGCTGGTTCCTCGACACCGACTACAATGAAGAAAGCTTCTTCGTCCGCCACGCCTACTTCCTCGGCCAGAACGTAAGCGTCCGGCGAACCCCATCTACCCAGTTTTGCGGCGGAGTGGTATAGACC
>JAFIGC010000056.1 GCA_020831635.1 Verrucomicrobiota bacterium | reverse complement strand
ATCACTGGAATGGCTACGGGGAGGCATGCGGCGGGAATGTGCTGGCGCGGGAGGGTCTGGAGGCGTTGGTGCGGTTTACGCGGGGTCATCAACCTCGTGGGGCGGACAATGTGCGGAAGCGTCAGTTGAACCGCGAGATGCACTGGACGGGGATTGGAGAGGCGATGGAAAAGGAGCGAAAGCAACGCGCGGCCCCAAAAAACTGGAAGGAGGTGCAGGCGGCTTATCGTCTGTGGGTGGTGGCGAAGGGGATGACGCGCAAGGATGATCACAGGACGACGGAAAAGATTCGACAACGCAAGGGATTTGATCCGGTGGAAGTGATCGCGGAGTATGAACGTCGGGGAGAGGTGCCGATGGCGCGGATGCTGCGGCAGCGTGTGCGTTATTTTACCTGCGGGGTGGCGATTGGAAGTTCGGCGTGGCTGGAGGGGGTTATGGCGGAGTACCGCACATGCTTTGGTGAAAACAGGAAGAAGGCTGGGAAACGGATGCAAGGCGGCTGTTGGGCGGGATTGGAGGCTTTGCGCCAGTCAGGACAGAATGTTAGGTGACAGGATGATGTTGGAACGGGGGAAGGAACAGAACGATGTGCGAAGTCAGCTGGCGATCACAACAGATTTCCCAGTCTTGGCAAAAAAGAGAGTTGCTTTTTGCATGGGGCCAGCAGTAGACTGTTTGTATGAAAATGCCAATACATCTGCTTGATCTTGCCATTATCGTCGCCTATTTTATCGCAGTGGTATGGATCGGAGTTTATGTGGCCCGTCGCACGCATGGGGGCGAGGATTTGTTTCTGGCCGGACGTCGGCTGGTGTGGCCGGTGATTGGGTTCAGCCTGTTTGCATCCAATATTTCCAGCACGACTTTGGTTGGATTGGCAGGGAACGCCTACCGGTACGGGGTTGCGGTCAGCGCCTTTGAATGGGGGACTTCCATTGTGCTGGTGGTGATGATGTTTGTGTTGATTCCGTTTTATCTGAAGTCGCGTATCAGCACGGTACCGGAATTTCTGGAGCGTCGGTACGGTCCCAGGGCCCGGCGTTATTTTTCGGCGTTGAATATTTTTCTGAGTCTGGTGGTGGATACGGCCGGGTCGCTGTTTGCAGGTGCCATGGTGTTGCAGGTCTTTTTTCCGGGATTGGATATTTGGACCACTTGCATTGTGCTGGCTTTACTTGCGGGAATATACACGGCTGCGGGTGGACTCGCGGCAGTGGTGTTTACCGATGTGATTCAAGGTGTCATTCTTTTGTTGGGCACAGCCATTCTGGCGATCATTTGCTTTTCCCAGTTTGATTATTCCTGGGCGGCGGTGACCGAAGGGGTGAGGGCTTCGCCCAGATACAATGGTCATTTGAGCATGATGCGACCCGCCAATGACCCCGATTTGCCATGGCCGGGGATGTTCACGGGAGTTTTGTTGCTGGGGTTTTATTATTGGAGCATGAACCAATATATCGTGCAGCGGGTCCTAGGAGCGAAAAACATGGCCCATGCCCAGCGGGGTGCGCTTTTGGCCGGTTTCCTGAAGCTGTCTCCTTTGTTTATCATGGTGTTGCCGGGGATCATGGCTGTTGTGCTTTTGCCGGACCTTACGGACCCCGATCAAGTGTTTCCCACGCTGGTGCGTGAATACCTGCCCGTCGGGGTGTTGGGTTTGGTGATGGCGGGTTTGATCGCCGCGATCATGTCGAGTATTGATTCCACCCTGAATTCAGCTTCCACCTTGGTGACGCTCGACTTTGTGAAACCGCGCCGTGAAAACATGACGGACAAGGAAACGGCCAGGGTCGGGCGCATCTGCACCTTTGTTTTCATGATCCTGGCTGCGATTTGGGCGCCCATGATCCAGTATTTCGAGGGGCTGTTTGACTATTTGCAGCAAATTCTCACCTTTGCTGTGCCTCCGGTGATCATTTTATTTGTGATGGGGGTTTTCACCCATCGGGGCGGGGGACGTACCGGGATTATCACTCTGGCGGGCACGCATCTGGTGTCGCTTGGTTTGTTCATCGCCCAAACCACCGGGCTCTACGGGCTGCACTTCACGTACACGGCAGTATTGCTGACCTTTGTGGCCGCTGGGATTTTTTGGATCGCGGCCCTGAGCGAGGCCAAGCCCGACGCGGAAAAACTGGCCGATCTCACTTGGAGCAATCGTGCCGTGGTCCCCAAAGGGCCTTGGTATGCGGACTCCCGATTTCTTGCCGGGGTTTTATTGGTTCTGACGGCACTTTCGATTCTGATGTTTGTTTGAGGGTCAGAAGAAACTACATAGCAACAGGTATGATTTAAAAAGCTTGGGCCAAAGGGGCCGGGGCATAAAAATCCCCCGGGACGGAAGTCTCGGGGGAAATGGTGCGGTCGAATGTTTAGTGGGGTTTAGAGGCTTGCGACCGCGTCGCGAATGGCTTCGGAGGTGAGTCCGAAGTGTTCCCATACTTCCTGATGTCCGTCGGAGGGCGCCACGGTGGGGTCGGTGATGCCAACGTGGGCGAGGGCGACGCCGGAACCGACGGCGGCACTTTGCACCAGGGAGGCGAAACCGCGAAGTCCGACGCCTCCGTGGCCGATGATGCCGTCTTCTACGGTGACAAGGCCGCCGCTGTATTTGGAGAGAAGGCCGTCGAGTTCGTTTTCGCCAAAAGGAAGACCATTGACCACGATGACGTCCACGCCTTCGAGTTCCTTGGCGGCTTCGTCGGAGATGAATGCAGTGGCGCCCATGGCGAGAATCGCTTTTTTGGCACCGGCGGATTCCCGGAGAATAGTGGTGGGGGTCCATTCGTCCTCGGGATTCCAGAGAGGAGTTCCATCGGCCTTGGCGAGGATGGGCAGGTTGTCGCGGGGAATGCCGACGATACTGGCGCCGTAACGGGCACAGGCATCGTAGGAGGCGATGAAGGCGCTGCGGGCATCCGCCGGGGTATAGAAACGGTCGAGGTAGGGGAGATACCCCATGGCCAGGGAGATCCAGTCCAGGGCCCAGCCGGAGAAGTGATCCCGGCCGGTGCAGGCACCGACGTGGGAAAGGTGCATGATGGCGTTGAGGCCTTCATTCACGCCGTTGAGGTTGCGGGTGTAGCGCCACATTTCCAGTCCTTCGCGGGCGATGCCCTCGAAGAAAGCGGCGAAGGTGGCGAAGACGACCGCATGGGGCTCGTTGGAGGCCATGGAGATGCCGTTGGCCATGAGGGCGGAGATTTGCTCTTCGATGCTCATCTGGAAGTTGTTCTTGGCAGGAATGAATCCGGCCGCTTTGGCGAGTTTGGTGGACGGATCCAAATCGCAGCTTACGTTGAAGAAGCGTTCGGGATGGGTCTTGGCCACGATGGCGTAGCCTTCCTGAATGCCGGCCCGGGCGCTGGTGGATTTGCCCACGCCGGGGAGTTCGACCTTGGCCCGCTCGGCGGCGTCGACCAACAGGTTGGGGGTTCCGGGGGCGGGACGTTTTTCGGTGACGACCACTCGGGGGGAATCGTTGCGCAGGGCGTTGAGGGCGGTGCTTTCGTTGTCGTCGTCGGCAAACATGGGGTTGGCCAGGACTTCGGCAAGGTCACGTCCTTTCATGTGGCCGTCATGATGTCCTTCGCCACCAGGGAGTTCATTGACCAGGAAGATGCATTCCAGCATGGGGATGACATCCCGCCAAGACATGAGCGAGCCGGGCACCCAGACGGAGGTGGAGAGTTCCACGCCGTGTTCGCCCGCGAATTTGGCCACGACATCGGAAATGCCGTATTGTTCCCCGAGTTGGGTGAGGGTGGCATGGAAGCCGGTGGGGTAAATGAGGCTCGGGCGACCGGATTGGGCCAGGGCATGGGCTTTTTTGTAGGCGGCAAAGAGTTCCTGCTTGTCGTGGAGGCTCTTGACTTCGATGATTTCGATGCCGAGGGAAGCGATCACGGGGCGGGGATCCTTGTCCATGATGCTTTTGCAGGATCCGGAGAGTTGGATGCCGTTGCGGTGCATGACAAAACAGATGGGGGCGCCGTGGAGGTCGGCGCCGTTGAAGCCGTTGAGCGCTTGACCGGAAATCCAGCCGGCATCGCCGCAATGGCAGATGGTCAGGGCATCTTTACCGTGGTAAGATTTTGCGGCGAGGGACTGGCCGACGGCCACGGGGACCATGACGCCGAGGCGTCCGCCGTTCATTTGGGTGCCGCCGGGCAGCCAGGAAACGTGTCCGGCGATGTCGAGGGAGCGACGGAATTCGGTGACCACGTCCTCTGCGTCGATGAAGCCGAGGGCGGAGAGGGCACCGTAGTAGCCGATGGAGGTGTGGGCGTGCTCGATGGTGAATTGCTTGGCGCTGTAGTCGGTGATGCCCAGGGTCATGAGCAGCGAGGGAATCAGTTCCAGTCCGCCGCCGAGGTGGTCGAGTTCGCCGATTTTGGCGAGAGAGGCCAGTGAACCGAGGGCGGTGGCGGCGGCGCGTTTTTCGAGGGCGTTGAGGGCCGCAACCTCTTGGTCGGTAAGTTTGTCGGCGGTCAAGTCGATGTGAAAAGGCAGGACTTTGCTTTCCACGGTGCCGGTGAGGTATTTGGAAGCGGACAACAGAGCCCGGTTGCGGGATTTTTGCGCGTCAAAGGTGTGCGCGCCTGATTGATTGGCCATAGTGTTTCTCCATGTCGGAAGTTTTAGGATGTTTTTGAAAATAGACCCCATTGGCATATCCACGGCACATGAAAATGCAAGAGACAATTGGGACAATGCCACAATACAACCGAAATTTACGACTTTATTGCCTGAAGGTACAAAACTGTTCTACAAGAGGGGCGGGCTCAGATTTTAAGGGCGTGAAATTTGGAAAAAATCCAAGGAATTTCCCGCGGACCGCGTCTCAGGGGAAACCACGGAAAGGAAAGTATGAAAAAAATTGTGTTTGCTTGGATATGTCTCGTCGCCCCCGGCTTTGCGTTGGTGGCCCCGCAGGATTGGGTGATCGAGGCCCCCAACACCGACCTGCCCAACGTGCGGATTGTGCGCACGATTGGCGCGACCGATGCCCTGCGCATCGAAAGCCCAACGGGTGAGGTGCTCGCCAGCTTTCGGCAGGAAGAATTGGTCAGCATGGCGGAAAGATCCAATTTCATAGCGTTTGACCGAAAGGGGGCACTGTGGATGCGCGGGGGCATGGCCCTGCACCATCAACAATATTTCGTGGTCCGATTGGCATGGGGACGGCTCATGGTTGTCGATCTCAAGGAGGCCCGACTGCTCAATCCGGCCCCTCCACCTGCCCCTAATGAGGACCCGCTGTTCAATCCGCTTGCCGCGCCGGACCCCGGTTCATCGCTTCCCGATTACCCCGAGGAATTGTCCGAAGAGATCATAAACGAAATTTTTGAAAAAATTGACGCCCTGGCTATTGCAAACCTTTCTTCCCGTTTGACCCAAGAGCGGCTGATCGCGGTCAACGTCTGCGCGCAAAGAGGATTGAAAGAGGCCATTCCCAAGCTTCGCGAACTCGCCCGGAATGACCCGGCCTTCCATATGGTGCATACGTCCAACCGCCCAAGGGATGGGCGCAAGGTCTACTTTGTGCGTGAGGCCGCCGCGGAAGCCTTGGAAAAGCTTGAACCTTAGCACTGCCCCACTCCGCATTCGTCACTCGTCATTCCCCCTGATTCCATGGTTGACCGGGAGATATTTGCCGCATACGGTTTCAGGGATGTCGTGGGTCCCTTCGTTGTTCTTGCTTGAAGATTTGTGTCACGCCTGGCGTTTGCCGGGAATCGTGGTCTGTGGTTTTGATCGAAAGGGGGTGGAGACGGCAAGCTGTGGTTGGCGGGACTATGAGGCGCATCTGCCCATGGTGCCGGAGACCCGTTTTCCGCTTGCGTCGATCACCAAAACCTTCACCACGGATCTATTGCTGAGGGCGGCGGGCGCGGGCCGGGTGGATCTGGATGCGCCGATCATCGAGCAACTGCCCGGGTTCGCTTTGGCCGACCTCGAAGCCACGGCGCGAATGACCCCGCGGGATGCCGCCTGTCATTATTCGGGTTTGCCTCCCCATACTTGGGCTTGGGTTTTCGGGGACAGGCCCCGTCAAGCGTTTATTCGCGAACGTCTTCCGCATCTGGCCAGCGAAGGGCCGTTTCGGGAAAAGCACCGTTATTCGAACCTGATGTACGCGGTCTTGGGGCAGTTGATCGAAACGGGGACAGGCCCCGATTGGGAGGCGGCGCTGGAAATGGAAATTCTCCGTCCCCTTGGCCTGCATCATACCGGGATTTTGTCTGAAAACTGGGCGGACGCCCCTATGCTGGCCCGGCCGTACGCGGATGGGGACAGACCCCGGAAAATTCCGTTTTTTGTTGCGAAACGCGGGCATTTGATCGCCCCCGCAAGTGAAATGGTCGGCACCGTACCCGACTTGGCCACATGGGGACAGGCCCTTTTCAAATTATCCCCCGAGGATGAACGGTGGCAACCGCACAATGAAATTATCGGGGACGGAATGGATGGGGACAGGCCGCTCAATTTGGGTCCGCTGCACTATGGTTTGGGTTGGCGGCTGGATCGTGTGGGCGGGTCCATGCGGGTCTGGCACAGCGGTCAGTGCAGTGGGTACAGTCTTTTGTTGAGCCTGATGCCGGAAACGGGGACAGGCCACGTGTACGCCTGCAATCGATCCGGGGCGGTTGGAGCCTTGCAGGCCCTGGATTTCCTACAAAAAACCGGAAAAGAGAGCGGCATTTTTTGTCCGCCCCCGCCTCGTCTTACCCCCGATCCGGCGCATTTCGTTCCCACGGGGCCGAAGGCGTTGCCGCATGGCGTCTACGGAAATCCCGGCTACGGGTGTTTGGAGGTTGGTTCGGGCGCGCACACTTGGATTGCCTGGCAAAATTCGGGGCCTGTCCCCGTGGAAATTGATTCACAAGGAGCATTCAGCTTCAAATTGCCGATCTACGGGGCGCGGTTTGAAATTCGGGCCGAGGGTTGCGGCGTGCAAATTCCATTCCAACGGGGACAGGCACCGATCCGTTTCGAAAAAGTCCGCATTGCAAGTTGACCTTTGGGCAGAGTTCCTGTAATGGGCTTCGTCAACCTCGGAGAGGTGCCAGAGTGGTCGAATGGGCTCGCCTGGAAAGCGTGTGTGCCTTGAAAAAGGCACCGAGGGTTCGAATCCCTCCCTCTCCGCCATTTTCCCCCTGCTTATTGCCGAATGATTCTAACCGGAACCTTAAGGGTTTCGAATCCGGCGACATTGGTGTGGATTTCCACCTCTTCCTCGTTCATGGACATTTCAGGGGTGATGTTCCGCAGCTCAATCCGCCAGCCGAAGTTTCCGGTGTTGGTGATGTTGGTTTCCACTTCGCGTCCGGCCCAGGTGGCTCCAGTGACTTCCAGCGGTTCCTCCAGATCTTCTCCCGGACGTACCATGATGAAGCGGTTTACTTTATCGTTTCCCCGGGAAATGGGCAGGGTAATCATGCGCGGGGCCACGCTGACTTTGGGCAGAATCTGCCACATGACGATGCATCGGGTCAGAGGAACTTCGCTGTCATCGGTTTTGATTTCAATGACGTCATTGAAATTGCCCTGCCCCTCCAGATCTTTGGGGGTGATGAAAAGATGATATTCCCGTCCTTCCTCAACGGTTTCCAGGCGCAATTCGGTTCGATCCATGGTGGTGCCCACGGAAACGATCTCCAGCGCCTCGTCGGTGGTGCCCCGGATGGTGATTTTGCCCGTGGGAGGGGTGGCGGGGTTGATTTGCTGGAAATTGAGGGTGCGGGGCTTAATGTCCACGGAAGCAACGGCCTGCCCTTTGAGGGTGAGGGTATATTGGGGCTGGGTGCGGTCGTTGCTGTGAACGGTGATCCGCTGCGTTTGGGGGCCGGTCCGACCCTTCAAATCGAGTTTCACGGTCAATGTCGTGCTTTCCCCGGCCACGATTACCCTGGATTTCACGTCGGAAGCGGTGCACCCACAAGAGGTGCGCACGGTTCCAATTTCCAGAATGCCGCCCCCTGTGTTTTCCAAAACGAAGGTATGGCTGATCACTTGGCCGCTGCGGGCTTCGCCGAAGTCGAATTCCGGTTCCGGAGAGGAAATCACCGGTGGTGTTCTCCCCCGGGTCGCGGCTGTTATGCTCAGAATGAAAAGGACAAAAAATACGCATTTCAAATTATGTCGGGAAGGTGACGAGATTTTCATAAAATTTATCCAACAGGGCTTGGGTTGTGCTTGTGTAAATCGACAGTAACATATAGTGGAATGCAAAACCAACAACAATTTCCCCATGTCAAAAGACTTTCACATTCCAGGATATACCATTGTCAGCAAGATCGCCGAAGGCGGGATGGCGACCGTATGGAAAGCGCGGCAAGACAAGCTTGACCGTGTCGTGGCCATAAAAATCCTCATCAAAGATGTGGATGCCGACAAGGATGACTATCAGCGTTTTATCTATGAGGCCAGAGCCGCGGCCAGCTTAATCCACCCCAACATTGTGCAGGTGATCGATGCCGGGGAGCGGGACGGGTTCATGTATTACATCATGGAATATGTTCCCGGGCCCACCGCCGGGGACGTGGTTTCCGATGGAGAACCCCTGCCGGAAGAGCGGGTGTTGCAAATTGGGTTGGAAGTGGCTGAAGCGCTCGACTACGCTTGGCGCGACCACCATGTGGTACATTGTGACATTAAACCCGACAATTTGCTTTTGCATCGCAATGGACGCACCAAAGTGGCGGATTTGGGTCTGGCACAGGTCACCGGGTTGGAAGGGGTGAAAATTGACGACGACATGACCATGGGCACCCCCAATTATTTTTCTCCCGAACAGGCCTTGGTGGAAGAAGATCTGGATTGTCGGGCCGACATGTATGCTTTGGGCGCGACCCTGTATCATTTGTCCACCGGACACGTTCCCTTCGAAGATTTGGAGCCGGAGGAAGTGGCCTCCCAGCAAGTTCACGGACAAATTCCATATCCGAGGGACTACAACAAAAAAATATCCCATGGAATGTGTTGCCTGATCGAACGGCTCATGGCCAAGGATCCCCTGCATCGTTATGAGGATTGGTCGGGGGTAATGGCGGATATTATGGCGGTGAAAGACGGGCGGTTGATCAAGTCTCCCTTGGCATCCAATATCCGCAGCACCATCACGCACAAAGCCCTTCCCAAGGCGGTTTTGGACAAACAAAACGCCCAAATGGTAGTCAGCGTTCGCGGGGGCGGTATTCAGAGAAACGCATCGGCGAGACGTCGTCGGCGATCGGCGCCTGCGCGGCGTGGCACCGGCACCCCGGTCCGTCGCACCGGGACTGGAAATGGACGTGCGCAAGGAAGTGAGGGGATTCCCATTCAGCGTCGTCCGGCGACGAAAATTACCGCGGAGCAGGCGGCGGCGTTGTACGCCCGCAGAAAACCGGTGCAACAAACCGGAGGCGTCTGGCCGCTCACCATCGGGTTGGCCATCGTGGTTTTGTTTTTGTATGCGTTCACCTTCTTCCGAGGCTAAGGTATGCATTTGATCATCATTGGGGGAGGCACGGCTGCCATTTCCGCGGCCCGGGACGCGGTTTCACGGGGCATGGAGGTGACCGTGGTTCACGAAGGGTTGCCTTTGGGTGGGTGCTGTTTGAATGTGGGGTGTGTGCCGTCCAAATACCTGATTCGCGCCGCCGAGCAGGTGCATCAAAGCCATTGGCAACGTTTTCCGGGGATTGAGCCGAAAGGCGCGGACCTTGACACCCGGACGCTGCTGAAAGATCAGCGGGGCTTGGTCGCGGCCCTGCGAAAGCGAAATTACGAGGACCCGTTGCCGGATCTTGCCGGATTGCGGATGGTGAAGGGCTGGGGCACGCTTCGGGATGGTCGCACCGTCGAGGTCAACGGCGAAACGATCACCGGAGACGCGATTCTGATTGCCACCGGATCGCGCACGGCCACGCCGCCAATTCCCGGTTTGGAGACCGTGGATCTGCTCACCAATGAGAACCTCTTTGCCCTGGAAGAACTGCCGGATTCCGTTTTGGTGCTCGGCGGCGGGTACATCGCCTTGGAAATGGCGCAAATGATGCAGCGGATGGGCACGCGGGTCACCTTGTTGCAGCGCAGCGGACATGTGCTGTCCAAACAGCCCGCCGAACTGGGCGAAACCCTGGCGGATTTCTTCAGGGACGAGGGCATGGCGGTGTATTGCGACACCCAAATCAAAGAAATCCGGCGGGACGGAGACGAGGTGCGGGCAACTTTCGAACACGAAGGCGAAGAAAAAAACTGTCGCGCCCAAGCCGTGTTCGCCGCCTTGGGACGCGCGGGCAATACCGAAGGGCTCCATTTGGAGGAGATGGGCGTGGAAACCCATGGAAACGGCTTTGTCCGCGTGAACGAGGCTTATGAAACCAGCCTCCCCGGGGTTTACGCGGCCGGAGACGTTTTGGGCGGGCATTTGCTGGTCTACACCGCATCCTTCGAGGCCGAACAAATCGTGGCCCGTCTCGCGGGAGACGCCGCGCGAACGCTCACCGAGGCGGAAATCCCCTGGGTGGTATTCACCGATCCGCAGGTCGCCGGCGTGGGTCTGGATGCGGCCTCCGCCCGCGAACAGGGCTATGAAGTCGAAGAAGCGGTCTTGCCCGTGAACCGTTGGCCGCGGTTCAGCACCGCGCATGAAACACGCGGATTTTTGAAACTTTACCGCGATCCGAAGACGGATTTGCTGTTGGGCGCCAGGGTGATTTGTCCCGAAGGCGGCGATCTCACCACCGAACTGGCTTGGATCCGCAACAAAAAAATTCCCTTGCGCGAAGTGGCCACATCCTTGGCGCCCTACCTGACCCTCAGTGAGGGCATCTCCAAATGCGCGGCCAAATTTTATCCCTGATCCGTTGATCCGTTAGTCGTAGCTGTGTTCCGGCCCCGGGAATTCGCCCTCGCGCACTTCCTCTGCATACGCGGCGAAAGCCTTTTTCATTTCCTCGCCCAATTGCGCGTACACCTTTACGAATTTGGGGGTGAACTCCGAGAACATGCCCAGCATGTCGTGCAAAACCAGAATTTGCCCGTCGCATTCCTTGCCCGCGCCAATGCCAATGGTGGGGACCGACACCGACGCGGTGATGTCACGCGCCAAAGTGGCCGGACAAGCCTCCAGCACGATGGCAAACACGCCCGCGTCCGCCAGCGCCTTCGCGTCGGCCAACATTTTCGCCCCCGCCGGACCGCGCCCCTGCACCTTGTAGCCCAATTCTTTCACGGATTGCGGGGTGAGTCCGATATGGCCCATCACCGGAATGCCGTTTTGCACCAGCCGGGCAATGAGGCCGGCCCGTTCCGCGCCTCCCTCCAGTTTCACCGCGTCCGCGCCTGCCTCTTGGAGGAAACGACCCGCATTGCGCACCGCCTCGTCATCATTCACCTGATAGGTGAGAAACGGCATGTCCGCGACCACCAGCGCGTTTTCCACGCCCCGGGCCACGGCGGCGGTATGATGCAACATGTGTTCCATGGAAACAGGCAAAGTGCTGGAAAACCCCAAAACCGTCATGCCCAGGCTGTCCCCCACCAAAATCAGCGGAATGCCGGCGGCATCCACCAGCTTGGCGGTGGCATGGTCGTAAGCGGTCAGCGCCGGGATCCGCGCGTGGTTTTTCAGGGCTCGAATGCGGTTGGGTGTGATTTTCATTTTTGGGTACCGATTTTCCATGTGCCGTGGAGGACGCATCGGGATTTCAAGATGTTTGCGAGGGTTACTTTTGCGTCGGATCTGTCGAGTTTGAGGGTGAAATCCGGGGGTTCTTGACCAATGGGGATGTTGATGGAGGGTCCATCTGCGGAAAACTGAGAACGGGACAAGCCTTGGACATGTTGGAAAAGGTCGGTTGGAATTTCCACCAGCTCATACAAATTGGTTTTTCTAAAATAGCGGAATTGAAAAATGGCCTGAACCTTGGATTGGTATTCTTGGAAAAGGGCTTTGGTATGCTCCATGCGGGCATTGGAGGTGCGGCAGTCTTGAATCCATGCGGCTTCGGTGAGTTTGCTGATATGAAGGGTTTCGGTACGCAGATCTTTGGCCTGCGTGGTTTTCAAGCTGATTTGCTTCCCGTTTAATTTCAAATCCCAAAATCTTTGCCCCGAGGGTGCGGGTTCGGTGAGGAAACCAGCGGCCTCCGCAGAGGTGGTGAAGGCCGAGTCGAAGCTGTTTTGCATCAAGGGATTGCCCATGAAAACATGCTGGCAAAGCAAGCGAGAGGTGAATTCCTCCAGAAAGACCGCATTTTTCAAAAGGGAGGACTCAGGGTTGGTCCACACCTCCTTTTCGCATCGGAGAGCCTGCAAAAGTTCGGCGATACGCCGTTTTTCGGCTCCGGATGCATTTTTGAGATCCAGTTGATCATGCATACGCGAAAATATCTTCTTTGACAGGGGTCAGGTCACTGGCATGCAAATGGGTGCCTGGCAATAGGCAATTTTGCAATTTGGGTTTTTCGCCGGTAAACATCCATTGGCAGACCCAGGCGAGTTGATGAGAAATCAATGGGGGCACCGCATCCCCGATATGGCGGTAATGATTTGACAATGCGCCTCCATTGAAGACGAAATGGTTTGGAAACCCCTGAAGCATGGCCATTTCCCTGACCGTGCAAAGCCGGTTTTCTTCCGGGTGGGCGTAGCGACCATTGCCGATGTGCGCACATTCCCGTTTAATGGTGGGGGCGGGACGATCCCACCATAAGCGGCCATAGACATCCGGATGAGAACCCAATTTTTTCATTTTCACTCTGCGTTTCATGGCATTGGTCAGCAAGAGGTTTGCCCGGGGATGAGCGATGAGATCCGTCCAAGACCCCCCATCGGACGGGATGGCCGCAAGCCGCGCGGCCACGTCGGAATCGGCAAAGCGGGGGAATTGATCCGAGGAATTTGACTTGGGGTCAATCTCGGCAAAGGCTTTGCGAACGGTAACCGATTCCGCATTGACCTCAAAGCCCGCCCATAATTCTTCGAGGGTTCGGAGGGACAGATGTTTTTTGACGGCAATGATTAAAGCTCTTTCTCGAATTTGTGGCAAACCGTATCGGGTAAGCAGATGATTTGCAGCGGAGATTTTATACCCATGTGCTTCGAGATGTTGGGACAAAGCGAGGAAATGGCTGCGAAAATTCCCTGAAAGCAATTCCCTGGCGTTTTCCATGACCATGACATCCGCATCAAGGGCCACCGTAAACGCCCCGGCCCGTTGTACCAAGCTGTTTCGGTGGTCGTCCCGAATATGATTCATGGGGTTTGCGCGGCTGAACCCCGTGCAGGGGGGGCAAACACACAGCACATGGACTTTTTGCCCTTCGATTCCCAAGGTTTCTGCCAGCGCATGGGGCTCGATGGCGCTTAAGTCCACTTTGGCGGGTTGGATGCCGTTGTTCAGGGCGTAGGTGTTGTTGCATTGTAATGATCCTTGCCCCATGCTGGGTTTTCCGATTTCCGCGTCTGCCGCCGCAATCAATTTGAACCCGGGATGTTCGTGAAATCCAAAACTCATGCCACCCGCGCCGGAAAACAAATCCACCACGGCCAGTTGCCCGGGCATGGTCTTGAGAGGAATGGGTGACGGTTCGGTTGTTGTTTTCATGGGATTGCTTTCTTCTAGGCCAACATGCCTGATTCCAGGCGGAAGAAAAGAAACAAACACAAATTTTCCATGGATACAAGACTATACATAGGAATTTATTTTTAGGCGAGGAGGCGGGCGCGTTTCTTTTCGTGTCGGCGGAGCAAGAGGATGCAGATTTCAAAGAGAATGTAGAGGCTGCCGGCCATTATGATTTGAGAGACGGGTTCCGGCGGGGTGAGCATCATGGCCAGGCCGAGGAGACCGACGGCGGTGTGGCGGCGGTAGTGGCAAAGGGTTTTCACGTCCACCAAATCCGCATACCCGAGGATCAGCAGCACCAGCGGCAATTCGAAGGCGAGGCCGAAACCGAGGGTGAGTTTGATGACAAAGGCGATGTAGTCGGTGAGGAAAATCCACTCCGCCGAGGTGCCCATCCAGTTGTGGATTCTGAATATCAGGGCGTAGAGGGCATGACCGATGGTGAAATAATATCCCAGGGCGGCGCCGGCAAAAAAGAGGAGTACGGCCACGCCCGAGGAGCGCCGCACCAATTTTTTCTCGTGCTTGTGGAGTCCGGGAAACACGAATTGGGCAATGAAAAAGACCATGAAGGGGGAGGCGAGTAACAGCCCGGACCAAAAGACCACGGAAACGGCCACGCGGAACCCGCCCATCACCTGCGGGGCTTGGAGAAACGTTTGGGGATCGACACCCAGATCCCGGAGCGGCTGAAAGAGGAATTGCAGGATTTCCTTCACGAAAAAGACACAGGCGATCATGCCAACGAGGATGGCGGCGGCGCAGCGGAGGATGGTGCGGCGCAAATCCTCCAGGTGTTCGAGAAAGCTCATGCCATCGTTTTCTTCAGGTTCCATGGATGTCGCCCCCTTTTTCGGCTGTGGGTGGGTCGGCTTTGGGTTTGGCGGCGGATTTTTCCGTGTCCTCGGGATCGGGCGAGGTCTGTTCGTTGGTGATTTCCTCGGCCTCTTCCAGAGGCGGCGGACGGCGGGACGAGGAGGAGACGGTCAGGTCTCTGACCTCGTTTTCCCAGGCCCTTCGGGCATCTTCGAAGGGTTTTTCCGCGCCAATGATTTCCCGCTGCACGTCCCGGCTGATCTGCCGCAATTGCTCCATCCAGCGTCCCAGGGTCCGCAGGGTGCCGGGCAGGGATTTGGCGCCAAACATCAGAAGGACCGCGAGAATGATCACCGCCATTTCCAAGGGCGATCCCATGGCGTTGACAAATGCAAAAGAAAACGGATTGTACATGGTACTTGAATTTACGTGAAAAAATGAAATGATCCAGCCTGAAACCCGAAACCGGACCCAAACTTATGTACGTAACCCCATTTTTCGCCTGGACCCCCAGCTTTCCCGAACTCGCCATCCTCTTGGTGGTGGTGGTCTTTCTCTTTGGCGCCAAACGTCTGCCGGAGCTTTCGCGCTCGGTGGGCAAGAGTATCAGTGAATTCAAAAAAGGCAAGGAGGAGGCCGAACGCGAACTGGAGGCGGGCCGCACCTCCGCCGAATCCGAGGCCGCCAAGCAGAAAGAAAAAGAATCCGTGAAATCGGAGTAAATTTCCTTGCCGCGAAATTTTATGAAGCCTGACGCTGAAACGGGCTGGGGGTCAGGCGGGGCTGATTTCTCATGAAAATCATTCGAGACACCCATGAAATGCAGGCGTGGTCCTCCGACCGACGGCGCGAGGGTCTGCGCGTGGGGGTGGTGCCCACCATGGGGTATTTGCACGAGGGTCATTTGTCGCTGGTGCGGCTGGCGAAAGCCGAGTCCGACGTGGTGATCCTGACCCTGTTTGTCAACCCCACCCAGTTTGGTCCCAACGAAGATCTGGAACGGTATCCACGTGATTTCGAAAGGGACTGCGCTTTGTGCGAAGCCGAGGGCGTGGATGTGTTGTTCGCCCCGTCCGGGGGGGTATATGCCGAGGACCATACCGTATATGTGGTGGAGGACGTCTTGTCGGCGCGGCTTTGCGGAGCCAGCCGTCCGGGACATTTCCGGGGGGTGCTGACGGTGGTGGCCAAACTTTTCAATCTGACCCTGCCGGATGTGGCCGTGTTCGGGGAAAAGGACGCGCAACAGTTGCGGCTGATCCGGCGCATGACCCGCGATCTGAATTTTCCCGTGAAAATATTGAGCGGACCCATCGTGCGGGAGGCGGACGGGTTGGCGATGAGTTCGCGTAATCGCAATCTGGATGCAGCCTCCCGGGCCGTGGCACCGAGGCTGAATGAGGCCTTGCGGGCGGCTGAAAAGGCCTTTGCCGGAGGCGAAAGGGGCGTGCAGGCCCTGCGCACCGGGATTTTGAAGGCGCTTGGTGATCTTGCCCCCGGAGAATTGGACTATCTGGAAATTCTGGACGACCAAAGTCTGTCCGAAGTCGGCGAGACGATTCGGTCTCCGGTACTTGTGGCCCTCGCGGTGCGCTTTCCGGGGGTCCGTTTGATTGACAATACCACCTTGAACCCGGAGGAATCGCCCCATGCGAACCGCCCAAAGTAAAATTCTTTCGCCCGCAGACGCCTTGGTCCTTCGCCACGCTTGGAATGCCGCCGGCGATACCGTGGTCATGACCAACGGCACCTTCGATCTTCTGCACGCCGGTCACACGGGATATTTGGAATGGGCCCGATCCCAGGGCGACCGACTTATAGTGGGCCTCAATTCCGACGCCTCCATCCGCCGCATCAAAGGCGAAAAACGCCCCTTGGTGGAGGAGCCACATCGCGCCACCCTGTTGGCCGCGCTTGAATGTGTGGACGCGGTGGTGGTGTTCGACGAGGACGAGCCCAAAGACCTCATCGCCCGACTGTTGCCCGACATTCTCGTAAAAGCCGAAGATTGGAGCCATTACGTCAGCGGACGCGACATCGTCGAGGCCCACGGAGGTGAAGTGCGTTTGGCGTCCATGGTGGATGGCTTGTCCACCTCGGCCCTGCTGGACAAAATTTGCCGGACCTTCACGGGACGGCCCGCGCAACTCGATCCGCAGACGCAACGCCGGGAAGCGCCGGGTACCGGAATTTAGACGCAGCCGGAAATTGATTCGGGCCAATTGTGTTTGGGGTAGCGGCCTTTGAGTTCTTTTCTGAGCAGGGGGTATCCGTTGGCCCAGAAGGATTTCAAGTCGTCGGTGAGTTGGGCGGGGCGTCGGTTGGGCGCGAGAAGTTCGACCCGGCAGGGGACGGTGTCCCCGGCGACTTTGGGGGCTTCGGTCATGCCGAAAAAGTCTTGGATCATGGAGGAGATGACGGGCGGAGATCCTTCTTCGTAGCGCACCCGGGCCTTGCGTCCGCAGGGGAGGTCAATGCGTTCGGGGGTGTGGTCGCGGACGAGATCGAGCTGCATGGGGGAGAGCCAGCTTTCGATGTGGGCGCGCACGTCGAAGGTTTTGACCTCTTTGCGGGTGCGGCAGCCGCTGAGCATGTGTTCCAGGAGGGTGCGGCGGTCTTCGGGGGTGATGGGGGGGAGTTCCCAGTCGGGCCGCCAGGCCGCGAGGCAGTTGAGGCGGGTGATCCAGCGGTCCACGGATTCGTCCCAGCCGGGCAGGGGGACTTGGCCGGCTTCGACGGCGTCGGCCAACAATCGTCCGGCGTCGTCGTCACTGACTTCATGGTCGATCTTGCTGTGCAACACCAATTGACCGAAGGTGCGGCGATGTTCGGTGAGCACGCGTTTGCTTTGCTCGTCGTAGCGGGTTTCCGAGTGTTCGCTGAAGTGTTCGGGCCAGAATTCCTGTAACCATTCGGGTTCGACGCGGGTGACACCGAGGAGAATGGGGACTTTGGCGCGGGCGAAGTCGCGGACTTCGGCGGCGACCAGGAGTTCGGCCTCGGTGCAGACGCTGTCGGCGTCCAGCTCGGCCACGCGTCCGTCCACGAGATCGCAACGGCGGGTATTGCGGTCGCGGCGGAGGGCGAGGCGGTCGGCAAAGGCGACGGCGATGCATTTGCGCAGGGCGATGTCGGCGGGTTCGCGGGTGTCGGCTTCTTCGGCATGGCGTTCGCCAATGCGGGTGAATTGGGTGGCGATTTGAATGGCCTGCCGGGCGGACCCGGCGTGCAATCCGATTTCATCGCAAATGGATCGGGCAAAGCGGCTGTGGGCGGCGGACACGCAGGCCCGGATTTGCATGAGCAAATCGGAGGAGCCGTCTCCGCTGTAGAGGTCCATGCGGGCCTGGCGCACGCGGGTGCCGACTTTGTGTTGAAAAACGGGACGTCCCTGCAGGATGCCGGCGAGCACGGCGGCCTCTTCGTGTACACCCCGGGCTTCGGCTTCGAGCATGAGCCGGGCGGTGCGGGGATGGGCGGGGTAGTCGAGCATTCGCCGACCCATTTCGGTGATGTGGCCTTGGGCGTCGGTGGCGCCCAGATCGTACAAAAAGCTTTCGGTGCGGCGAAGAACGGATTCGTCGGGGGGATCGGGCAGGGCGAGGGTGGACCAATCGTGAATGCCGAGGGCGCGGAGGGTGAGCACGGCTTCGCTGAGATCGACGCGGTGGATTTAGGGGGTGTCGCGGGGGGGGCGGTTGGCGTGGCCGGCTTGGGTCCAGAGGCGCACGCAGACGCCGGGGGCGGTGCGTCCGGCCCGTCCGGCGCGCTGATCGGCGGCGGATTGGCTGATGGCTTCGATTTCGAGTTGGTCCACGCCCCGGGCGGGATCGAAGCGGGCCACGCGGGCGAGGCCGCTGTCGATGACGCCGCGGACGCCGTCGATGGTGAGGGAGGTTTCGGCGATGTTGGTGGAAACGATGATGCGGCGGCGGGGGGAGGGGGAGAGGGCCCGGTCTTGGTCGGCAGGGGACAGATCGCCGTGGAGGGGGAGGCAGTCGGCGGTTTTGCCGACGGCGGTGCGCCCGAGCGCGTCGAGGGTGCGGTCGATTTCGTAGCGTCCGGGCATGAAGATGAGCAAGTCGCCGTCGGTGAGGGTGGCCATGCGCTCGGCGGTGGTGGCGGCGGATTGCCAGATGTCGGTTTGGGTGGCCCGGGGATCGCGGTCGAGATAATGGATGTCCACCGGATAGGTGCGACCCTCGGAGCGCAGGAGGGTGGCGTCTGGGAGAAATTTTTGCAGCGGGGTGGTGTCGAGGGTGGCCGACATGAGAATGATGAGCAAATCCGGACGGCTGGTGGCTTGCAGGCGGAGGGCCTGGGCGAGGCTGAGATCCCCATAGAGATGTCGTTCGTGAAATTCGTCGAAGATCAGACAGCCCACGTGGGGTAGGTCGGGTTCCCGCAGCCATTCCCGCAAGAGAATGCCTTCGGTGACGTAGCGCACCCGGGTGCGAGAACCGGTTTTTCGATCCAAGCGCACCTGATAGCCGATTTCATCACCCACGGTTCCGCCCCGTTCCGAAGCCACGCGCCTGGCCAGCATTTTCGCGGCGATGCGGCGGGGCTGCATGACCACGATCTGGCGTCCGTCGGGGATGCGCCCGGCGTCGAGGAGCATTTGCGGAATTTGGGTGGATTTTCCCGAGCCGGTGGGGGCCTGCAAAATCAGGCGGACAATGCCGCCCGCATTTTGTGGGGACAGACCCTTTAAAAATTCGTCGTGGATTTCGTGAATGGGTAACATTAGAAACTGCGGGAAAGAGTGAACATGCTGGTGAGCCGTCCGCGGTCGGAAACCAGGGGGCTGTCCTGCCAGGTGGTGTCCAGCCATTCGTAGCGCAAGCCGGCGGTGGCCATCCAGCGTTCCTGAAAGCGGTAGAGCACCATGGTGGAAAGATAAGGATGAATGGAGAGATCGGGGGAATAGGCGGGACGATCTTCGCGGGCCTTGTCCCCGGGGACGCCCACGCGGTCCCGGGTCCAGCGTTTGTCTTGAAAGCGAATGCCGGTGCTTGCGGAGGCTGAAAACGGCGCTCGGGGGTGTCCAAAGCGACGGGACAGCCCCAGCACCGCTTCGGTGCCCTCGTGACGTTCCAGGGCATCACGGTCGGCGGAGAGGGACAGGCTCCAATTTTGGGAAAGCTGACCCTCGATCCCCATGCCCAGCAGGAACGTGGTTTTTCGGTCTCCAAGCCCTTGGAGAATATCCGAGTCGTCTTCGTCATAGGCGCCGAAATCGACTTGTCCGCGCAGGCCGAGGGACCAATTTTCCGCGCGGAGCACGCGTGCCCGCACAAAAGGTCCGTACCATTCCAAGACGGGACTGCGGTAGGAGACAAATGGCAACACGCGGGTTTGTCCGTCCGCGTCCCGATAGGGTTGGGAGTCGGTCATGACGAATGCGCCCGCGGACCAAGGGCGCATGGCACCGGGGGGTTGTGCGTGCAAGTTTGGTACGGAAACGTGAAGGATCATCAGGAAAAAGAGTGGCAATTTCATGCCGCGATCATGCCGAATTCCTAGAAATCCACAAGCTTTCCCTTGGAGTTTTCGGTGCCAGGGTTGTAGTACAATAATGTGTGATGCTCAAAATTAACGTACAATAATGTTGCTCAAAGTCAAAAACCTCCATAGGAGAACCTAACACAAATAAAATAATTAACCGATAAAGCTTGCCATTTGCCTGAAAATCGTTCTTTTTATGGCAAGTATACAGATTGGCATTGAGATTGCTAATTGGGTTTTCGACCTCGTTCAGTTTTGCGAGTCGACAATTCCATCATGATCCCATCCATGATACATTCACACCTCAAATATTTTATACCGGCAAGTTTGCTGGCCATGACACCTGCCCTTGCGGCAGGAACGGGCTTGGCGGATGTTTCCCTTCGCGTAAACAACACTTGGTTGTTGGTGGCCACCGCCATGGTGTTCATCATGCACTTGGGGTTTGCGACCTTGGAAGCGGGGCTGACGCGCTCGAAAAACACGGTGAACATTCTTTTCAAGAATTTCGCGGTGGTGGCGATCGGCATTCTCACCTATGCCTTGTGTGGGTTTGGGTTGATGTACCCAGATTTTATTGCGGGCGAAGGGATGGAGTGGTTTGGGTTCAAGGGCTGGGGGATTGGCCTGCCGGAGGGATATGATGCCGCGAGTTTCCGCACCGGAGAATATACGTACTGGACCTTTTTCCTTTTCCAAGCCATGTTTGCGGCCACCTGTGCCACCATCGTTTCCGGTGCGGTTGCCGAACGGATCAAGATTCCCGCGTTTCTGATTTTTTCCGCGATTTACGTGGCCTTCGTTTATCCCTGGCTGGGGTCGTGGACTTGGGGCGAAGGCTGGCTGGCGGATCGCGGCTTCCATGACTTCGCCGGATCCACGGTGGTGCATTCCGTGGGTGGGTGGGCCGCGCTGGCGGGGGTGCTGGTTCTGGGCCCACGTTTGGGCAAATACGTGAACAGCACCGTCAAACCCATTATTGGGCACAGCCTGCCCTTGGCGACCATCGGGGTGTTTTTGCTGTGGTTCGGTTGGTATGGGTTCAATGGCGGGTCCGTGTTCAGCGCCGATCCCGAACTGCTTTCCCGCGTATTTGTCATGACCTCCCTTTCCGCTTCCGCCGGCGTGGTGTCGGCCATGCTTTGGTCTTGGATTGTGCAGCGCAAGCCGGATTTGACCATGATGCTCAACGGCGCCTTGGCCGGGCTGGTGGGCATCACCGCGGGCGCCGACGTGTTGGGCGTTCGGGCCGCCATCCTCATTGGTACCATTGGGGGAATCCTCATCGTGATTTGTGTCAGTGGCTTCGACAAACTCCGTGTGGATGATCCCGTGGGGGCGTTGTCCGTACATTTGGTCAACGGAGTTTGGGGCACCTTGGCGGTTGGAATATTTTCACCTGCCCATCGTCTGGGTATACAGCTCCTGGGGGTTGTCGCCACCGGCGCGAGCGCCTTTGTCATGGCCCTGCTGATTTTTTTCGTCCTCAAGCATACCATTGGGGTCCGTGTCAGTGAAGACGAAGAGTTGTCCGGGCTGGACCTTGGCGAACACGGCATGGAAGCCTACACCGGATTTCAAATTTTCACCACCCAGTAACCATTATCAATCCCCATAACACCCCGTGAAACTGATCATCGCCTACATCCAACCCCACCGCCTCAACGCGGTGAAGCAAGCCCTCTTCGAAAAAGAAGTGGTCAAGATGTCCGTGACCACGGCATTGGGTTGTGGGCAACAAATGGGGTATCACGAGACCTACCGCGGGGCGGACATTGAAGTCAATCTTTTGAAAAAAATCCGCATTGAAATTGCCGTGAACGAGCCTTTTTTGCAGACCACGATTGACGCCATCATCCAAGGCGCCCGCACCGGAAAAATCGGCGACGGGAAGATTTTCGTCATGAATTTGGAGGATTGCATCCGCATTCGCACCGGAGAAATGGGCGGGGATGCCATCGGATAGGAGAAATTTTTCTTGAAAAACCATACAACAAGTTATTTACAAAAAAGCAACAATTCGCTAACTTTTCCCGAACGTGCGGTACGGCAAGTGTCGTTTACCGCCAGAAGACAAACCCAAACGAGAGAGAGAACAACATGACCATGAAGAAATTCATCGGCCTTTTCAGCGCTGCGATCGCAGCGACCGCCCTGACGGTTTCCGCAGGCGTGGACATTGACATTGTATCCGCTTACGTATTTCGTGGGGGTACGCTGAATGATGAAGTCAGCGTGCAACCCGGATTCGAAACGGAAATTTTCAACGGCGCCGCCACCGTGGGCACCTGGGGTAGCTTCGACACCGATGCTTCCCAATTCGAAGAAATCGACTACTACATCGAAATTCCCCTGCCCTTGGGCGAGGAGTCTCCCGTGAGTGCCGATTTCCTCTACACCGAGTACACTTTCCCCGGAGCCGAAGGCGACGCGGAGCGTGAAATCGGCTTGATCCTCGGCTCCGCCTTGGGTGACTTGGCCTTGGAATTGGGTCTTTACTACGGTGTCGATGGTCCGATCAGCAGCGACTTCTATGTCGAGCTGGGCGCTGGCTTCGACCTGCAAGTCGCCGAAAACATCACCCTGGCTTTGAGTGCCGTTCTCGGTTACTTGAACCCCGACGAAGGTGAATCCGGTTTCTCCCACCTGACCTTGGGCGCCGGCTTCGAATTCGTCATCCCCGAAATCGAATTCCCCGTGAACTTTGGCCTCCAGTATGTCATTGAAACGGACGACTCTGTGTTGGAAGTGGATGAAGACGTGATCTTCACCATTGGCTTCTCGCTCTAAGTCGAATTGGAATTTGATTCCATTAGCTCCTCCGTCCTTCGGGTCGGGGGAGTTTTTTTTTGCCGTTCCGGGACCCAGGCGCAGGTGCGGCCGCCGATGGTTTCAAAGCAAATGCGCTCCCCCCGGGCGGTGTATTCGGCTTGTTTGCCCCAGCGGTGATGAAACAGCCAGGTTTTGGGGAAACGGGTTTCGTCCGCTTCCACCTCCACGGCTTTTTGAATGATGGCATGAAGCTTTGCGGTCAGACTGCGGAGTTGGGCGGGGCCCAATTCGCCGCAGGGGGTGTGGGGATCGATTTTGCTCTGGTACAGCACTTCGTCGGCAATCCAATTGCCCACCCCCGCGAACAGGCTTTGATCCAACAGGGCGCTTTTGATCGGACGTTTGCGGCGGACGAATTGTTGGGCGAGGTCATCGGCGGAAATGGTGTCCAAGAACGGATCGGGACCGAGGGCGGCAATGGGCGGGGCCAGGCGCGCGTCCTCATGCCAGCGAATTTTTCCGATGCGGCGTGGATTTCGATAGGAAAGGCGGCTGCCATCGTCCAACACAAGCACGAGTTTTTCGTGGGTGGGGGCTACCGCGGGATTTCGATAATGGTTGAGGGAGCCGCTCATGCCGAAATGCAGGAGCAGGTCGCCGGGTTGATCAAAGCGGATCCACATGTGCTTGCCCTTGCGGTGCGTGGAGAGAATACGGCGGCCCCGCAAGTTCCGCGCGATTTCCTCGGGCGGGATTTGGTCCATGACAATCCGGTCTTCGGCGGTTTCGACGGATGTGATGGTTTTGCCCAGGGCTGTTTTTTCCGCCAGCCGCCGCCAGGTTTCCACTTCCGCGAGTTCAGGCATGGGTCGGTACCAGTTGCACCGGATCGCGGTCCGTTTTCGACAAAGTTACCCGGACATCGTCGGGCAGGAGGTTTTTGAGGTTTTCCCGAAAGACCGCGAGATAGGGGCGTTCGGTATGGCTGTGTTCGCTGAGAAACACATGGGTGCCCGCGTTGGCGAGGGCGAGAATATCGTGGTGGCGCATCTCGCCCGTGAACACCGCGTCCGCCCGTACGTCGCGGAGCAGGGACGCGCCCGCGCCCGGACAGAGGGCCAGGGTGCGGATCGATTCGGGCCCATGGTATCCGGGGGCGTGGCGGAGATAGGGGAGGTTCAGATGACGGCCCAGCGCTTCGCCCAGGGCTTGCGGCGTGAGGGCGGTTTCCAAGGTGATCAATCGTCCGCTGCCTTCGATGGGTTCGATTTCCGCGCAGGAAACGGCTTTGCAGAGCCAGTCGGACACGCCCCCGGGGGCGGCGTCCAGGGCGGTGTGGGGTGAATAGACCGCGACGCCCGCCTCCAGAAGTTGCAGGAGGGAGCGGGTGAGCGGATCCGCCAAAGTGAGACGCTTGAGCCCGGAAAAAATCGGGGGATGGTAGGCGACGATGAAATCGACTTCCGATGCCAGAGCCTCCGCCGTGACTTCCGGGGTCAGGTCGAGGGTCAGGAGCACCTGCCGGACCGGACGGATTGAAGCGGGTTCGAGGAGAAGACCGGTGTTGTCCCATTCCGCCGCCAGTTCGGGGGGCGCCAGGGTTTCCAGCCGTTGAATCAGTTGTGCGGGGCTCAAAGGGTCCATGCCGACCACCATAACCGGGATTGAGGGGTTTGCGAGAAATTTCAACGCTTGGCATCGGATGGCTTCGACCAACCACCGGGCCTCAAATGATGGAAGAACCACGAAAGGCACGAAAGGGCACGAAAAAGGTTCTCAAGATGTGGGAGCTTTATTCATTTTGTGAAATTTCGTGCTTTTCGTGGTTGAAAAAGGAACCCCGAAAGGTTTCATAAGAGCAGACCTTAAATGAAACTTTATTTCCGTTGAATCAACTTGAAACCCTTTTCGAACGGGATCATGCTAGGAGAATGGAACAGAAACCCTTGCCTTTTTCGATTGATTTGCCGCCTTCTCCCTGTTTTGTCGTGGATGGGGAGGGGTTGCGGCGCAATGGCCGCATCCTCAAACACGTCCAGGAGGAAAGCGGATGCAAAATCATCCTCGCCCTCAAGGGCTTTTCCATGCATCCCTCTTTTCCCTTGTTGCGGGAATTTCTCTCGGGAACCACGGCCAGTTCGCTCAACGAGGCCCTGCTGGGGAGTTTGGAGTTTGGCGGTGAGGTGCATGTTTATGCCGTGGCCTATACCGACGCCGAGTTCCCCAATCTGCTCGATCTGGCCACCCATATCAGCTTTAATTCGCTGAATCAATGGACGCATTTCCGGGAGCAGGCCCTGTCCCGCCCGGATGTGGCATACGGCCTGCGCATCAATCCCGAATACAGCGAAGTGGAGGTGGATCTCTACAACCCCTGCATCCCCGGTTCGCGCTTCGGCATGACCGCCGCCGACCTAAAAGGCACCGATGGGGAGGGCACCGACCTGACCGGAATCAGCGGCCTGCATTTCCACACCATGTGCGAACAGGGCAGCGACACCCTCGAACGCACCCTCGAACAGGTGGAAAAGAAATTCGCGCCGCTCCTCCATCAAATGAAATGGTTGAACATGGGGGGCGGACACCACATCACCCGTCCGGATTACGATGTGGAGCGGCTCATTCGCTGCGTGCGCCACATGCGCGAAACCTTCGGGCTAGAGGTGATTTTGGAACCCGGGGAGGCCGTGGCCCTGAATGCGGGCTGGCTTGTTTGTGAAGTGCTGGATGTTTTCGAAACTCGCGGGCATCATCATGCGATCCTTGACGTTTCCGCCACCGCCCATATGCCCGACGTCTTGGAAATGCCCTACCGTCCCCACATTTTGGACAGCGGCGAAGCGGGGAAAAAAGCCCACACCTACAAATTGGGCGGGGTCTCCTGTCTGGCCGGGGATCGGATTGGCGAGTATAGTTTTGACCGGCCCCTGAAGCGCGGTCAACGTCTGGTATTTACCGACATGGCCATCTACAGCATGGTCAAAACCTCGCATTTCAATGGGGTCGCTCATCCAGCCATCGCCCTCTGGGATCCCGAGGCGGGCGGACTGAACGTGACGCGCACCTTCGGGTATCAGGCTTTCCGGGATCGACTCGGGTAATCCGCCATGCAATCCGGAGGTCCTTTCTGGTGGTTTCCCGCGCTGCAATGGTTTCTGGGATTGCATGTGCTGGCCCTGCTGTTTTGGCCCTGGGTTCGCAAAGCCTTTTCCGGGTTGGCGGATCGCGGCGCTTCCCTCGCCATTCCCGGTGGCGTGTTCACGTTCATCCTACTCATGCAAGTGGTCTGGCGCTTCGGACTCGGCGAACCCCATCCCGTCTGGTTCTGGGGCTGGGCGGTGGGATTCGGCCTGCTCGGTTGGCGTTTTTTTCCGCCCCAACCCACTTGCCCCGCCACCCGGAAACACATGATCCGCACGGCCTGGCAGGGGGCGCTTGTTTTTGCCAGCGCTTTTTTGGCCTGGACCTTCATTCGCGCCGCCGATCCCGCCGCCAACCATACCGAACAGCCCATGGACGTGATGTGGATGCGGGCGGCCATGGTCTCCTCGGCTCCACCCATCCAAGACGCGTGGTTTTCCGGGGAACCGGCCACGTATTACGTCGAGGGCCATCAAATGCTTGGCTTTCTCGCCAATTTGCATGGCACCCCGATTCAAGTGGCCGTGAATCTGGGACAAATCACTTGGTTCGCGCTCACCTTGTCCTTGGTTTATGCCGCCGCCGCCCAACTCGCGGCCCCCGGACTGCGGGAACGTCCCCGGTCAACCGCGGGTGTGTTCGCTGTTCTTTTTCTGCTCGGCTCCAATCCCGTGGGCGCGTTTCATGCTCTCGGGTTCGAGGTCAGCGGCGATTGGTGGTGGTGGGACGCCACCCGGGTTTTGTACGACGGCGACATCGCCATGATCGCCGAATTTCCATTTTTCAGTTTTTGGCTGGGTGACAACCATGCCCATTTGCTGGGCATTCCCATCCTCTTGCTTTCCGTGGTCGCCGCCATGCAATTGTACCGCTGTCCCAAAGCCGACTTTTTCACTGGATTCATGCTGGTGCTGTCCCTGGTTTGGGGCTGGCGAACCAACGCCTGGCAGGCTCCCACCGCCCTGGCCCTCCCCATGGCCGCGCTGCTCGCCCGCTGGAGACCCCAAGGTGGTTTTGATTTCCCGCGCTTCCATCCTTCCATTTTCGTAGGACTCCTTTTGCCCTGTTTGCTTTTGTTTCCTTCCGGAGAAGGGGGCATGTTCCAAGGCGTGGTTTTGAATGATCACGGCATCCGAAACCCCATCGAACTTTTCCGCGTCTTTGGATTTTTCCTGCCCGGACTCTTGTGTTTGTTTTTCGTCAAAAAACGATCCACCCTCTGGTTGTGGGTTCTCCTGCTGTCCTTGGGGATGCTGGCCACCTGCGAACTGGTCTACGTCCGCGACATCTTCGGCAGCCGCATGAACACCGTGTTCAAGGTGTACTATCAAGTCTGGATTCTTTTCGCGCTGCTCGCGGCCACAGGGGTGGCTCACATTTTGCGCGCCCGTCGTCCCCTATGTTGGCTGGCGTTGCCCTGTATGGTGTATCTCCTCGCCGCTTGGATTTATCCAGTCCGTCTCGTCGTTCCCGCATTCTTCGGCACCCCCAAATCCTTAAACGCCTTTTCCGTGGTGTCCGAAACCCGCCGCGCCTTTCTGCTCAAGGCCGATGCCCACATCCGACCCGGCGACCGCATTGCCGAGGCGCCCGGACGCTCCTATCACGAACACACCAGTCTCCTCGGCACCTGGACCGCGGGCAACACGATCATCGGTTGGGAAGGTCACCAACACCAATGGCGCCCCGGGGTCGTGCATCCCGAAGTCATTCATCTCTACACCGCCGCCACGGAAAAAAAATTGCAGGAAGAGTTGGATCGCTTGGATGTGCAATGGGTACTTGCCGGGCCCTTGGAACAACAATGGTACGCCATCGAACCCGAGTGGCACCAATGGATGCGCCGCCGCTTCGATTTGGTCTTCGAAGAACAAGGATATTTTTTGTACGGCAATCCCCGATGAAATTCGGAAGGTCTCTCTGTTTGAAATAAATCTTTTGCAAGAACATTGGCACTTTAATGCTAAAGTTTTTCCGAACTTGTGTATTCGACTCCAGATGAAGTATGATGCGTCGACTCATACTAAACATATGTTTTTTTACCATCGATACGCCCAAGGAGACATCATGACCACACACTTCCCTTTCATCCCCCGCACCCGCCTGACCCTGCTGTTGGCCGCCACCGCGCTCGGCTCCACCGTTTTTGCCGCCAGCCAAACTTGGCAGAACATAGACAACGACTGGGGAGACGGCGCCAACTGGGGCGGCTCCATCCCCGGGGCGGTGGGGAGTACTTCTAACACGGACATCGCCACTTTTCCCGAATTTACCACCCCTGTGAATCCGAATTTGGGTGCGAACCATACCATTGGTGCATTGGACATCGACAATAGCGATGGGAACTACAATTTCACGGGAAGCGCAACCCTTCGTGTCAATGGGGCGACCGTGGGGCTTGACAGCAACGTTCGGTTTCGAATCGTTGGCGGAGGAACAAGTTCGGTTGCCCCGGGATTGAATTTGCAAGGGAATGACAACGCACAAATCCTGGTATTTAATCTACTGGACGTAGCAAACAACGCGGCCACCCTCAATCTGAATGGTGTGGTCTCGATGGGAAACGGTGGCAACCGTTCACTGAGTCTGAACGGTGGGGCATTGAATTTCAACGGGGGGATCCAGGTTTTGGCCCACGCGACAACGACAACACGCACCTTGACCTTGGAGGGGGCTGGGGAAATCATGATCGCTTCTTATGGAGTCAGCTCTGGAGCGGGCCCTGTTCCCATTACCTTGGGAAGCGATTTTGCAGGCACCCTCAACTTGCATGGGAATGCCAATGTATTCAACACGACGACAGCGGTCAACTTGTTAGGTGGCACCCTTGTCCTTCATGATGACGCGCTCAATGGCAACGGAATGTCTTGGACCGGCAACAGTGGCACGGTGTTGCGCGCCGGAACCGGCGGGTCAACCATCCATGGTACAGTGACGTACAACCGCACCGGAGTGTCGACTGCAGATCTGGGCTTGATGGGAACCATTGGAGGTGACCAAGATATCACCTTTACGGGTGACTTCCTTGCAAACCACAACGCCGGAAATTCCAACCGTCAAATTGTGACCATCAGCAATACCGGGCTCACATCGTTTAACAATTTCCGCTGGGGTGGAGGCAACACCAGTGTCCGTGCCATCGGCATTGACACCGCCAGTGCGGAGGTCACTGCGGAAATTACCGGTTCCCTGGACAAATTCACTACTGGTACCGGTAACTTCAGCAAGCTCGGTGAAGGCACTTTAATCTTGTCAGGAACCGCTTCCCACACGGGCATCACCGACATCGAAGCCGGTATTTTTCTGGTGAACGGAGAGATGAGTACCGGTGGCGGGACGGTGACCGTCTTTGCCGGCGCCGCCCTTGGCGGCAATGGCACCATCAGCCGCAACATTGTTTTCGATGCGGGCGCCAATTTGTATTTTGACGGAGTCAGCACCCTGATCGCCGATGGCGCCAACATCAGCTTCGGGGGGTTCAGTATCGACAACGTGCTTGTGGATGACTGGAGCGCCCTTTCGAACGGCACATACGTGCTGATCAATGGGACGTCCTCCTTCGGAACGTATGCCAACATTGATTTCGAGACCCAAAAAGTTTTAGGTGACGGGCGGATTGCCTCTCTTCAGCAGGGCAGCCTGGAGATGATGATCATCCCCGAGCCCGGCACCCTGGTGCTCTTGGGCATCGCCTTGGGTACGCTGGTGATGTTCCGCCGTCGGAAGTAAGCGCCACCCGCAAAGCATCTGCAAACCCCGCGTTTCCTCGGAAACGCGGGGTTTTTGCTTCTGGACTCGAAGGAAGAAGCCAAGTGGTCTCATTCACCGTGCGGGACAAGCCCGCAGGGGTCTTTATTCGTGACGGAAGGGATATTTCTAGCCACAGATCTGATTCACCGTGCGGGGCAAGCCCGCAGGGGTCTTTTGCTTTTGTTGACGCCCCCGGTGGCTTGACCCACCGGAGCGAAAGACCTGTGGCTACCGCCACCACGCTCCTATCTCCACGCCCCCGGCGGGTTTACCCCGCCGGAGCGAAAGACCCTTGGCTTCTTCCCCGGATGAAACTTGCGCGAGTGTGAATTCCTTCGCTTCCTTCGCGTGCTTCTGTTCCAATCCAACGTGTTTTGAACAGAAGGAAGCGAAGGTCGCGAAGCAATGGCTTGCCCGGGTTGTTGCCGAGTCTCTGGCTTTTTAGATTGGCCGTGGGTAAAGCGGTAGCTTCGTTGCACTCGCTACGCGCACTCCAAAGCGGCTTCGCC
>JAFIGC010000055.1 GCA_020831635.1 Verrucomicrobiota bacterium | reverse complement strand
ACTCACCTGGCTCAAAGCCGACCCGCCCCCCAACACCTGCCGCATCCTCTCCAACGTCCGCTGCCTCTCCGAAGGCGTCGACGTGCCCAGCCTCGACGCCGTCCTCTTCCTCACCCCCCGCAACTCCCAGGTCGATGTCGTCCAGTCCGTCGGACGCGTCATGCGCAACGCCC
The DNA here is from genome assembly GCA_020831635.1 of Verrucomicrobiota bacterium. Taxonomy (GTDB): domain Bacteria; phylum Verrucomicrobiota; class Kiritimatiellia; order SS1-B-03-39; family UBA6053; genus PXAS01. The sequence goes on along the minus strand of JAFIGC010000055.1, from coordinate 30,103 downwards.
CCGGCAAAAAACGCGGCTACGTCATCCTCCCCGTCGTCATTCCCGCCGGCCTGGACCCCGCCGAAGCCCTCAACGACAACAAAGTCTACAAAGTCGTCTGGGAAGTCCTCCAGGCCCTCCGCTCCCACGACGACAAGTTCGACGCCATGATCAACAAGCTCGAACTCATCGGCTCCGACCCCCAAAAGATGGAAGTCGTCGCCGTCTCCGACAAAGTTCCCGCCAAACCCTCCGTCGCCCTCACCGCCAAAGAGAACAAAGCCGCCAAATCCGGGGGCGACGGGGAATTCGCGCTGGGTTCTGCCGGGGACGCTGCGCCGCGGCCCAAACAGGCCGAACTCCAGTTCAACGTCGGCGAACTCGAACGCGCCCTCTATGCAGCTTAATTTAGGGGAAGCAACATATCTCAATCAATTGAAACCCGGATACTTTAATGATTTTGAAGAATAAGGCAACAGTTCAGGATCATAATATACCAAATCCATAGAATTAAAAATGTTTGTCTTGATTACAGCAGTTTTACCAGAATCTCCATCTGTATTGCTTATATCAAAATCATTTACCGACAATTCACCCACCTTAACTTCCCAAATAAAAACTTTAGACCCACGATTATCTTTACCCTTTAAATAAACACCATCTTTGTTACAAAGAACGTATCTGAATGTAATATAATTTCCGGCTTTTGGCAAATGCCCCTTTGGTTTATTTTTTTCAAGCGCAACTTTTATTTCAAGATCTTTGTGGTTATGGTCTTGCGGAAGTAAATCAGGATAAGCATGAGGTTTATTACGAACATATAATCCATTTGACGCATGAGCAATCCCAGCACCCAAAAGATTTCCTATCATGGAAGATAAATTTGCCAACTCAACCAATTGAGAAATTGGATCTGTTCCATGATAGTTAAGTTGTTCATCAATTGTATCTAATGTCTGATAACAACTCAATATAGCGGATCTCAGTGCATCAACAGGCAACCCAATAAACTTCCTTAACCGGTCTGGATTTCTAAAATTTGCAAGTGGTACTTCACGTCTGCTTAAAAAATGCTCTGATACAAAGTTTCCCTTGGCCGCCGATTCTGCCTTCCGAAGCAAATCTGAAAGTGGTATATCCAAAGCCACAGCCATGTTAAGAGCTGCCTCAAGAGATGGAGAACGTTCACCCCGGTCGTATAGGCCTAGCGTTGTCCTATGCAAACCTGAGGTTGCTGAAAAATCTTCATAGTTCAATCCTCTAGCCTCACGTTCATGCCTAATGAGTGCAACAAGTTCTTTGAGAACGACTTCGGTATTTTGCATATTTTTATATCATATCACCCTTGACATCCGAACGCAAGGTGACTATAGTCTCCACCGATGAACGCAATCTTCGACTTATTCTGTGGAACTGGGGGTTTTTCGTATGGCATTGAACAGGCGATCCCTGGCCGCTTCGAAACCCGCCTAGGTGTGGACATTTTGTCTGACGCCCTCAAGACCTTCAGCTCTAACCATAAGAATGCAACGACAGTTAAAGCCGATATAAGAAAACTGTCATGTCAAAAGATACGTGAACTGACTGGTATTGGCCCCGGCGATGTGTCTGTGATTGCCGGAGGTCCTCCCTGCCAAGGATTTTCGTCTATAAGACCATTTAGATCATCACAAAAAGACGATCCCAGAAACAGTCTTTTTGAGCAGTTTGCGAATTTAGTAAATTACTTTCAGCCGCCTGTTATCGTCATGGAAAATGTTGTTGGTCTTGCCACACACGATGGCGGAAAAACAATTGATGAAATCATAAAATGTTTTTCAAACATTGGTTACGAATGCGACTGGAAAATTCTTAACGCAGCACATTTTGGAGTCCCACAAAAAAGAGAACGACTTATTTTAATGGGAGTTTTAAAAGGACTCCCTTTGATTTTTCCAACACCATCGCATAAATATAACGGTTCAACAGTAGGCTGCAAAGATAAAACAAAAATGCTAGTACCAGTTGATCTTCCACTTTTTCAGCAACAACCGATTTTAGAGAATGCGATATCCGTGATGGATGCGATTGGAGATCTTCCAGAAATCGATTCAGGTGAATCTGCTTGTATTTATACCAATTTACCTAGTAACAGATACCAACATGAAAGGCGTAATGGCGCAAAGACTCTTGAGCTCCATTCCAGTACCAAACATTCAGACAGAATGCTTGAAATCATCAAGCATTCTGGTCCTAATATTTCCTGTATTCCAAAACATTTAATATCCAGTGGGTTCAGCACATGCTATTCAAGGTTAGCTGCAGATGAACCAAGTGTAACTATTACAGTGAATTTCGTACACCCCGCTTCAAACCGTTGCATTCATCCGCTACAAAACAGAGCCTTAACACCTAGAGAAGGAGCAAGAATCCAGTCTTTCGACGACACTTATAATTTTGTTGGCACAAGAACGCAAATTGTAAAACAAATTGGCAATGCAGTCCCTCCTTTACTTGGAAAAGCTGTAGGTTTTGCTGTCGCAAACATTTTGTCAGTAAGTGATACTGCGAAATCAGATAAATTTAAACGGGCTGTTTGATTCTTTGAAAACTTGTGTAGAATGTTTTTTAAATATTGGAATTTTTCGCTTACCTTTTTTGTTTATATATTTTGATTCTAACGGTTTAAGTGAAGCCGAACTCTTCAGCGGCCCCCAAGCCACCCAGACCGAAATCGGCTACCAACGCAGGGACGGAATCAGCGACGCGGGCCTGGCGCACTTCCAGAAAGCCTATCCCGGCGAGAAGATCAACAAAGAAGACCTCTTCTACTACATCTACGGACTCCTCCACTCGCCCGACTACCGCGCCCGCTACGCCGACAACCTCAGCAAAGAGCTGCCCCGCATCCCCGCCGTCAAAGGCGCCGAACCCTTTTGGGCCTTCTCCCGCGCCGGACGCCAACTCGCCGACCTGCACCTCAACTACGAAAGCGTCCAACCCCACCCCGTCACCCTCGACACCGGAAAACCCATACAAGCCTTGGGTCCCAAGGAATATCGGGTGGTAAAAATGAAATTCGGCAAAAGCAAAGACCCCGCCACCGGAAAAACCCTTGCCGACAAGACCACGATCATTTACAATCCCCACATCACCCTCCGCGACATCCCCCTCGAAGCCTACACCTACATCGTCAACGGCAAACCCGCCATCGAATGGGTCATGGAACGCCAATCCGTCACCACCGACAAATCCAGCCAAATCACCAACGACGCCAACCACTACGCCACCGAAACCCTCCAAAACCCCAAATACCCCCTCGAACTCCTCCAACGCATCATCACCGTCAGCCTGGAGACGATGAAGGTGGTGGATGGGTTGCCGGGCATGTCGCTGAACGAATGAGGAATGGGTCAAAGAGTTTAGGAACCATACCCCGGCTACGATACTGTACCCGTTTTGTTTTTGGATTCGATTGAGCGGTTGCGGCCTGAGAGCTATGTCTTGATTCAACCTAAAACAACTACTCACCCGCGTTAAGCAGGGTTATGGGTGCGACTAACCAACCTCTATCGTCTATCGCAGGCGGGTGGTTTCGCCTTGACTCCCAACCAAAATTTCCCCATATTATGACAGCCCTCCCTCCCCCACCCCCCGCTAAAAACCGAAACTCCCTCACTCGCTCAACCCGTGAAAAACGATTTCCTAACCATAAAAGCCAAGGTAGTTCACGCTGAAACCTTCCGCGCCTGCGTCAATCAAAGCTACAAAAGAAATAGCAGACCATTTCAATTGTTTTCCGTGTTCTCCCCGATGTCGTGATCAACAAAGAAGAATAACTACAAACACCCTACGACATCGCCTTCACCCGAAGCTGGACGACCGAGTGGTACAAGGAAAAAGGATAAATACACCATGCCAAAAAAAGAGTACATTACCGAAACCGGACTTCGCCTACGAAGCCTTTCGATCACTAACTACAAAAAACTTAATAAGTTGGAGATCGAGTTCCCTCTTCCACGAATGGAGCGTGATCTAGACATTCTCGTCTTGGGAAGTAAGAACGGAGGTGGTAAAACTTCCGTCCTTGAGTGTTGCTCGCTATTGTTTCTTGCTGGTGCTATTGGCAAGATGCGATTTGAACGACTTCGCGAAGCTGAACCCATTGGTGATGTTGCCTCGCTTCTCGTTAAGGCTGGACATGAAAATGCGACAATTAGCGGAGTATTCGAGAAGGGCGCTGAAACGATTAACGTATCCATCAAGATATCCCGAACAGGCTTTGGTTCTCCCTCGGTGACAGGGTCCGAGAAATTAGCAAAGCTTCTCAAAGAAGATCGCCGTGAGTTGTTTGACGGACGCCTTGAATTTGCTCTAAGCAGTGTTTTGGCGTTCTCAGGTGAGCCGCTTGTATTGCCTCCTCTTCTCCATTTTAACAGCTACCGCAAGGTCCAAGAGTCGAATCCTGAGTTAGGCATGATGGCTGAGGATTACCCGGTGCATCGTATAATGCGTTTTGCTGGCAGGCCCGGGGTGCGCTCGTTCTCATCCCCTATCAGCGCCTTCAAGTTAGAAATCCTTCGATCTCTCATGGGACAAGCTTCGCTGTTTGAAGGTTTCGACGAATCGGTTTCTAAAGAGATTTTAGATCAGCTCAACGGGCTCATCCAAAGATATTGCGGCGGCAAGATTGAAAATCTCCGAGCATTGCCGGACAACAAAATTGATATCCGAATCCAGCCCAACAACGGCGATAAGTCATTCTCTTTTGACGGCTTAAGTTCCGGCCAAAAAGAAATGATCTCCACCCTATTTCTTATTTGGAGAAACTCAAAGGACCAACCTTGTGTTGTGTTGATTGATGAGCCAGAATTGCATCTTAACGCCGAATGGCATGGTGATTTCGTTGTGCAGCTTCGTAAGCTCGCACCACGGAACCAATACATCCTTGCTACTCACTCCGAGGAAATTTTTCGTTCAGTTGACGATTCGCGTCGTGCCTTACTCGCTGTCGAAAATGAAACAGCAGGTGACTCGTGAAAATTATTCAAGGTGTCGATGCATCTCGTGCTTTGCAAAGCGCTCAGCACAAACTCTTTGTTGAGGGTAGTAGCGATGAAGAAATTGATCCAATTGTTATCGCAGAACTTCTGCTCAACAGTGGGCTCCCACAGGTTGAGGTTCGCCCCATGGGTGGTTGCGAGAATGTGCGCAGTGCTGCTTGGGCTATGGTCCGCCATCATCCCTCATACTACTTTGTCATTGATCGAGACGATCAAAGCGACCAACAAGTTGAGGATTCTTGGACAAGTTTCCCAGATGCAGACAACGCAAATCTGATCATTTGGCGTAAGCGAGAGCTTGAGAATTACTTTATCGACCCAAATTACATTTCTCAATCTAATTTCTTGAAGAAGGGTTTTTCAAAGAATAGGATAGCTAAAGTAGTTCTCAAAGAGGCGAACCGTAGGCTCTTTCTTGATGCTGCAAACCTGACATTGTTGAGTTTGCACCGAGATCTCCGGCGGCCATTTTGCGATCACTTTGCAAATCCCGCTGATTTCCAGACGATTGACGATGGTCGAAGTAGAATTTCTGAACTCCCTGAACTTTCTGATAAAGTTGCAGATATAACGAGATTGTTCTCAAAATCGCATGTCGAAACGCTATACGACGATTTCGTTAATGTCCTGACGGGTGGTGCATATCCACTTATGTATGGAACGGGAGACTGGCTCACGCGCATGTCCGGTAAAGAGATCTTCCGAGCAATAGCCGGACAATGCTTCACTGTGAGGAGCAGGACGGATGAGGTCATCCAAGGCAAGGAGCAGAATATAGAAGTTGCAAAGGATTTGCTCCGTTTGCCTCTGGCCCAGCAGCCGAGCGATTTTCAGGAATTGGTCGACAAGGTCCGACAGCGGATATCGGCAATTTAGTATGGAGACTCTCGACATAGAGACGGAAGACGGAAGAGTCAGCCCTTGCATTTAGTCATTTCCAACCCAAAATCACCCGCCTTTTCGACGTTCAATGTTGAGCGGTCTGCCCGCCGAAGCTCGGATTGAAATCCCCAGGTCCGTCAGGCGACGCTACGCGGCGCACATTTTCTGTCGCTAACGCGGGCTGAGGGGTCAGCCCGTGCATTTTAACATTGTCCGCGAGACACATTCCTTGTTCTCCTTGAGAAGGCAGAGCTCCCCCGCTGTTCCGCGACCCATGCACCGATATCCGGGTTGAGGGGTCAGCCCGTGCATTTTAACATTGTCCGCAAGGCACCATTCTTGTTCACCTTGAGAAGGAAGAGCTCCCCCGCTGTTCAGCGACCCAGGCACCGATATCCGGCACATCCGCCCAAGCCTTGGTTCCCAGTTCCACGGCACGGTTAAATGCTTCCTCGTCAAAAACGGCTTTTCCGGGCTGGACATCCAAACGGGTGACTTTTTCACCCGTCTCCGCAAAAGCGGGATCGGAGGATGCACTCTCCCCCTCCCTCTTGCCCTCCAAGGCGAATGCCACAGGATGTTTATTTTCTACCATTCCTTACTCTATCCCGTAATCCCGGGAGAAATCAAGCCTCCGTTTTGCCCCCGGAGCGCCGAATCGCCGGGGCGGAGGATGTGACGGGAGCGCGAATCTCCGCATTCGCAGGGGCACAGGGGGTCTTCTGGTCAATGTTCGATGTTCAACGTTCGCTTTCCCTTCTGAATTCCCCCCTTCGCCCCAAAGCGGTAGCTTCGTTGCACTCGCTACACGCACTCCAAAGACGCTTCGCGTCGCCCCCTTCGCCCCTGCCGGTGCGGAGACCGGCGCTCCTGTTCCCTTCAACGTTCGAAGTTGGACGTTCGATGTTCGAAGTTCGCTTTCCCTTAAACCGCACTCTCCGCTTCTCCGCCCCGCAACTGAATGATGCGCTCGCAGCGTTCCGCGAGCGCGGGATCGTGGGAAACCACAATCAGACAGCGTTGCCGCTCGGCACTCAGCGCGAACAGATCGTCCAACACCCGTTTGCCGGTATCCGCGTCCAAATTGCCGGTGGGTTCGTCCGCCAAGAGAATGTCGGGATCATTCATGAGGGAACGGACGATGGCCAGCCGCTGTTGCTCGCCTCCGCTCAATTCCACCGGACGGTGTCCGAAGCGTTCGCCGAGTCCGACCTGCTCGAGATGGGATTTGGCCCGTTCGACGTCCGCTTTTCCGGGCGGTGCCCAACCGCGCAGGGCCCGCACGGGCATGAGGGCGTTTTCGAGGACGTTGAGGTCGGACATGAGGTGATAGCTTTGAAAGACGATGCCGATTTTCCGGGCCCGAAACGCGGCCCGACGGGATTCGCCCCACTGGGTCATGGGCTGACCCTCCACGAGAATTTCTCCGCTGTCCGGGGTATCCAGCCCCCCCAGCAAATGCAACAACGTGCTTTTTCCGGCTCCGCTGGGGCCCATGATGCAGACGCGTTCGCCGGCGTAAATGGAAAGGCTGACGTTATTCAGCACTTCCACCACCCCGTGCGGCATGTCATACGATTTGCAAACCCCGAGGGCTTCCAAAAGTGGGATGGAGTCCGATAAAGGGTTATCCAACATGACGCAGGGCCTCCACGGGATTTTTACGGGCGGCCAGCCAAGCGGGAACCGACCCGCCGAACAAGCAAAGCGCCCAGACCAGTCCCCATATCAGCGCCAGGTCGTGAAAGCGGGTTTCCGCCGGCAATTCATAAAGAAAATACAAATCCGGGGGCAGGATTTCCATGCCATACAGGCGGGACAGGGCTTCCAAAATACTTTGACGAAACCGCAGGACCACCAATCCAGTGCCCGTGCCCAAGAAAATGCCGATGGTGCCCTGAATCATGCCGTACCACATGAACGCGCCCATCACGGTTCCGTTCCGGAAGCCCATGGATTTCAGCAACCCGATTTCCCGGGTTTTTTGCACGCTCATCATGATCAAGGTGCAACTGATCAGGAAGCTGGCCACGATCGAAATCACCGTCAGCAGAAAAAACATCATGTTTTTTTCCACCGTGAGCGCATTGAACAGGGTTTGGTTCATGCGCATCCAACTCATGGACTCATATTGTTCGCCGGCAATCTCCCTCAATTCGTTGGCGAGCCGTTCCGCGCCCATCAAATTCCGGCCAATCACCTGGATGCCGTCCACGCCGTCGTCCGCGCCCAACACGTCCCGGGCGGTTTGCAGATCGGTGAGGAAAAATTCGTTGTCAATTTGGTACATGCCCACGCTGAACACCCCCGCCACGCGCAAATCCACGGGCAGGCGAATCTCTCCGTCGGCTGCGAACATGGTGGGACTGATGACACTGACCATGTCCCCGGCCCGCACCCCGAGGGCCCGCGCGAGTTCCAAGCCAATGATGCAGGTTTCGTCTTCCAACAGGAATTCCCCGTCCATCAGGGTGTTTTTCTCGTCGGCCACCAATCGGAGGTAGAGGAAATCCGTCTCCGGATCAATGCCGCGCAACGAGGGCAACACCATGCGGTCCCGATACTGGGCCATGACTTTGGTATGGATGAACGGAGAGACGGAGACGACGTCCGGATGTTCGGCCACCTCGTCAAAGAGCGGATCGTCCTCGGCCATGACGCTGTGGTACGAAAACAGGTTCACATGGGGATGAAAACTGAGAATCTTTTCCCGCCACATGCTGTCAAAGCCCGTCATCACCGAAATCACGATAATCAGCACCGCCACCCCCAATAGCGTTCCCAATACCGCCAGCACATTGATCGCCGACAACAGGTGGCGCTTGGGCTTCAGGTAAGAAAGGGCGAGATAGAGGGATGGAGGCATCGGATCTTTACAACGCTTTGGGCTTCATTTGCGGGAAAAGAATCACATCGCGAATGGCTTCGCTTCCGGTCAGCAACATCACCAATCGGTCAATGCCCACGCCCATGCCGCCGGCGGGGGGCATGCCGTGTTCGAGGGCCAAGAGAAAATCGGCGTCGAACTTCATGGCATCCTCTCCCGATTGGGCCAACAGGCGTTCCCGCTGCACCAAGGGGTCGTTCAATTCATTGTATCCGGGGGCGATTTCCTTGCCACCAATGATCAATTCAAACACATCCACCTTGGTGGGATCATCTTCGCAAGCCTTGGCCAAGGGGACCAAATGCGCAGGCAGACGGGTGACGAAGGTGGGCTGAATGAGAGTCTTTTCGATGCATTTCTCGAAAATCTCCTGGGTCACCTCCTCCGGAGACCAACTGTCATCCACATGACAGCCCAGCGATACGGCACGTTCTCGCTGCGCGGCGGCATCGAGGCCGAAATAATCCGCACCGGCTTTTTCCACGATCAAATCGTCGTACGCCACTTCCCGCCAATCGGTGAGATCCACGGGGTCCGCTTCCGTTCCGACTTGCAGGGTACCCATCACTTTTTCGGCCAAGCGGGTGATCATGTCCCGGATCAACACCTGCATGCTTTGCCGGTTGCCGTAGGCCTCGTAAATTTCGAGCATGGTGAATTCGGGATTGTGGTTGCGGCTCAAGCCCTCGTTTCGGAAATTGCGGTTGAGTTCAAAGACCTTGTCAAATCCGCCCACCAAGAGCCGCTTGAGATACAATTCCGGGGCAATGCGCAAAAACATGTCCATGCTCAGGGCATTGTAGCGGGTTTGGAAAGGGGTGGCCGCAGCTCCGCCAGGGATGGATTGCATCATCGGCGTTTCCACTTCGTCAAAATCGCGTTCCGCCAAAAAGGCGCGGATTTCCTTGAGGATGGCAATGCGGGCGTTGAACACCTTCCGCACTTCCGGGTTGGCAATCAGATCCAAGTACCGACGGCGATAGCGGATCTCCACGTCCTGTAGCCCATCCCACTTGTCCGGCAGGGGCAACAAGGCCTTGGACAGCAGGGTCCACTCCAGCACCTGCACGGTCTGTTCGCCGGTGCGGGTGGTGAACCAAGTGCCCTTGATGCCAATGTGATCGCCCAGATCGGTCCATTTGAAAGCCCGGAAGGCCTCTTCGCCAATGTTGTTGAGCTTGAGGTAAATTTGAATGCGACCGGTGCCATCCTGCAAATGGGCAAAAATGGATTTCCCCATTTCCCGACAGGTCACCAGTCGCCCGGCCAAACGGATTTCCTTGCCCTCTTCGTAGGCTTCGGAAAGCGCGTCAAAACGGCCGTCCCGTTCGAAGGCGCCGCCATAGGGGGTGTAGCCCGCCTCTTTGAGCTTGTCCAGGTTCAGCAAACGCTGGGCACGCAGATCGTTTTCAGTGGGTTCGGGGGCCGTGGGTTCGGAGGAAGGAGGCGTTGGCGTTTCAGTCATAAAATTATACGGGGAATACGGGTTATAGAAAAAAGACGCGGCACCGAAGGATTCCGGACCGCGCGGGAGGTGGGCAAACCACCGGAGTTGAGCATGGAAACAAACGACCGACGAAATCAGTCACCCGTCACCAGGTGCTTCATGACCTTGCCCGGCTTGAACTTCACCACTTTCCGGGTGGGAATGGTGACGGTTTCTTCGGGTTTGTTGGGGTTGCGGCCAATGCGCTGTTTGCGCTCGGTGATTTCGAAGACGCCAAAATTGCGGAATTCCACGTCATTGCCGTTGGACAGGCTTTCCGTGATATAGTCCAGGGTTTTTTGAATGACATCGTACACATCCTGTTGAATCAGGCCGGTTTCCTGGGAAATGCGGACCACCAATTCGCGCTTTGTGGTGCGTTTGTTAGACTTGTTAGACATGGGGATACTCCAAATAATTGACCTTCTGAATCTTGCAAAGGGAACAGTCCTAAAGGAAACCAAGGCAACGGTCAAGCCGGGAATTTTATTTGACCTCAATTTCGTGATGCACCCGGCAATCTCTCCGCCCATCAAGCAAATATAGCTTAGGTCTATAAGACAAATTGTTTGACAAGAATATTCAAGGCCGTGTACACTGTCTTTGAAGATCGGATCTTCATTTTTTTCGGTCATTTTCCTTATGCTCGAAACGACACCCTGACCAACCCGCCGGACCATCAACCTTTCACTGCGAGGTGAACCATGCAAACTCAAACTGAACTGGGCAAATTGCTTGAATGGGTGGAAATCATGCGCGGTCGCATCCGCGAAATTGTCAGGGAGTGGGCGGACCAGGAGGGCAATCTGATCATGATGCTCCACGCCATTCAAAACGAATTCGGATACATTTCCCGCGGGGCGGCCGGCGAGTTGGCGAAGGAAACGGGCATCAGCATGGCCCGAATTTATGAAGTCATCACCTTCTATCATTATTTTCGGGTGACGCCGCCCGGCAAACACACCCTCCAGGTTTGCATGGGGACCGCCTGTTATTTGAAGGGCGCGGCGGCGTTGCACAAGGAATTGGAGAGACAACTGGGAATATTGGCGGCCGCCGGCGGGGGGCATGACGAATTCCAACTGGAGACGGTCCGTTGCATCGGTTGCTGCGGCATGGCGCCCGCGGTGGTCGTGGATGCGGAAACGCACGGGCGCCTGTGCCCGGGAGACATGGCTCAAATTCTTCATCAGAAGCAAAAGGCATAGCCATGGATCGACCCCCGATGAAAGTGCAGGAACTGGTAGCCTACTGGTCCAGTGAACCCGGGCCTCGAAAATGGATCCGGGTCGGCATGGATACCGGCGGCATTGCCGCCGGCGCGCGTGAAGTTCACCGGGCCTTGGTCGAGACTCGCGATGCGTTGAAGCTGGAAATCGATATCCTGAAAGCCGGGTCCCCGGGCCTGTCATATGCGGATCCCGTCGTGATTGTGGGGGATGAAACCGGCGGAACGATGATTCTCGGCAACATGGACCCTGAGGCCGCCCGGGAATGGATGCGGCGGCAAGGCTCAGACGTCGGCACCCTCTTGGAGGATCGGATCATCGCAAGCCGTGACCGGGGCCACACGTTTTCCGGTCAACCACAAACGAAGATCCTCGTCAAGGATACCAACGCCCCCCACAAGGAGGACCGAACCGTATTTTTCCAAGAACGGATCCGCGAGGAATTGGAAATTCAAGGGTTCGCGGCCCAAGTCCATGTCCACCGGGCCATGGACATGGGGTTGTATCAAAAAGGGATTTGCATTCAGTTCTTGCCCTCGGGGGTCACTTATTCGAACGTGACCGAATCCGACTTGGGCCGTATCATCGGGGAGGGCTTGGGCGAGGGACGGGTGTTGGAGGAATGGTGGGAAACGGGAGAAGATCCCCAGGAGCGGATTGTCCTGCGCCATTGCGGCCAGATTGATCCCGAGGATTTTGAGGCCTACCTGCGGGCGGGCGGGTATCGCGGATTGAAGCGCGCATTGCTGAACATGACCCCGGAGCAGGTCATCGAAGAGGTGAAAACCAGTGGACTGCGCGGTCGCGGCGGTGCCGGGTTTCCGACCTGGCTGAAATGGAAAAACACCCGCGAACCGGCGGCCGACCGAAAAATCGTCATTTGTAACGCGGACGAAGGGGATCCGGGAGCCTTCATGGACCGGAGCGTGCTGGAGGGGGATCCGCACGCGGTACTGGAAGGCTTGATGATCGCCGCATATGCGATTGGCGCCGACAAGGGGTTTTTCTACATCCGCGCGGAGTACCCGCTGGCCATTGAACGGGTGCAACGCGCTTTGGACCAGTGCCGGGCGGCGGGGTTGCTGGGCGACAAGATTCTCGGCAGTGACTTCTCCTTTGACGCGCAAGTGCGACTTGGAGCCGGGGCCTTTGTGTGCGGCGAGGAAACCGCCCTCATTGCTTCCATCGAAGGACGCCGGGGCAGCCCGGAGCCGCGACCACCCTATCCATCGCTCAAAGGGTTGTGGGGCAAACCGACCGCGATCAACAACGTGGAGACTTTGGCGGCGGTTTCAGCGATTCTGGATCGCGGCGGCGAGTGGTACGCCGGTTTCGGCACGGAAACGTCGCGCGGGACCAAGGTTTTTGCGGTCACAGGGAAGGTGCGGAACCCGCAACTGGTCGAAGTGCCCATGGGCACGCCCATCCGCAACGTCATTGAGATGTGCGGGGGTGCGGGACCGGGGGGACGGATCAAAGCGGTCCAGACGGGCGGTCCGTCGGGCGGGGTCATTCCCCGGGACAAAATGGACACCCCGATCACCTACGAAAGCCTTCAGGCGCTGGGGTCGATCATGGGGTCGGGCGGAATGTTGGTCATGGACGAAAGCGATTCCATGGTGGACGTGGCCAAATTCTACCTTGGCTTCTGCGTGGATGAATCCTGTGGCAAATGCGCCCCCTGCCGGGTGGGCGGATTCCAGATGTTGAAACTGCTGGAAAAAATTCACTCGGGAAACGGCAAACGGGAGGATCTCGAAACCATTGGGGATATCTGCCACTGCATGAAGACCGCCTCCCTGTGCGGACTGGGTCAGATGGCGCCGAACCCGGTACTTTCCACGCTGAAATATTTTGAAGACGAATATCTCGACTTGTTGGATCTGGGCGGAGCCGCAGCCCGCCCAAACCGCCGGGGACGAGGAACGGACCGCAATTTGGAGAGGGTATGAAGACGATCCACTCAAACGCCATGATTCAGGCAACGATCAACGGGAAGCCCATCGAAGTGCCGGAGGGCACCAGCATCCTGGATGCGGCTCGACAATGCGGGGTAAGAATCCCGACACTCTGCAAACACCCCGATTTGCTTCCGACGGCGGCCTGCGGATTGTGCATCGTGAAAATCGCGGGACGGGAGCGGATGTCACGCGCCTGCGCGACCGAATTGCAACCCGGCATGGAGATTACCACCCATGACGGCGAATTGACCCGGATCCGGCGCATGATCCTGGAACTCATTCTTTCCACCCACCCGAATGCCTGCCTCACCTGCAAACGCAATGGAAACTGCGAGCTGCAAACCCTCATCGGCGAATTCGGGGTACGCGACGACCGCTTGGAAAAACATATTCGCGACGTGCCGCCGGACCACTCCAACGGGTCGATCATCATCGACTTCACCAAATGCATCAACTGCGCCCGCTGCGTGCAAACCTGTCAGAAAATCCAGAACGTCTGGGCTTTGTCCATGCTGAACCGCGGCATCAACACCCGCATGGCGCCCGCCGGCGACATTTCGCTGGCCGAGTCCCCCTGTATCAAGTGCGGACAGTGCGCGGCCCACTGTCCGACCGGCGCCATCGTCGAGCATGACGAAGTCGCCACCGTCTGGGACGCGCTAGAGGACCCCGAAACGTTCTGTTCGGTTCAAATTGCGCCCAGTGTCCGGGTCGCGCTCGGCGAGGAGTTCGGCTATCCCCCGGGAACCAACCTCACGCGGCAGATATACGCCACCTTGCGTCGTCTGGGATTTCAGGCGGTCTTCGATACCAACTTCGCGGCAGACCTGACCATTATGGAGGAGGCCGGCGAGTTTGTGCAACGGTTCGTGCACGGCAAGGGGCCGCTGCCGCTGATCACCTCCTGCTGCCCCGCGTGGACCGATTACATGGAGAAAAAACATCAAGACTTGATCGAAAATTTCTCCACCGCCAAAAGCCCGCAACAGATGCTCGGCGTGGTCGCCAAGACATACTATTCCGAGAAAGCGGGATTGGATCCTGCCAAACATTTCCAAGTTTCGATCATGCCCTGCACGGCCAAAAAATACGAATTGGAACGAACCGATGAGATGTTCGCGTCCGGGTATCAGGATGTGGATGTCACCCTGACGACCCGTGAATTGGCCCGCATGATCAAGCAGTCCGGGCTGGTCTTTCGTGAGATGCCGGAAGAGGAGGCGGACTCCCCGCTGGGCGAGTACAGCGGTTCCGGCACCCTCTTCGGAGCCACGGGCGGGGTCATGGAAGCGGCGTTGCGGACCGCCCATTTCTTGGTCACCGGCCAAAACCTGGCGGCGGAGGCCATCAATATTTTGCCCGCAAGGGGGCTGAAGGGAGTGAAGGAGGCGGAAATCGTTCTCGAAGGGACCACGGTTCGCGTGGCCATCTCCCACGGCATGGCGAATGTGGACAAAGTCCTCGACAAGGTGCGGGCGGCCCGGGATCGCGGGGAGGAGCCTCCCTACCACTTCATCGAAGTCATGGCCTGCCCCGGCGGGTGTATCGGCGGCGGCGGACAACCCTACGGGATCAGCGACGAGGTTCGGCGCAAGCGGATGGAAGGATTGTACCATGACGACAAAAGTTGCGCGCGCCGCTTTTCGCATGAGAATCCCGCCATCCAGCAACTCTACAAAGACTTCCTCGGAGAGCCCCTGGGCGAAAAGGCCGAACAACTTCTGCACACTCGCTACAAACCCCGGAAGGCGTATCAGCGCTGACACGGAGATGTTGAAATGACCGGATGGGATCTCGCCGCATTTCTGATTTACCTCGTCGGGATCCTTGGCTTCAGTTACGCGCTGAACCGGCGGCGCCATACGCCGGACATCTTTCTGGCCGGACGGAAAATGGGTTGGTTCCCCATTGGTCTTTCGGTGATGATCACCCTGTTCAGCGCCGTGAATTTCGTAGCCTTCCCCGCCGAAGTGATTGAGCATGGTCTTCACGTGCTGGCCTCCTTGCCCGTGTTTCTCCTGGTGGCCCTCCCGATCACGCGCATTTTCATTCCGTTCTTTCACGAGATGCGGTTGACCAGTGTCTACGCATATCTGGAGCATCGCTTCGACCGGCGCACGCGCCTGCTGGCCGCCACGCTGTTCATGTTGTGGCGGCTTTTCTGGATGGCGGCGGCTCTATATGCCTCCGCCCGCATTCTGGGAATGGTGACGAACATCCCCTACCCGATTCTGATCCTGTTGGCAGGCGGCGCGGCCGCTCTGTACACCGCCCTCGGTGGGATCCGCACGGTCATGTGGACGGACGTAATACAATTTGTGGTCCTCGTCGGCGGCATCCTCGCGGCCCTGTGGATGGCCGTTTCCGTTCAGCCGGAGGGATGGCCCGGCCTCTGGCGGACGGCGAGCGAAGGGGGCAACCTGCGACCGTTCCATCCGTTCGATCCCGGATTTCTATCCTGGGACCCCGCCGTGCGCATCACCCTCTGGAGCGGGTTGATCGGCACCTTTGTCGCATTCCTGACCCGATACGGGGCGGACCAAATGGTTGTGCAACGCTATTTTACCGCCCGCTCCCTTCAATCGGCCGTGCGTGGCTTCTGGTGGAACATCCTGGCGGCGTTGACGGCCCTGTCCCTCTTGGCCCTCCTGGGCATCGCGATTGCCGTGGCCCATGGAGACACGCAAGTTCCGGCCATGGTGCGATTCGGCGCCTTTGCACGGTCCCTTCCCCACGGCCTCACCGGACTCCTCGCGGCGGGCTTGCTTGCGGCCACGATGTCGAGTGTCGATTCCGGGCTGAATGCCTGTCTGGCGGTATGGATGACGGACTTCCGGGGAAAGTCACCCGCCCCCATGTCCGAATTGGCCAAAGAAAAGCAGTATCGATTGCTGATGGGGGTGTTCACGATTCTGACAATCACACTCGCCTTCATCGTCGGCCAAGCGGGCGATCTTTTCTCCGTCGTCAACCGCGTCATCAACGGGGTTGGTTCTCCGCTGTTGGCCCTGATGCTGCTGGCCATGTTCTGCCCGTCCTGTAACGTGCGCGGCGCCTGGATCGGGGGGATATTTGGCATGGCCTTCTCCCTGGCCTTCAGCTTTGGCGTCACCGGCCTGTCGCTGCATTATTACGCGGTGGTGAATTTGTGCGTCACCCTGGCCGCCTGTCTGGCGGTATCGGCGGCCACCGCCCGGAAAGACCCTGTGACCCCGGCGCAACGCGCCTGGTTATGGTCCCGCCCCTCCCGGCCCGCAGCGGATGCGGAATCCAAGCAGGGGTATGAGATGGGGATGCCAAAGACCCCGTTGTAGTTGAGAGACCAGAAATCCTGTACCACAATTTGTTCTACATTTCCGGGTGATTTCCCCAAATTACGAGCGACAATCGCCCTCTGGCGCGGAGGTGCCAAAACATAAAAAAACCCCATAAAACATGGGGGTTTCAAGAGGGAAAAGATGGTCGGAGCGACAGGATTGCTGCGGGCCTTCCCCCGGCCCTTGGCCCTTCGGGCGCTGCTGCGCAGCCTTTTCCTCGCCCCCCCCCCGGGGCTCGGTAATCAAACCTGCTTCACAGGTTCGAACCCTGTCGCGAGATATTCCTGGTATAAAAAGATGGTCGGAGCGACAGGATTCGAACCTGCGACCCCTTGCCCCCCAGGCAAGTGCTCTACCAGGCTGAGCCACGCTCCGACCGAGAATTTCGCTTGTATGGATTGCGCGGGGAATTGCAACCCCATTTTAGGAAAAATCCTGAACCCATGAGCGTTTGGCAAAGAAGGCGTGCGGGAACATCAATGTTGGCTTTTGAAGGAAACCTTTTGGGTCACCCGCAAGACTTCCTCACAGGTGGTCTGCCCTTTCAAAACCATGTCCCACCCTTTGGCCCGCAGGCTTTTGAGCCCGTTGGCCAAGGCGAGGGTACGGATTTCGTTGGAGGGCTTGTTGGCGACCACGGCCAAGCGGATGTCGTCTTCCATCATCATGATTTCGTGCAAGGCGGTCCGCCCATGGTATCCGGTGTAGTTGCAATCGGCGCATCCGGTGCCGTGCTTGACGTTGCTCATGTCGAGATCGGGCCCGAAAAGCTGGTGCAGTTCCGGCATCAGTCCTTCGTCGAGCGTGGCGGCCTCTTCGCACTTGGAGCAAATGCGGCGGACCAGGCGCTGGGCGATGACCCCTTCCAAGCAGGAACTGACCAGATAGGGCTCGATGCCCATGTCCACCAGACGGGTGATGGCGCTGGGGGCGTCGTTGGTGTGCAGGGTGCTGAGCACCAAGTGCCCGGTGAGGGAAGCGCGCACGGCGATGTCGGCGGTCTCGCCGTCACGAATCTCCCCCACCAATACGATGTCGGGGTCGTGTCGCAGGATGGAACGGAGAATGTTCGCGAAAGTGAGCCCGATCTTGGAATGCACCTGAATCTGGCTGATCCCGTCCATCTGATATTCGATGGGGTCTTCGACGGTGATGATTTTCACGGCGTCGCTCTTCAATTCCGCGAGCATGGCGTACAGGGTGGTGGTTTTGCCGCTGCCGGTGGGTCCGGTGAGCAAAACGATGCCGTGCGGCAAGGCACCCAGATATTTGATCATGGGCAGATCTTCGTCCTGAATGCCCAAATGCCCCAGGGTCACCGTCATGCTGTCGCGACTGAGAATCCGCATGTTGACGGTTTCGCCGTGGCGGGTGGGCAGCACGGAAACACGAAGGTCGTACTCCATGTTCATGGCCCGCACTTTGATGCGCCCGTCGTGGGGTTTGCGTTTTTCGGCAATGTCCATGTTGGCCATGCTTTTGATACAACTGACCACGGAGCGTTTGAGTTTGGCAATGCCTTCGGGCAGGGGGATTTTCTGCAAAAGTCCGTCGATCCGGTACCGCAACACCATCAATTCCTCGAAGGGTTCGATATGAATGTCGGTGGCCCGCATCTTGATGGCTTCGAGAATGATGTTGTGCACGAATTCGATCATGCCCGCCTCGGCGGACCCTTCTCCGATGTCGGCGCCTTCGAACGACAACTCGTCATTCTGGGTGGTGTTGATCATCTCATGGATGTTCTTGGCGCCCAGACCGTAAAAATGACTGATGGATTTGATCAGTTCGGGTTGCAAGGCCAAGACCCAGTCGATTTGCCCGCCCAGCAACATGCGCAAGCTGTCCTCCACCAGTGGCTCCGGCATCCCGTGGGTGGCCAGGGTAATGACCCCGTTGACGTCGCGAACGGGCAGGACTTCATATCGCAGGGCGGTTTTGGCGGTCAGGCGCGAGGCCAATTGCGGGGAAACCTCGTAATCTTTGAGGTTCACGAAGGGGATGCCGCTGATTTGACTGAGCAGGCGCAAAATCTCCGCTTCGGTGGAAAAATGTTCGCGTTGCAGAAGCACGCCCGGCGGGGTTCCGGTCAAAGCGCTTTGTTGCTGGATCCGGGTCCAATCCTCCAGGGTCAACTTTTCCTGGTCGATGAGCATCATGCCGACTTCACGCCAGGCGGCGTCGGGGGAGGGGCGCATGGAGGCGTCCAAGGAGGTGTCGAGGGTATAGGGGTCAGTGGAATCCATCATTCAAATCAAAAGGAAAAAGTCAAAAAAGACGGGGTGGAGCGGGACAACATTCATTCGGGCAAGGTAAAGGTTTGGGGCTCGCCGCGATTGAGAATCACGGGCATATCATCCTCGCCGGCCAATTCCAAGGTTTCCGTGTCCACATTCACAACCGTCAAAGGCGGAAGCGCGGCGCCGGCCTGCAAAAACATGCTGTTGCCGGTCCGGGGATTGTGGACCATGGCGGCTCGGTTGCCGTCCGGCCTGCGGATCATGCCGCGATACACGTAGGTGACGGTTTCCCGGGGCGGCGGGGGCGGCGGCTCGGGTTCCGGGTCGGGACGTGGCGGGGGCGGCGGACGTACGGGCGGATCGGGCCTTTCCGTGCGGTCGCCACGATCGGGGCGTACCGGCGGACGGCGGCGCACATAAGGCAAATGAAAGGGATTGGGGGGATCTTCCCCGACTTTCAATTCCTGCTGGGCCAACACGAAAGTGCTCAGCGGCGTGGGGGTGGGTTGCGGGGTCCGTACCCTCCCCTCCCCGATTTCAGGGGCGGCCCGTCGGCTGGAGGCGTACAAATTCCAACTGAACCAAAGCGAGGTGGCCAGAAACACGATCACCGACATCACCGCGATGGCCTTGGGGTCACCGTGCTTCAATTCATGGAAAAGGGCTCTGATTTTCATGTTAAAACCCCCTGGGTCTGACGCGTTGGGTGGGATCGGCTTCCATGGCACGCATGCCGGCGGGATCGGAAACAAACAACAAGGCACTGAGGGTTGCGGTCATGCGCACTTGGTTGGGGCGTTCCAAGGAGGTTTTTTCCATGGCCACGTTGCGCAGCAGCATGGCCTGGTTTGTTTGAAACATGGCTTCCCACAAGCGATACAACCGCTGCATGTCCCCCTCGAAAATTACCCGCAGGGGATATTCCTCCAAATACAACTCATCGGCTGGACCGGCCCGGTGGCGAAGGGGTGGCAAGGGATCGATGCTGCGAATATCGGCGATGCCGTATTCGATGGCTGTGTCCACCAGGGTTTCCACGGAACGCAGTTGCAACATGAGTTCTCGGGCCACGTCATCACTGTCGATTTGATCCTGCATGCCCAGCAGCGCCGGGACCACGATTTCCTGTTCGGCGGCCTTGCGGCGCAGGCGAAGTCGGGCGAAATACAGTTCTTCTTTGTAGTCGATGTTGCCAAAATCGCGGGTGCTGAGAATTTCCTGTTCGCGGAAGGTGGCCAACAAGGTGGTGAGTTCGGACCATTCCTCCAGTCGGCGCCGCAAATCGCGCTCGCGGTCGTCCTTTTGCCGCAGCAACGGCGCTTCCCCCATGAGATATCCCGCCTGGCTCAACTCGCGGGTTTTGTTTTCAATCTCCATCCGCAATTGGGCTCTTTCGTCGAACACGGGTTTCAGCAGCCCGAAATACAAGGCCAAGAGCATTACGGTCAGTCCGCTGAGTGACAACGCGAAAAATTGCCGTTCGGTCAGATTCATGCTCATCGCGGCCTCCCAGAACTTGGGCGGGGATTGGCGCCGGGATTCGGGCGGGCCCGTGTTTGGGGTTGGTCAGCCGTTCGGGGCGTTTCCTCGAGACCCAGGCTATCCACCAAGACCACGTCCAACGCAAAACGCCGGTTGCCGGTTTGCCGCCAGGTTTCATCCATCTTCAAATCGCCAAAAACAAAGTCATCGGTCAGCAAATCCGCGCGACGCACGGCGGGGTGTTCGCGAAGGGCATTGATCAACGAACGCACGGTGGAGAGATCTTCCCGGGGAGTGAAGCCCTCCACGATGAGGCGGTTCATGCGGGCCTGGCGAAGTCCTTCGGCCCGGTTTTGGTTCACCTGTCGCTGACTGAGGCTGGCGCGGCGGCGTTGCCCTTCTTCCGGCTCTTCCTCCGCGAGAACCCGCAGTTCCAAATACGATTCGCTGTCGCCAATAAAGGTAATGAAGTCATCGCTGCCTTTTTCCAGGGCAATGGTCAGGGTCAGGTCCCGGATGCGGGCACTGTTCCCGACAAAACGGATCAGTGGTTGGGTCATTTCCTCCACGAGTTGCATGCGAGCTTCGATTTCCTCGATTTCCCTGCGGATATTGGTGCCTCGCTGGAGCATGTTGTTGTGTCGGCTGAGCTGTTCACGTTCTTGGGAAAGACTCAACCAGGTCCCCCCGCCAATCAGCCCCATGGAGAGCAAGGCAAAGACGCCCGTGGCCACCCAGTAGCGTTTGTTGCGCTCACGGGTCAGCCCGGCCCGGAGATATTCGGGCAGCAAGGTGGCGGATGCCCGGCCAATGCCGAGGGCGTCCGCCGCCAATCCGGCCGCGATCATAAAGCCGGCGCTGTTGTCCTGTTCGTGGCCGGCAATGCGTCCCACCGCGCCCAATGGCAAGGGCGATGACGCTTTCAAGGCCTCGAACAATGGCTCCCACAGGGACCCGCCCCCGCTCAACAACACGCGTTTGACCTTCCGGTCTTCCTTGTCGCCCCCGGGAAGATTTTTGAACATTTGCAGACAGGCGGACAATTCCTGGGTCCAGCGATTGACAAACAAGGTGCAAGCCCGACCCGCCTCGCCGGGCAATTCGTCGAAACTCTTGGCCTGCAGGCGTACCCGTTCCGCCTGCTGGGGGGGCAATTTCCCTTGACTGGCCACGTTCTGGGTCAATTGGGAAACCCCCATGGCAAAACTGCGGGCAAAGCGCACCCCGCGTCCATCGCCGATGACCACCTCCGTATGGGTGGCGCCCAAGTCCACGAACATGGAAAGTTGGTGCACGGGTTCGCCCAGGGCGGTGATGCCATTGTAGAGGGCCACGGGAGCGGGCAGTACATTCACCACCCGCAAACCCGCGTCCACGGCCGGGGCCAACGCCTGGTCCAGCAAATCCGGACGGGCCAGGGAGATCAACAACCGCCGTTCGCCCGGTTCGGGGGTGGCGGGGGTGGCGGTATTGACCATCTGCGAATCGGTCATTTCACCGAAGCGGATGGCTTCGATGTTGGCCACCTGATCGGGACGGCGGGGATCGTCGGCCTCCATGACCATGCTTTGATACATGACCCGGCTGCCGCCCAGGGCGACCACCACGGGGATATGCCCCAGCCCCTGTTCGTCCCACCACTTCCGAATCACCTTTCCGGGGTCGGTCATGTCCGCCGGAACCGGCAGGGTCTCGATGTGGGTGACCTTCAACCGGGACGCGTTGGCGGTGGCCAACACCGCCTTGATCGTGTGTTGCCCCAGGTCAAGACCCAGAACTGTGCGCGCGTGTTTGGGCATGACTCAGTCGGAAATGGATTCGTCCAAGGGGGCGTTGTCTTCGATGAAACGCCCGCGGGTTTCGGATTCGTCCGGCGTGTCCCAATCCATGGGCACCAGACTCTCGCCCCGTTTGGAAATGAGGGTTGCGGTGACGAACACGAGCAGATTTTCCTGTTCCCGAACCACGGAACTTCTCGAAAAAAGTTTTCCGATGATCGGAAGACTGCCGATCACGGGCACGGTGCGGCGGTCGTCCTGTTCGCGTTGGCGCATCAGTCCGCCCAAGGCCACGGTGTCGCCGCTTTGCACGACCACCTCGCTTTCAATGATGCTGCGGGCGAGTTCGGGAAATTCGATCCCGGAAATGGGGAGGGCCACGGACGCGTCGTCGGCGCCGTCGGTTTCGTTGGTGCTGACCACGCTTTGGGTCACTTCCCGGAAGCGGATCAACTCCACGATTTCGGGGCGGAGGCGGAGATTGATGTCCCGCCGGTTGGCACCCACGCTGACGGTGGCGGAAAGTTCGTATCCGGTTTCCAAGGTATCCACCACCGGGTCGCGGATGAGCAAGTCCTCGCGACTGTCCCCGGTGCCAAAGCTTTCGCGCTCAATGCGCACATCCGAGACGTACGCCAAATCGCGTCCGATGCGGATGTAAGCGGGGCGATTGTTGACGGCGATGACCTTGGGGGCGCTGAGGGTGCGGGCATCCCCTTTGAGTTCCAGCGCGTGCAAAACCGCGCGGAACTGGGGATCGGTGAGAATCCCCGTGAACGTACCCGTAAAGCCCTCCCCGGCATTGATGGCCTCCCCGAAATCCACCGTGGCGCCCTGATTCAGGCGGGTACGGGTACGACCGCCCCGGGTGCTGAGGTCCACATCGCTTTGCAACAGCCAGTCGATGCCCAATTCGCGCAAATCGCTGACGCTCGTGCTGATAAAACGGGCTTCGATGAGCACCTGCGGCGGGGTCACGTCCAGCACCTCGACGAGGTTGTCGACGATCGCCAAATTCTTTTCCGAGTTTTTGACCAAGAGAATGTGCGAATTCAGGTCAAACATGATGTCGGACCCTTCCGGGGCGGGCACAAAACGTTCGATGGCTTCGATTAGACTCAACAGGCTGGGATCCAGTCCCGTTTCGCTCAAATACTGACTGTGCATCCCGTGCCGGATGCGGTACACCCGGGTGAACATGGGGGTTGCGGGGCGTTCCTCGGCGCCGGGGGTGATCCAAATGAGATTGCGCCCGAGATTGAACTCGATGTTCAGATTGCGGGACAAATAATCAAACAACTCCCGCAGCGTAATGTCTTCGGCGTGAATGGTGACCGGAGGCGTGTCCAAGGTTTGGTCCGCGATCAGGTTGAGTTGGCTTTCCTGACCGAGATAGGTGATGATTTCGCGTAGGCTGACCTCGTCAAAATGCAGGCTCACGGTTTGGTCGAGCACGGAATCCATGGGGCTTTTGGGACGGATATGGGTGGAATCATTGCCTTGGATTTGTCGGCGCATCCGAAAGGTGTCCGGCACCAAATTGCCTTCCATGGATTCTAACATCGTCCGGGTCATGGAATCGTCCCGACGCAACTCGGCGTCCGTTTGCCGGCGATCATTGAGGGCGGTCATGATTTCCGCGCGAAGGCTGGAAAGTCCGGGGGCGTTGGGGTTGTTGTGTCCGATGTCGATGGCGGCGATCATGGCCTCGGAAAGGCGCCCCTGATGGTACAGGGAGCGGGCACGTTGCATTTCCGCGTCGTGGGCCCGGGTGGCGGTTGTCACCGGATCGGTGGCCCGACAACCGAGCAGAAACAGGGCAGCAAGCGACAACATACCGAGGGCGAGATTCATTTTTTTCATAAAAGCCTTTCTGATCGGGACAAAAACTTAACGCGCAAGAGGGAATTCCCATTGGAGGCCACTCATAAACACATTGCCAGACACCGCAACATTCAACACGCGAAAAGATCGGATTGTCGTATTGTCCAACGTGTCCCGTACCGTAACTTCACGATCTTGAAAATGGTGAAAACACCGCACCAGCGGAAACTGGGTGCGATCATACCCACGTTGGGAAAATCGGTCCCCATATTGTAATTGCATGAGCTTCACCTGCCCCCATGAGGGGTGGGATCTTCCGGAAAGATTAAAATCATCCGTCGTGGCCAATCCCCTGGGTCCAAATACGTAATCATTGGAAGAGAACCAAGAGCAATCCGCGTCATTGAATTCGTAAAGGTAAGAATTTCGCTCGACATCGGGATTTCGTTTGGCCCATTGACCCGAGGCCGGGTTATTGGCATTGTCATCGGCTTCCGAGTAATTTTCGGAATCCTGCTGACTGAAAATCGGCGATTCAGTCGGTTTGCCTCCCCAAGTGCCCCGGCTCTGGTCGGAGGGGCAAATGAAAGCGGTTTCATCACTCATGTAGTCGGGATACATGGAAGAGAGCCAAGGGAACACCGCGTCAATTTCAGTATTGTAGGGATCCTGAATTCCTTCGAGATAATACTGATTCCAGGCCATGCCGAAGGAGCGCAGGTGGGACATGCACTTGGTCTGGCGCGCTTGCGCCAGGGCTCGATTTACGGCAGGAAAGAGAAGAGCGGCCAGCAATGCGATCACTGCGATCACCACCAACATCTCGATCAAGGTAAAACCAATCTGATTTTGTTTTTTGTCTTTCATACTAATGCGATAATGTTTAACTACGGGGAACCATCTCAATATACCAGCAAAATGTCAATCAGAATATGTCAAAGCTTCAACGGCAAACGGACGGCTTTCCCTTGGAAGGTTTTACGTTTGGCCAGTATCTGTTCGCTAACCGCCATGCAGGCGTCGGCGAACGGTTTCAACGTGCACTACGCCCCTCAGGTCGTGTTTCGCGGGGATCCCCTTGCCTTCCAATTGCGCGCGGACGAGCGGGGCCAGGCCTCGCTTCATGCGGGCGACCGCCTCCTCGCCACCGTCCCCTTGGTCCCCGGCGAAATGGGCGAAGTCTCGTTCAACCCCAACCGCGGGAAGTTTTTGCGCTTTTCGCTGGAGGAGGCCGAACATCAATTCCGCCTGCTGCAACCCACGGAAAACATCGAAGGGTTTTCGGAGCGGGACGGCTATTTGGAGATCAACGACCTGCCCGTGATTCTCATGCCCGATCATCGCAAACCGCCACCCTTGGACCGCAGGTGGGAAACCATGGGGCGTCTGGCCCAACGCCTTCGGGATCAACGACCTCCGTTGGACAAAATTCTTTGGCTGGCGCCAAACGACAGCACCGCCCCGGACAGCCTGGGCAAAACACTCTCCTCCGGTAAAATCACCCGAAGCCCTCCCGCACCCGAGGCCTGGTTTGAACTGCATGGCTTTCTGTTGGCGCCCCTGACCACTGATGCCGCCGACTTTGTGGTGGTGGAGGTCGATGCCTCGGACTTCGAACGCGGCATGCCCGCCAATGATTGGCTGATGAAGTGGCAGTTTGCCCTCCAACGGGTCCAGCACAAGTCCGGCGCCAAGCAAGGACTGCTCCTGGGGCCCGAGCCGGGTCCGGGCGTGGATCCCTGGATGCCCTGGTTCAAGGAGAACCTCCCCGCCCTCGCCAACGCCCACGGCTTGATTTTTGTTGACCGGTCTCTTCCTGAACCCGTTTGGCGCGAACGCATTATACACAGACTGGACCGAAACTTTCTTCTACCATGAAATATTTCCCCGCATTCCTTCTTTCCCTCCTCATCCTCTCAACCACCCAAGCCGAAGAACGCTGGTACGTCAGCACCCCGCCCACGGCCTACCGCGTTCAGCAAGTCGAGGAGGATTGGCGCGGGTTTTCCGAGCTTTCCATCTCCGTGCAACTCCAAAGCGAAGTGCCCGATTTTCCGCTGCTGCTCTCTTTCTTCATCCAAAACCGGGAAGGGGTTTGGATGGAGGCCCGGGCGGATGTCACCCTCACCGGACAGCGCCAACGAATCCGGCTTTCCCTCGAGGACGACAGCATCGACTGGCGCTGCGCAAACGCGGATCGTCCTTTCGGCATCGATCTGCTTCAGGATGTGCGCAGTTGGGGCCTGCGGATCTATACGCCCAAACCCTGGGGCGGGGTCATTCAAGTGGGGCGGCTGGAAAAAAAGACCCGGGACGCCGATCCCGTGAAATTCTTGCTACCCCGACCCTTGCCCACTTATGCGGTCACGGGGATTCCGGTGGACATTGATGTGGAACCGCGTTCGTTTACCGGGGATCCCTTTGATTCCGCACAAGCCCCGACCCTGGAGATTACCCGCGACGACCAAACCCGCGAACAGGCCACGTTCTGGGCCCGGGAACACCGCCGACGGCGTTCTCCCGGCACCTCCGAAGCCAAAATGGTCCCCTGGCGCCGTCCGGTCTTCCGCGCCCGCACAGTCCTCGACGAACCCGGGGAATACGCGGTGACGGCACGCTGGGGAGAGAGGACTTACCCCCTCGGAAGCCTGACCGTAACCGCTCCGGATGCGGACGCGACGGCCACGCCGCCCACCCTCCCCGCTCCGGGTCATTTAACTCTGCCCCAACCCGTAGAAACCATTTGGGTTCGACGCGGTCCGGAGTTGCCGTGGGAACCCGCCGCAAGCGAAGAAACCGCAACTCTTTGGCACATGGTGCCGGACTGGACCCGGGCTTGGTCCAATTACGCCGGCCTGGGCAATTTCATTCAACCGGAACTGGCCGAATTCGAGGGGGCCATCCGGGACACGGGCCGCGCGGGGCTCCTGGTGGTGGAAACCGAAACCCTGCTCGACAATCGCACCCGCTACAATTGGGTCGATCATCCATGGAATGCCGCGAATGGCGGCCATGTGCGCTTCCATCAGGACATGTGGGATGAAACCCAATGGATCGACCTCATCGAAAAACGGGGGCAATACCTTTGGCATCGCTTGGGCGCCTTTCCGGAAATCAACGGCTTGTATCTCGATGTCAAGCGCGCCTCGCCCCTGCACGCGTCCTGGATTGAAAGCGTGGCCGACCGTTTGCAATCCGCCTTGCCCGGCGTGCCCGTCTATGCGCCCAGCCCCGGATTGCCCGCCCGAAACGAAGTTCTGGCCCTCACCGTGGGACGGGACGGATGGTCCAGCCCCATGGGCATGAGCGGCGCCCGGCAAATTCAAACCGAATCCCGGGAAGTGGCCGCCGTCTTTTCCGGCGCCGTCGACGGGGTTCTGGACGCCGCCTTGCAACAAATGCAGCGCTGGAGCGTCGCCCCGGCCTTGCGTTTGGATCTGGAACCGCGGTTGAGGCGGGGCTCCCCCAGCGTACAGGTGCACGTGCGCACCACCCCGGGCACGGTGTTCACCTCCGAACTGTATCCCCTCCACAACGGCGAAACCAACCGGGTTTTCATCCCCGTGGACGACCCGGAGGCCTGGACCTGTTTCCAGGATCCGGACCGCCCCTGGACCCCCATGGAGCGCATGAACATCCGCGAAGTGATCCTGCGCCTCTATTCGGACGCGGAAAATGAAAACGGACGACTGGTCCTACACGACGCCCGCATCGTCTCCCATCCCCTCCCCCAAAGCCCGGCCCAACCCGAATTCAGCCTCTCGGGACTGGTGGTGCCCGACGAAACGGTCCGACAATACGAAAGAATGGACTGGCGGTTCGAACTGAACCGAATTTTCCACAACCCTTACGATCCGCGTGAAATCGCGGTGGACCTCCACGTCACCCTCCCCGATGGACGGGAGGTCAGCCATCCCGGCTTTTTTCATCAAGCGGTGGCGCGGTCCTTTGAAAACGGCTTGGAAACCTGGACATTGCAAGACGATACCGATTGGCGGGTGCGGTTCCGTCCCTGGTTGTCCGGCGTCCACGAATGGACCCTGCGGATCGCGCACCATCCCTTCGTCGGGGGCGAACCGGAAATCATCGAGCACAGCGGACGCTTCGAGGCCACACCCGAACCCGAGGCCCGCGGTTTTCTGCGCCAGGCCGAAAACGATCCCCGTTTTCTTGAATTCATGAACGGCGAGTTTTTCTATCCGCTCGGTCACACCATGCGCAGTCCCACCGACCGCCGCCCCGGCATCTACGCGGGCGCCTTGGAACGTTCCTTGGAAGATGCCGACGCCTTGGGCACCGCCATTTACGAACGCTGGTTCTCCCGCATGGAAGCCCACGGGGGAAATTTCGCCCGCATCTGGATCAGCAACTGGTGGCTGGGGTTGGAATGGAACCACCGACACGAAGGCTATCACGGACGCAAATACTTTAATCAGGCCAATGCCGCCAGACTCGACCGCATCATCGAACTTGCCGAAAAACACGGCATCTACATGAACATCGAAACCACCAACCACGGTTCCCTGAGTTCAACCGTGGACCAAGAATGGGTGGACAATCCCTGGAGCGCGTTTTCCGTGGACGACGGCCCCAACACCTACGCGACCGAGTACTTTTATCATCCCGAATCCTTGGCTTGGCACCGCTTCAAAATGCGCTATTTGCTGGCCCGTGCCGGACACAGCCCTTCGGTCGCCTGGTGGGGCGTGATCACGGAATCGGAATGGGTCGAACCCTACTTCCGCAGCATGCGGGATATTTCCGACGAGCGCCGCCGACCCGATCACCCCGATCCTTTCCAAACCAACGAACACATGGAAACCTACAAGCAATGGATCGACGACACCGCCACCTATCTCCGCAATGCCAACGCCCATCCCGTGGCCTCCGGCACGCACTTCTCCAATCCCCGCAATGGACTTGAATTCTGGAATTTGGATTCCCTGATTGCAGTCTACAACAACGCCTACAACGGATTCTTCCGTCAAAACGTCCCGATCTCCATGCCGGGAAAAGTGCAAACCAGCCGCAACTACCCCTTGTATGATGAAGTCAGGCGCGATGCCCAGGGACGCCCCATCTCCAACGATCCCTGGGACGGGGTTGTCCAGGATCTCGTGGGCTACGAACGCTTTTTCATCCGCCGGGCCCGCAATCAGAAGCTCACCCTGGTGGGCGAATGGGGGGGGACGCCCCGGGGAAGCCGGGACCACCATTTGATCGCCGAATTCCGCACCGGGCTCTGGATTTCACTCATGACCAACATGTCCGGCGCCACCGGTTTTTGGTGGTTCAACCTGGTGGATTTCCACGACCTGTTCGAGCACTACGGCCATGCGGCCCGCTTTCTGGAGGGCGAGGATTTCCGGGGCAAATCCCATGCATCCGCCCGCTGGCCGGTGCTCTACGAAGGATCTCGTCCCGGACGTCAGACCCCCCACCGATTGGCCTACGGCAAAAGCAACGGCACCGAAGCCTTTGCCTACCTTTTTCCCGACTGGATCTCCCATGCCAACCGCTCCCGTCCGCCTTCCGGCTTCGACGATCCCGATTTCCCCCGTTCCGGCCGCGGCTGGCTGGCCCTGCCCGACAGCCTCGACGAGGGACGCTATCGCGTGGAATGGTGGAACACCTTCACCGGCGAAATTCACGAAACCAATGTGTTCATGCTCTCGGAACGCAACCGGGAACTCCCCGTTCCCTCCCACCGGGTTGACTTGGCCCTGAAAATGAAATATCTCGGCCCCCTTCCCCCACCCACCCCAACCCCCACCCCGGTGCCCACGCCCACGCCGACTCCGGTCCCCACGCCAACCCCAGTTCCCACGCCCGTGCCGACACCTACACCCGTGCCAGAGCCGGAACCGGAACCGGAGCCAGCGCCAGAGCCAGAGCCGGAGCCGGAACCGGAGCCCGAGCCGGAACCGGAGCCCGCGCCAGAGCCAGAGCCAGAGCCAGAACCGGAGCCTGAGCCAGAGCCCGAGCCGGCGCCCGAG
>JAFIGC010000268.1 GCA_020831635.1 Verrucomicrobiota bacterium | reverse complement strand
GCATTCGTCGCGTAGCGACGTCCGACGCATAGCCGTGGATTTCAATCCACGGACCGACGGAAAAGCAACGGGGTGCGCCGCGTAGCGTCGCCTGACGGACCTGGGGGTTTCAACCCCATTCTGCTTTGGGATTGGAGTATGATCTCTGATTGAATTGAAAGCGTACGTTTTTACTTCATGCACGCATGATAAAATCATAATACGTCTTGTCCAGAGGTCCTCCTCTCAAAAAACGCTGAACCCTTTTGTTCACGATCAGGTGAACACCCCACTGAAATCGTCCATGACAACCCCCACCTCCTACAGCCCATGAAAAAGCACCCATTTGGTAACACCGACATTCAAATCTCACCCCTTGGCATCGGCTGTACCGACAACGTGGAGGTGATCGAGCTGCTGCTGGACGCCGGCTGCAATCTGTTGGACACCGCCCAGTGCTACGGCGCGCACGAAGCCTTTCTCGGCGAGCACTTCCGTCATCGCCGAGATGAATTTTTTCTGCAAAGCAAATGCGGTCACCACGAGGTGCTGCCGGACGGCTCCATGCGTTCGCTGAAAATCACCATGGCGGACATCGATGCGGCGCTCCGGAAACTTCGCACCGATCATCTGGACGCCATGCTGCTGCACTCCTACGATCTCGACGCCCTGCAACGGGGAGACGCGATTGAAGTTTTGCAGGCCGCCAAAGCGGCGGGGAAGATTCGGTTTGCGGGATATTCGGGGGACAACGAACGCGCCCTCTTCGCCGCCCGACACGGGGCCTTTGATGTGATCGAAACTTCCATCAGCATCGCCGATCAAACCCAAATCGACACCCTCCTGCCGCTCTGCCGCGAAAAAGGGATCGGGGTGGTGGCCAAACGGCCCGTCGCCAACGCCGCCTGGCGGGGATTCGAGGATCTCAAGCAGGTCGCAGCCAAAGCTTCGGTCTACACCCAAAGGCTGGCCGAGATGAATCTCTATCTTCCCGCCTTCGGCTTCACGGATGACAACGCGGGCTGGTCCGAACTCGCCCTGCGCTTCAACCTGAGCCTCGACGGCCTGCACAGCTCCATCATCGGCACCAAGAATCCGGCACACGCCCGCGCCAATCTCGCGGTGGTGGAGAAAGGTCCTCTGCCACCGGAGGTCTTGCAACAGATCCGGGACGCGTTCCATCGGGCGGAGGCCGCTTCGGGCCGCGTGTGGTTGGGGGAGAATTAGGAGAGCTTTGAACAGGAGGGAACAGAGGGAGCAGAGTGAAAAGGCGTTGGATTTGCGACGCGAAGCGTCTTTGGAGTGCGTGTAGCGAGTGCAACGAAGCTACCGCTTTCGAATGCGGAGTGTCGAGTGCGGATTGCGGAGTGAAGGCTCTGCAAAGCGGTAGCTTCGCAGAGCTCGCTACACGCACTCCAAAGCGGCTTCGCCGCGCTCAACCTCCGCACTGGCTCACTGCCGGCGGCGGAAGATTAGCAAAGTTCCCAGCGCAATTCCAAGCAGAACCAAGGTGCCGGGTTCGGGAATGGCGACAATTTGCACGGCGTTGAGGAAGCCGCGGTTGCTATTATCATAGGTAAAGATGGTTAAATACGGATTGTCATTCGTAAGCGTGACCTCGAATCTGGCATAGTTGGCTCCCTGGGACCATGAACTGAATACGTTATTGGGAATATTGACCGCGGAAAGACCGTCCGTATCCAATGTCGCCACATCTCCGGTGGCCAACGCTCCGATGTTCATGGGAATTAAATTTCCATCATTTGGGTTGGAAGCAAAATTACCCAGATTGGTGTTAATGCCCACCACATAGACATAGTACGTATCCAGAGCCAGGCCTCCAATTTTCAATCCCAACTGAGGGCTGCCACTGTTGAAAATGGCATCCTTTCCCACGGAGTTCCCGTCAAAAACCCCTGTGTTGGTCCGGCCCCCCAAGGCACTAGAACTGCTGGGTTGCGTGGAAAAGTCAATGATGGATTCATTGACGGTGTTATTATCACCAGAGACCCCCAGATCGAGCGTGACCCCTGTGGCGGCAGTCCCGTTTCCCCAGAGCAGTCCGCTGGCGACATCTGATGTACCGAGGATGTTCCACGTCTCAAAGCTCGCGCCGCTCACCGCATGATACGGGCTGTTGGTCAGATTCGCGCCCGTCGGCGTAGTGGGCCCGAAATCCAGCAGGAGGGGGATGAATTCGGCGTGAAGGGGGCTCAGACAAAGGCCAAGTGCCGAGACGGCGGTCAAAAGTAGTTTTTTGTGGGTGTTCATATGGTTCTCCAGATGGAAGTTACGTTACGACACCACACTACCCCACGCCCCCGCCTTTCAGAAGCGAATTGTCTTGCACAACTTAAACATTGTCTTAACTATTTTGTGCATGGCGAAAAATCAGCAACCCTTATGGCAATACAACACCTTTCAGACCTCGCTCTTGTTTTGTTATGAGGGCAAGGTGCCGGACACGGGTCGGGGACGGAAAAACATGGCGAATGCCGCCGCTTGGCTGATTCGGAGCGGATGGGCGCGGGTGGAGCGGGAGGACGGTACGGTGACGGAGGCGGGTCCGGGGCAATGGCTGATGGTGCGTCCCGGCAAACGCCGGCAACGCTTTGCACCGGACACGGAACTGCTTTCCATTAACTTCCGGGCCAGTCTACACAATGAAGAGCAACTCTTCGAACGGGGTTTGAGCCGGGTGTTGGAGGCGTCCGGGCATCCGGATTTGGAGCGGGCGGCGATGGATTTGGTGCGGGAGGTGTCCGCCCGCTTCGGAAAAGAGGGCAGCATTCATGTCCATAATGCAGACACCGATATCAGCGGATATCTGGCCGTGCAGCGTCGGCTGATGCGCTGGGTGGAAGTGTGGGCCCACGCGCTCTTGTCGGAGGGTCTGCATCCCACCCTGGGGAACCTCGAGGATTCCCGGGTGCTGGAGGCCATCACCTTTCTCCGCCAGCGGCGCGGGGGCACCTACAGCCAGGGATCCGAAGCGGCGGCGGCGCGGGTGGGGCTGAGCCTGGCGCAGCTCAACCGTCTGTTTCGTCAGGAAACCGGCGGCACCCTGCGGAAATATCACACGCAGTTGACCCGGGAGCGCGCCTACGATCTGTTGATGCACACCGACCATACGATCCAGGAAATCGGAGCCGATCTCGGCTTCCACCACGCCTCCCACTTCACCCTGTGGTTCAAAAAACAATGTGGGGTTCCCCCCGGCGCATTTCGTGAAAAATCGACCAAACACCGATATTTCACCCTGCGGTGAAGGTTACGGCGAATTGGGATGCAACACTGACGGACCACGCCTGCGGTGGATTTGCGACGCGAAGCGTCTTTGGAGTGCGTGTAGCGAGCTTGCGAGCTGCCGCTTTCCGGAGCCTGAGACCTCTGCCGATGCGGATGACAGTTACCGGTTGAAGGTTGTCAGGTTCAATGTTCGAAGTTGGACGTTCGATGTTCGGATCGACACGAGTTGAACATCGTTCCGTTTGAGCTGAGTATTAGATGGATTTAGCTTCCAGTCCTCCGTTCCTATCCGCCGAATTTTTTGAACAGGAGGACGCAGAGGGAGCAGAGGGAAAAGGCGGTGGCGTTTCCTTTGCTCCCTTTGCTTGTTTCTGTTCCAATCCTTTGTGTTTTTGAACAGAAGGTCGCGAAGGAAGCGAAGAGTTGGATCGTTTGGCGGGCTGGTTGGGGCAACATGCGGACTGACACGCGCGGTGGATTTGCGACGCGAAGCGTCTTTGGAGTGCGGTAGCGAGTGCAACGAAG